>JBLFXY010000049.1:0-16248 GCA_047611645.1 Glaciecola sp.
CGTGCGCCAGCCCTCCATTTGTAGGTATCCCGCGACCACCTGGATGCCGAAGGAGTGACTCTCGCCCGCGACACCGGAAAGAACCGCGGTGTTGCCGTTTTTGGGCTTTTGCGGGGCCACAGCAAGTAGCTGCGCCAATATTTTTTGGGTGGCCTGTGTGACGAAATGTTCTTCTGCGATCGTCGCCTCTCCCAAGTGCCATAGCCTGCCCATTTCTTGCAGGGCTGGACTCAGAACTTCCTCGACGATCTCTTGTACGGATTGGCCCTGCTGCGTGTGTGCAGAGAGGATGGCTTGGGCGGCTTCTTGCTCTTCTCCATTCCTCAGCGCGGCGATAAAATCCAAAGCTTGGACCCGTGCGGGCCCGTCCTTGGCCAAACAGCTCTGGGAGGATTGTTCCTTTTGTTCGAAGCGCTGATAGGCAGCTTCCAGGTAGGGGGTCAATTCCGTCACCATCTCGGTGGGAATGGACTCGCTCGTGATCTCCCCGAGGCACTCCACGGATTTGAGCACGGCGCTCGCAGGTATATTTTGGGCTTGGAGGGCTACGAGCATCCAAGTCACGTGATCTGCGAACGCGCAAGTGCTCTGGGATTGCAGGGCTGCGGACAGCTGCAGTGCCTGGTTTCGAAGGTGGCCTTTCCAAGTGGCAAAGTCGTCCACTAAGTCGTGGGGGTGCTGCTCGAATAGGCGAGCTGCTGCCAGTCCAGCGATGCCGTCCGCACTATTGCGGATGATTTGAGCGGTGAATTCGGTGTTCATAGTGGTAGTGCACCGCAAGGGTAGCAGCATTCGGTGGGTTTGCCCAAGACTTGCTAAATGGACTCAGCGTGACGTGACTTCCAGGGAGTCAAAGAATCCATGCAAAACGTTGGCAACTAACTCTGGGCGTTGTTCTTGCGGGTAATGGCCACATTCAGGCAATACCTGCAATGTGGCATTCGGGATGTCTTCCTCGAACCTGCGCCCAAATGTGTCCAAGGGGTAGGCTATTTCAGCGGCTCCCCAGAGAATCAACGTAGGGGGGCGGATTTGCTGGAGCTCGGATTCCCGGGAGCCATTTTCGTCACGGACGAGGTCGATCATGGCTTTCCAGTTGTGAGCGTTTTCACAGACCAGGAATATCTCAGTATCCCGGTCCTTAGGAATGCCGTTGAAATGAGGCTCCAGAGCGGTCCGCACGCGTTTCTTGGAATTGAGCAACCAGCCGATCTTGGCCAGCGAGTTGTCGCGCATTACGACCTCTTCCGGTAACCACTCATCATCCTGCCGGGCATAACCGGAAGGGTGGATTAGGACCAGGCCAGCGATCAGGTCCGGTGCATTGAGAGCGGCGCGCCAGGCAAACTCGCCCCCGTATGAATTGCCTACCAGGTAGACCTCGCTTAGACCCAGGCCCCGAATGGCCGCCTCGACAAAGCGGGCGCAGGATTCGAAGAGGTAGGGGCGACCGTCGCCTTCAGCCATGCCATGGCCGATCACTTCGATGGCATACACGTCGCGTGTGGCGCTGAGTCCCTTGGACGCGGTATCGCCATAAATTGTGGGTACCCAAGTGAATAGCGTGGCGGGAGTGCCGTGGATGAGCACGACCGGAGGGCCCGTGGGGGCTCCATTTTGGGCCGGCACAAAAAGGTAGGTCAACTCAAACGGTTCCGACTTGCCATGAAGATTGGCCTGGATGGAACGGGTGGAGAGGCCCGCTTGTCTGGCGGGGGCGTTCTTCTCCAGGGCTAAAAGGTTGTTTCGAAGGGTCTTCTTGGACATGGACTGGCAACCAATCACGGGGAAAAGAAAAGCAAGGAAGACCCACGGAAGCCACCTGGTCGTGGTCCGTGGGCCGCCCTTGCTAGGGTCACTTACCTCTAATTCTCTCATCTGGGTGCCTGTTCGCAGCCCGCAGTGATCTGGATGCACTTTCGCGTGGAAAATGTGCTGAAAGTGCATCCGGCAGGCCTGGGGCCCCGAATGTGCCACTGTGTTCGATCAATTGCTGCAAACGATTCCCATCTGGCTGTTGGGTTGGCTGATCCTGTCAGCGGTCATGCTCGCCCTATGGTGGCGTCAGACCTATACCATGAATGCGGGTTGGGTGGACGTGGCTTGGGCCCTCGGCTTGGGCAGCTTGGGCGTAGCATTCACAATCACGGGTGATGGGTGGGAACCTAGGCGCTGGCTCGTTGGCTTGTGCATTGGAGCTTGGTCTTTGCGCTTGGGATTGCACCTTTGGGAGCGCGTGGGCTCCGAGGCCGAGGATGGCAGGTATGCCAACCTGCGGAGGACCTGGGGCCGCAAGGCTGATGCTCGCTTCTTCTGGTTCTTTCAGATTCAAGCCCTCCTAGCGCTCGTACTCGCGCTACCGGTCCTAATGCTCTCGGGCGCTGAGCTGGCGGGCTGGCGAGTTGTGGATGTACTCGCATTGACGCTGTGGGTAATATCCTTAGCAGGAGAAGGGCTGGCGGACCGGCAGCTGAAGAAATGGCGCCGGGGCCCGTCTGGGCGCGGTAGGACCTGTCGCAAGGGCCTTTGGAAATATTCGCGCCATCCCAACTACTTCTTTGAGTGGTTGCATTGGCTGATGTACCCCCTCATTGGAATCGGCTTGTCCGGGGGAGCTTGGCTGTGGCTAGCCCCACTACTCATGCTGTTCCTAGTCTGCAAGGTGACGGGCATACCTCCTACCGAAGAACAATCCCTGCGAAGTCGTGGTGACGACTACAGGGAATATCAAAGAACCACCAACGCCTTTTTTCCCGGGCCGCCCCGCGCCCCCAGTAAACCCCTGGCCAGAACTAGATGAAAGTTGCTATCCAACTTGTAGAAAAAGGCCTTGTGCCTAGACCCCTAATCCGCCGCGGTATTCGCGCATTGCTCGGCCAGCGCCTGAACGAACAGAAGCAGGTCTGGGATGCGGATCCGGAAAAGGCGATGGAAGCCTGGACGCAATCCATGCGTTCGGCCTCGATTGCTTTGGTGCCAGACAAGGCCAATGAGCAGCATTACGAGGTGCCCGCCGCATTTTTCAACCTGGTCCTTGGGCCCAACAAAAAATACTCCAGTGCCTACTATGACCGCAAGGGCATGACGCTAGAGCAGGCCGAGGACGCCATGCTCGGATTGACCTGCGAGCGCGCCCAATTGGTCAATGGGCAATCGATTCTGGAGCTTGGCTGTGGTTGGGGTTCCTTGACCCTATGGATGGCTCGTCACTATCCCGATAGCCAAATCACGGCCGTATCCAATTCTGCTCCCCAGCGTAAATCCATCGAAGCAAGCTTGGAAAAAGAAGGCCTCACCAATGTGACCGTGCTGACGGATGACATGAATACGTTCGAAGCACCGGCCACCTACGACCGGATCGTTTCGGTCGAGATGTTCGAGCATATGCGCAACTGGGAAGAGCTCCTAGGAAGGGCAGGAGGTTGGATCAAGAGCGGTGGAAAGCTGTTCATGCACGTATTCGCTCACATGCGCTATGCCTATCCGTTCGAGGTGCAGGGCGACGACGATTGGATGGGGCGTTATTTCTTTTCGGGCGGCATGATGCCACAGCATGACATGTTGGATCACCTGAACATTCCCTTTGACGTGGCGGATCGTTGGGTGGTTTCGGGATCGCACTACGCTCAGACTTCGGAGCATTGGGCCCAAAACTTGGAGCGCCACAAGCGTGCTATTTTGCCCATTTTGGCGGAAACCTACGGCGCCGATCAGGCCAAGTTGTGGTTCCACCGCTGGCGTGTTTTTTTCCTGTCTTGCGCGGAACTGTTTGCTTGGGACAAGGGCCAAGAGTGGGTGGTCAGCCACCAATTGCTCAGTCCTCGAGCAAGGGATGAATCCTGATGGGCGATACGTTGGCCCGTAGACTCGTCCGTAGTTTGGATTCGTGGGAAATCGCGGCCAAGCCATTTGACGGGGATGTTCACAAGGCCGACTGGGGTCGTGTGATTCCCTTCGTGGCACTGCACCTTGCTTGCCTCCTGGTTCTGATTGTGGGCTGGAGTCCTGTTGCTGTGATATTCGCGGTGGCGTTCTACGGGCTTCGTATGTTTGCGATTACGGCCTTTTACCACCGCTATTTCTCGCACCGGGCATTCAAGACTTCGCGTGCGATGCAGTTCGTCTTTGCCGTATTGGGGCTCGCAGCGGTGCAGAAGGGCCCACTTTGGTGGGCGGCCCATCACCGCAACCATCACCGACACTCCGACCACGAGGGCGATGTTCATAGTCCGCAGCGAGAAGGCCTCTGGTACAGCCATGTGGGCTGGATCCTTTCCCGTCAAAACCTGCGCACGCGGTTGGAGCTGGTGGGGGACCTGGCCAAGTTCCCTGAACTTCGCTTTCTGGACCGCTTCGATTTGCTCGTACCGATCCTCTTGATTCCTTTGCTATTCGGAGTCGGGGTTGGCTTGCAGGCATTTTGGCCTGGCCTGGGCACCAGCGGTATGCAATTCCTGGTGTGGGGGTTCGTTATTTCGACGGTGGCCCTCTACCACGGCACGTTCACGATCAATTCATTGGCTCACCGTCTCGGAACACGACGCTTCGATACGCCCGATGACAGCCGCAACAATGCATTTCTGTCGCTCCTGACCTTTGGAGAAGGCTGGCACAACAACCATCACCATTACCCCGGCTCCGTTCGAATGGGTTTCCGTTGGTGGGAGTTCGACTTGAGCTTCTATTTGATCAGGGCCATGGCGGTTATGGGGTTGGTGTGGGACTTGCGCCCAATTCCAGTGAGGCTGAAAAAGCCATGAAAATTGCTGTTATTGGAACCGGAGTCTCAGGCTTGGTTGCAGCGCGTAAGCTTCATGCGGAACACGATCTGACCGTATTTGAAGCGGGTGCGTACATCGGAGGGCACACCAATACGGTGGACGTACTGGACGATGGAAAAATCCTCCCCGTCGACACCGGGTTCATTGTTTTCAATGAGAAGACCTACCCAAATTTCTGTCGTTTGATGAGCGAACTGGGCGTGGCCTATCAACCGAGCACCATGAGTTTCTCTGTGCGTTGCGACGCCACGAATTTGGAGTACAACGGGACTTCTATCAATGGGCTGTTTGCACAAAGGCGGAATCTCTTTCGGCCGACGTTTTGGCGCATGGCGCGCGAGATCTCGAGGTTTTATCGGGAGGCTCCGGAAGTCCTAGAGCGGGAAGGGGACACCACCCTTGGCCAGTTCCTACGCGATGGCAGCTATTCCTCCACGTTCGTGGACCAACACTTGGTTCCGATGAGTGCCGCGATTTGGTCCGCGCGGGCTGAGGTGATCATGCGCTTCCCATTGCGGTTCCTCGTGCAGTTTTTCCAGAACCATGGGTTCTTGCAACTAAAGAATCGTCCGCAGTGGCTTGTGATCCAGGGGGGATCACGCTCCTATGTCGATCCGTTGGTGGAGCCTTTTCGAGATCGTATCCAGCTGAATACTCCGGTGCTGAGCCTTCGGCGTCAGGCCGGCGGAGTGACGCTGCGCACGGCCGATGGGAACGAACAATGGTTCGACAGGGTTATTCTGGCGTGCCACGCTGACCAATCATTGAAAATGATGGAGGACTCTTCCGCCCTAGAAACGGAGATCCTCAGCGCCTTTCCCTATCAAAAGAACGAAGCGACCCTGCACACCGATGAAAGCGTGATGCCCCATCGCAAGCGCGCATGGGCCTCGTGGAACTATCACGTGCTGCCTTCAGGATCGGACCTACCGGTGGTCACTTATTGGATGAACGAGCTGCAAGGCTTGAAGTCCAAGGCGAACTACTTTGTGACCCTCAACCGTGCTCAAGCGATTCGTCCGGACAAGGTGCTCAAGCAGATCATCTATCACCATCCTGTGTTTTCAGAGGATGGCGTTGTCGCTCAACAGCGACACGGCGAGATCGATGGCATGCATGGATTGCACTTTTGCGGCGCCTATTGGGGTTACGGTTTCCACGAGGATGGTGTTCGAAGCGGTCTGCGGGTTGCGGAAAGGGTCCAAGACTTGGTGCGAATTCAATGAACAGCGCCATGTACACAGGGCACGTCTATCACGCGCGCCGCGTTCCCAGGAAGCACGTTTTTAGGAACCGCGTTTGCTATCTATTCCTGGATTTGGATGAACTGTCCACTGTCTTTCGAGGGCGTTGGCTTTGGTCGACCCGCCGTTGGAATCTGTCCTGCTTTCGCCGCAAGGACTATCTCGGTGATCCGCGAAAGCCCCTCAAGGATGCTGTCAAAGACTGCATAGAGGAAAAGTTGTCTTTCCGGCCTGAGGGTGCGGTTCGGGTTCTAACGCAGCTTCGGACTTGGGGATACCTCTTCAATCCGGTGAGCTTCTATTACTGCTTTGATGGGGAAGGGAAATTGCAGGCCATTGTTTCCGAAATTACGAATACTCCGTGGCGTGAACGTCATCGGTACGTGCTGGATGCGCGCGGTATGGACGCGGGTGCGCTGCACGAATTTCGGTTCGACAAGGAATTTCACATCTCGCCCTTTTTTCCTATGTCACAGAGCTACGAGTGGCGCTTTTCTGCACCCGGGGAGACCCTGGAGATTCACATGGCGAATCGCGAACAGCAAGGCGTTGTGTTCCAAGCCGGTCTCACTGCTGCGAGGCAATCGATTGGCGCAGGGTCTTTGGCCAAAAGCCTATTCGCCTATCCCTTCCAAACCTACCTGGTCCCCATGGGAATCTACTGGCATGCGGCGCGCCTCTGGCTGAAAAAGGTCCCTTTTTACACCCACCCGAAGAAGCGCGACGCTTCCTTCCCCAACCCTTAGGTCACTATGAACACATCTTTGCAATCAAAGAACCAGCCTCGTTTGCCCGAACGGCTCATCCGTAAGCGCTTCGAAAGTTTGCGATGGGGGACGCTCACCGTCGTTCAAGGGCGCGAGTCCACCCAATACGGTGGGGGCGGTGAAGGCAGCCTGACCGCGAGCATTGTCGTCCATGACGCGCGTTTTTGGGATGTGCTGTTGCGCAGGGGAAACCTGGGCGCGGGAGAGTCCTTTGCCCAGGGGCTCTGGTCTTCACCGGATCCTTCCGAAGTCGTACGGCTCATGGTGCGCAACGAGGAAATCATGCAGGCCATGGACGGCGGGCTCGCGGTGCTTTCTAAACCGCTGCTTTCCGCATATCACTTGTTTCGACGGAACACCGAGTCGGGCAGCCGAAGCAACATCTCGGCCCACTACGATCTTTCGAATGAGTTCTTTGCTTTGTTCCTAGATCCCTCAATGACCTATTCCTGCGGTTACTTTGAATCCGCGGATAGCACCATGGAAGAGGCCTCCTTTGCCAAAATGGAGCGGGCTTGCCGTAAGTTAGAGCTGAAGACCAGTGATCACTTGCTCGAGATCGGAACGGGGTGGGGCAGCATGGCCATATTTGCGGCTAAGAACTTTGGGTGTAAGGTCACCACGACCACGATTTCAAAAGAACAATTTGCGCTGGCGGTGGAACGCATTGCTGCGGCCGGGTTGTCCGATCAGATTACGGTGGTTCTTCAGGACTATCGGCGCTTGACGGGTGAGTACGACAAGTTGATTTCTATCGAGATGATCGAGGCCATAGGGCATCAATACTTCGATGAGTACTTTGAAACCTGCGCGCGCTTACTGAAGCCCGACGGGCTCATGTGCTTGCAATCCATCACAATCGCCGATCCGTTCTACGATCAGGCACGGCGCAGTGTCGATTTCATCAAGCGCTACATTTTTCCGGGTTGCTGTATCCCCTCGGTGGGCGCCCTGATTCGTTCTTCGTCGAGCGCGAGTGACTTGAAAACGGTGCACATGGAAGACATCGGTCCGCACTACGCTCGGACCCTTTCCATTTGGCGTTCCAACCTGAAGAGAAACTGGGCCCAGGCCAAGCAGCTGGGTTTCGATGATGAGTTCTTAAGGCTTTGGGAGTTTTACTTCGCGTACTGTGAGGGCGGTTTCGCGGAACGTCGACTCGGAGATGTGCAGGTCGTCTTGGCGCGTCCCCAGGCCAGACCGCGCGGGCTTGAGCCGCATCCATCCATCCACGCTTGATCATGAAAACGGTTGCGAATGCGGTCTTGTACAACGTGATCTGGTTTGTGGCGGTTTGGTTCGCTGCGGCTGGAAATGTGTGGCTGGGCCCGTTCGCTATGGGACTGTTGATCCTGCTGCACTTTTCCTGGATTCACAAATCTGAATGGCGTCGCGAGGCTTGTTTTATTGTCGCGGTGGGAGTGGTGGGCGCCAGCGTGGATAGCTTGCTCAGTCGTTGTGGCGTCCTGGCCTATCCCAGCTCGGAGTCCGCTTGGCCCTATGGCGTGGCGCCCCCGTGGATCGCTTGCCTGTGGGTCGGTTTTGCCACTATGCCGCGCTTCTCTCTGCGCTGGTTGGGGCGCTTTCACTGGAGCCTAGCCGCGGTGTTTGGCGCGCTGGGAGGGGGACTGGCGTTTTTCAGCGGCACTCGATTGGGCGCCATTGAATCGGGCATGGGGAACGTGACCTACGCGGTCCTGGCCCTTGAATACGCAACGCTAACGCCACTTATGATGTTTGCACACCGTCGCTTGTGGTCCGCGCGTCCCCTGGAAGAGGTTGCGTTGGCTGGTGAGCTGGCTCATGCGGGAGAGGTCGCGGAGCAGGGCGACGGCACTCTTTCCGCTCCCACAAGCGCGGACTAGGGCTCGATTAGAATGGAGCGTGCTTCGGTAGCCTGCAATCCCTGCGGTGTTCGGATGACGGCTGCAAACGAAATCGTCTGACCCACGAAGGCGTTCAAACGACCGGGCGGCAGGTCGAAGGTCGCGCTCGCAAAACCTTGCGCGTCGAGGATGCCCAAGTTGCCCTGAAAGGGTGAACCGCCGGGCCAGGCGAGCGTGTAGTTCAGCAAGCTATCCTGGTTAAGGGGTACGAGGGTGCCGCCGATTTGGGTCCCAGGGGACGTTCCGCTAAGGCTACCGAGCATGCGGTACAGGTTGCCCGCATCGGCGGTTGGGCGGTAGACGCTGAGTGCCAGCGCGGGGCCGTTTTGTGCCGAGTAACTGTCTTGGGCTAGGTGCAGCTCACCGGGAGGGGTGGAGGCAATGTGCAGGTTGGGTGTGATTTGGATGCGGTCTCCGTTGTTGAGCACGGCAGCGACTTGATAGACGGCTTCGCCGGCGATGGAGGTGGCTTCCAGGTCAAAACTGTAGGTTCCATCGAGGTGGTCGACGATGTTGATCACGTTCGCGATAGGAGGACCGTGGTTTTGCAGTACCTCGATAAATTGCACAGGCTGCGTGAGGTCCTGGCCGAAGGCGTCGACCAGTTCAACTTGCACATGAGATGTGAAAGCATCGTCGGCGCGCAGTTGCGTCGCGCTGGCATGGACCCGGCTGAGCATGTGATCGGGCACCCCATGCAGACCGGCCCGCCAAGGGTCGTACAAATTCTGCAGGGCCTCGACGGGATCCAAGGTTAAGGCGCTTCCTCGGAAGTTGAGGTCGAGGTAGTAGTCGCCGGTAGCGCAACCCTGAGTTGTGGGGCAGGTGCCATCCACGTCGCCCGGGCGGGCAACGATGACAAAGCCGATATACGCGGAGTGCGTGAAACCTGCGGGCGGTGCGCCGCAAGAGGTGGGAGCGGTATTCGAACAGGAGCAGCGTCCGTCGCCACCCAAAGCGCGCGCCGCTTGCATGCCTTGCATCAAACGCTCCGCCATGTCGCCCGGGCTATCACGGAAGGCTTGTTCCGCAGCCAGGATCACCGCAGCGTCGGTCAAAACGTTGCCTTGAATGGCGTAGACGTATTCTCCCACTTGGCCGGCCACGCCGAAGTGTGCTTGTCCGGCTTGACTGCCCGTAAATGTCACCGGCGGACCAAATCGATTGACCAACCCGTACTGCCTGGATTGGTGGCCCCCGTCCGCGCTGGCCAGTAGGTCGAGGATCTCTTGGGGGTCGTGGCCGGCCAGAGTGGCCTCCCAGATGCGACTCCGGTTAATGACACTCGAGTCGATCGCCGATTGAGCCGCCGCGGCGCCCTCACCCACGATGATGAGCGGGACATATTTCTGCAGGTTCAGGTTTGCGATGCAGGTGGCCGATGCCACGCCCACTTCCCCCGTGCGGGTATTCATGACGACCAGGGACCAGGTGGCCAAGGCACGGGGAGCGAGGACCAGCAGTGCGATGGCCGGGAGCAGTAATCTATGGAAGCGCATGGCTACTAGTTTAGCCTAGGTGCCCGGAAATTGGCGAGACCTGGGGAAAGCGTCGCAAGGGGAGAAGCCTGTGGGGTAATATCCCCCCCTAACCCGGTCTAACCGGAGCCCAATGGCGCGTATTGCAACAGGCTCCCGACCCATTAAGAGCCATGAATACGGACGCTGATTCCTACAGGAGCCCCCTGGGCACCCGCTACGCCAGCCGCGCCATGCGGGAAAACTTCTCGGACCGCACCAAGTTCCTCACTTGGCGCAAGCTGTGGATCGCATTGGCCGAGTCGGAAAACGAGCTTGGTTTGGCGATTACGAAAGAGCAGGTGGCGGAGCTCAAAGAGAAAGAGCTACACCTGGATCTGGAACTCGCCGCCGAGTACGAAATGAAGCTGCGCCACGACGTCATGGCCCACATTCATGCTTGGGGCGATGTTTGTCCCAATGCACGCGGCATCATTCACCTGGGCGCGACCTCGTGCTATGTGGGGGACAACACGGACCTTGTGCTGTTGCGCGATGGCCTGAATTTGATCAAGGGCCAATTGGTCACGGTGATCTCCCAGCTCAAGGCTTTTGCTTTGCAGTGGCGTCTGCTTCCGACCTTGGGATTCACCCACTATCAGCCCGCGCAAGCCACCACCGTAGGCAAGCGTGCTTGCCTTTGGTTGCAAGACCTGGTGCACGACTTGGAAGACCTGGAACACGTGCAGGGCATGGTGCGTTTTCGGGGCGTCAAAGGCACCACCGGCACCCAGGCCTCGTTCATGGAATTGTTCGAAGGTGACGGCGCCAAAGTGCGCGAGTTGGATCGCTTGGTGACGAAGAAAATGGGTTTCGACCGCACCTTCGGCGTGACCGGTCAGACCTATCCGCGCCAGTTGGATTTTCGCGTCGGCCAAGTGCTGTCGAGTATCGCCCAATCGGCCCACAAGTTTGCCACAGACCTACGCTTGCTGGCCAACCGGCGCGAGCTAGAGGAGCCCTTCGGCAAAGCGCAGATCGGTTCCTCGGCCATGCCTTGGAAGCGCAATCCCATGAAGTCCGAACGGATTTGTTCCCTGTCTCGTTTTGTGATGGAGACCCTGGGCAATACGGCCCATACCGCAGCGAATCAATGGTTAGAGCGTACTCTGGACGATTCCGCAAACCGGCGTTTGGCCCTGGCGGAACTCTTCCTTGGTGCAGATGCGGTGTTGAACCTGTACCTGGATGTGTCCGCCGGAATTGTGGTTTACCCCGCGGTGATCAAGCGCAATCTAGACATGGAATTGCCCTTTTTAGCTACGGAAAACGTGATGATGGAAGCGGTCAAAGCCGGCGGTGATCGGCAGGACTTGCACGAGCGCATTCGGGTGCACTCCCACGCCGCTGCGGCCGCCATCAAAGAGGGTGGGGAGAGTGATTTGGCCGAACGCTTGCAAGCGGACCCGGCCTTCTCCGCGGTCGCAGCTCGCATGCACGACATCCTGGACGGCAGCCGTTTCGTAGGTCGCGCTCCCGAGCAGGTCAGCGAATTTATAGAAGAGGAGGTCGATCCAATATTGGAGCGTTACAGTGACTTGATCGGCGTGACCGGAGAAGTGCGAGTCTAAAGGAGTTTTTTATGGCAGGTTCAGAATCCACAAAGGCCGTGCTGATCGCGGTCCTCGCAAACCTTTTTCTTTCGATCACCAAGTTGGGGGCCTTCCTATTTTCAGGTTCGGGCGCCATGCTTTCCGAGGCCATTCACTCGGCGGCGGACACGGGCAACCAACTACTTTTGTTCATCGGCATTCGGCGCAGTGAGCGTCCGGCGAACGACACTTTCCACTACGGTTTCGGGGCGGAGCGCTTTTTCTTCGCGCTGATGAGCGCCGCGGGAATCTTCGTTCTGGGTTGCGGCGTGACCATGTATCACGGCGTGCACATGCTTTTGCATCCCACACCCTCCAATACGAGTTGGTTGGACTTTGCCGTATTGGGTCTGAGCTTGGTTGTGGAAGGGGCGGTGCTGATTAAGGCTTTGAAAGTCGCGAATGCCCAGCGTGGGGATGTGCCGTTAGTGACCTATCTCAATACTTCCACAGACCCGACCTTGGCCGCGATTGTTTTGGAGGATGGCGTGGCCTGCCTTGGGGTGTTGGTCGCTTTGGGAGGGATTGGACTGGCTCAGTGGACGGGGAGTCCCATGCCTGACGCTATTGCCACCCTGATTATTAGCTGCTTGATGGGCTTCATCGCGATCTGGCTGGGTTACAAAAACCGGTCATTGATCCTGGGACAGTCCCTGCCGGCCGAAACCCAGCAGCGGGTGATCGCGTTCTTGGACGCCCAGGAAAGCGTGGAAGGGGTTTCGCGGGCCAAGAGCATCGTGGTGGGCGCGGACAACTTCAAGTTCAGCGCTGAGGTGGACTGGGATGGGGCGGTGCTCGGAGAGCGGCTCCTACCCTGGGCCCAAGAGGCCCTGGGGGATCAATACCAGGGGGATCTGACGCCCTTCTGCCGGGAATTTGGGGCACGCATGACCCAGATGGTGGCGGATGAGGTCAACCGGATCGAAAAGGCCCTGCGCGAGGAACATCCCGAGCTGACCCACCTGGACTTGGAATCGGACTGATCCCTCTATGGGGGCCTGCAGGAGGGGTGGCCTTGCAAGGTTGGCCCGCTCATCGAGATTTCCGAGGCCTAGCGGGGCCCGTGAATTGACATGCTCGCGTGAGATCGGCACTTTCCTTGGGTGAAATCAGTCCTCGGCGCCTTCGGGGGCCTCGGGCTGAGCCACAACCCATCCGATTCCCTTGGTTTTCGGCAAGATTCCTTCCTGCGTAGCACACCCCCAGCCCCCAGACTTTCTTGACCAAGCCCGGAATTCCCAATCAACTGACCCTATCCACCGCCTGCTTTGGACCCCGCCTGCAGAGCATCGACGGTCAGGCTCTCTCGGCCGCAGCCATGGGCTTCCGCCGTCTGGAGCTGGGCCTAAACGATTACCCGTCCGATCTCTCCGGATGGGAAGATTGTCGCCGCGAAGCGGGCGTAACCGTGGAGTCCGTGGTGGTGGGATCGCTCAAGCCCAAGTCCGAGGCTTACTCGGGATCCCAGCTCGGAAGCGCCGATGGCGACGAGCGTGAAATGGCGATCAACAGCACGCGCCGCCACATTCGTGTGGCCCAAAATTTGGGCGCGGGCGTGGTCGTGGTTCGAGGCTGTGAAGTGGGAAGTGCCAAAATGGAGGCGGAATCCCGTGTTTTGGCGGTCGAACTCGATGAAGCGGGGCCGGACGCTCTAAACCTCGTTCAAGAGAAGGTCGTCGCTTTTGTGGCCAAAGTACAGAAGCGTGGTCAGAAGCAAATCGAGCATTTCTGCCGCTCCCTGCACACCCTGCGCAACGAATTCCCCGAGACTAAGATCGCCGTGGAGCCGGGACTGCACTTCAACGACCTCCTGAACTTCGAAGCCATGCAATGGGTGCTCGATGACCTCTCGGAGCTGGGCGTAGGTTACTGGCACGATACCAGTCGGGTCTGGCAGCGTGGTCAGGCGGGCTTGCCGGGTCAGGGAAAGTGGCTCGAGGCCTACTCCAACCGCATGTTCGGCGTGCACCTGCAGGATGCGACCCGCGAAGAAGCGGATCTGCCCCCGGGCTTAGGTGAGGTCGATTTCCGCATGGTGGGGGAGTATGTGCCTTCAGGGGTGCCCCATGTGGTCGAAGTGCACTCGAAGCACGGACGCGGCGAGGTATTGGACGCGGTCCGGTTCCTCATGGGACACGGCTTATAGGGCTCCTGGGGCTGCCGGCTCCAAGCCTTTGAGTTATTTAACTCTAAGGCCTTATTCGCCAGTCGATTAGGCCGATTTTTCGGTATCGGGACAGCTTGGGGGCTATCCAAAGCGCTCCAGGGCTGTACCTTTTCGCCCGAGCCTCTGGCCCATAATGGGAGGGAGCGAATAAGGATCTACGGATTCCGACTTCGCGACCGATAAGGGGGCAGCCCCATTTTCCTATGGATTTCTCTACTCGCCAAGCGGACCGCGCGCTGTCAACACCGGCAGACGATCCGCACCAAGAAGCTCCGCTCAGCGGTGAGGCGCAGCCTTTCGCGGGCCTGACTCCCTACGAGCATCTGCGCAAGACGATCCTTGCTGCCAATGAGCGGGGTTCAGAGGAAGTGCGCGATCGCTTCCTGGTCCTGACCCATCGCGGTCCCGACCCCGATGCTTTGGGCGCGTGCGAAGGCATCCGCTGCTTGCTGACCGAAGGCTTTGGCCTAAAGGTGACTGTCGCGACCTTGGGGCAGATTCACCGGGCAGAAAACCTGGCCATGGTGCGCCACCTGGAACTGGAACTCGAAGACTTCGAGGGCATCGACGCGAAGCATTATGCGGGTGTGTTGCTCGTGGATACGCAACCGGAATTCGGTCATACGGTCGTTCCCGAGGATTGCGAGTTGATCGCAATGTTCGACCACCATGTACCGCCCACTCGACCGGACGAAGAGCCGCGCCACGTGGAGCACCGCGACGTGCGCCTGAATCAGGGCGCGACGTGTTCGATGATTTACGAATACCTTCGCGAGTCCAAGGTCACCATCGATCAAAAAACCGCAGGCGCACTGTTTTGCGGAATCCGCTATGACACGGCCGACCTTTCGCGCAACGCCGGTGACTTGGATGAAGAGGCCTACCACGCCACCTTCCACATCGCGGATCGTAAATTGATCGCGAAGATCAACAATCCACCGCTTCCGCGCCATTACTACGTGGAATTGGCAGGCGCTTTGACGGTCGCGCGCCAGCACGGTCCCTTGGTTCTGGCCCTGATGGGCAAAGTGGACAATCCTGAATCCGTCGCCGAGATGGCGGATTTCTTCCTGCGCATGAAAGGCTGTTCGTGGGTCCTTGCGGGTGCTGCCTTCGGGGACGATTACATTCTGTCCCTGCGCACGGACTATGCCTTCGGCAAGGCCTATCCCCTCATGCGCCGCGTGCTGGATGGCACCGGTTCCTTCGGTGGACATGGTCACATCGCTGGCGGCCGCATCAAGCTGGAAGACGACAAAGAGAGCACCATCCGTAGTACCGAGCGCAAGCTGCGCGCCAGCGCTCTCGAGGTCATCGGCGCTGAATTGGAAGATGGCATTCCGCCCGAAGGGCGCTTGCTGACGGAGTAACGATCGTGACGAGTGCTTGGGTCATGGCCGTGGGCGGCGTGGATCCTTCCGGTGGAGCGGGTCTAGCCGTGGATCGTTCGGCGATAGAAGCCGCGGGAATGCTTTGCCAAACCTTCGTGACCGCGGAGACCGATCAAGACGATGGGGAAGTGCGGAGCTTAGGCGCACGTCCGGGGCCGCTTTGGCGTGATGAGTGTCAACGGAGCGTTCAGGCCAGCGCTCCCAGCGCCGTAAAGTTTGGCTTGCTGCCCGGCCGTGATGCGCTCTTGTCGGCGATCGCTCTCCTGGATTTCCTGCTGGGTTCGCAGCCGGGGCTCCCGGTGGTGCTGGACCCTGTGCTGGCCTCTTCCAGCGGCTTCGACTTCCTCACGGTCAGGGATTACCCGCTGCTCCTGGATCTCTGCCGGCGCCCACTGATCCTGACACCCAATCTACCTGAGCTGGCCGCGCTCACAGGCTCGGACGCGGAGCAGCTGTCGGCCGATCTACCGGCTCGCCTCGGAGCAGCTCAGCAGCTCCTCAATTTGGGCCTGCGCGCCGTGGTAGTCAAAGACGGTCATGGGTATGGGCAGACCCTGTGCGATTGGCTATGCGTGGGCGCAGGGTTTGGGGGAGGCGCGCCACAGCCCCTGAGTCGCCGTCGAGTTCAGACCGCCAGCGGGGAAGGCTCCATCCGGGGAACGGGATGTCGCTTTGCGAGTCACATGGCTGCCGATTTGGGGCAGGGGCACAGCTTGTCGGGGGCCGCGATCCGCGCCGGGGACTGGGTCAGCGAAGAAATTTCAAAAGGGAAGTAATCCGAGCTTGCCATCCCGGATTCTTGCGCTATTCTTCTGCTCCCCAAGCGGGCGGCTGTAGCTCAGTGGTAGAGCGCAACCTTGCCAAGGTTGATGTCGACGGTTCAAATCCGTTCAGCCGCTCCAT
>JBLFXY010000050.1:0-16196 GCA_047611645.1 Glaciecola sp.
ATCCAAGCCCGTCGTTTGGCGGCACGCGGCACGGTGTGGCTGTCATTCCACTGACGCATGTACTCACCGAACATCGGTAAGCTCATGAGACGCTCGTGCATACGCGGCGAGCTGCGCGCAAAGCAAATACCCGCCAGCAACAGAAATGGTGTCGTCGGCATCAGGGGTAACAAAGCGCCCAGGAACGCCAACCCTGCGAATGTCCAACCACCCACCAGATACAACAAACGGGAAATACTCATAACAATGCCGAGCGACGGGCTTCCAGTCCCCTTTGACACCCGCGATTGATCTAACCCACAATCGGGGCAAGACACGGGCTGGGGTACTGAAAAGCGCTTACTCTAGCAGCCCCCCATAAACTTCCATGTATTCGCGTCCCAACCGCTCCATGGTGAAGCGCTGCAAAAATCGCTTCTGCCCCGCTTTCCCTTGGCGCTCACGCAAGGAGGCATCACGCAGCAATGTGGCCAAGTACTCGCTGTAGGTGGGTACATCGAATGGATTCGCGATGTATCCGGTTTGACCGTGGTCGATGACTTCCTTAGATCCGCCAAAGGTCGTTG
This sequence comes from Glaciecola sp., assembly GCA_047611645.1. GTDB lineage: Bacteria > Planctomycetota > UBA1135 > UBA1135 > NORP259. The sequence continues at coordinate 567 of JBLFXY010000050.1, forward strand.
CGACCACTGGTTTGGCATGCTGCATGGCTTCCAGGTTGACCAGTCCAAAGGTGTCGAAGCATAGGGAAGGGGTGACAAACACGTCGGCGGCCGCATAGGCCAGCTGCAGTTCCGCGCCATCGAGCCAGCCGGTGGGCACGATGCGATCTGCAATGCCTAAGGCTTCAGCTTGGGGTTTGAACTCATTGTCGTAGATATCGCTTTTGCCCATTACGATCAGGCGTAGCTCGGGGAATTCGGGAGCCAAGCGCGCCAGCATTTCGAGCAACTTGCCCACTCCCTTTTGCTCGTGCAAACGCCCACCCATGGCCAGGACCAATTTCCCGGCCAGGCCCCGTTGCGCTCGAAAGTCTTGCACCGCTTTCTCGCTCGGCAACTCGGGCAAGGGGTCCAATGCGTTGTGAACCGTGGCATCCACTTGGATCCCGTTGGCGTCGATCACTTCGCCCAAGGCATCGGACACGACGACAAATCTATCGACATCGCGCTGCAACACTTGACGAATGCTCTGATTGCGGCCGGGCCTAAATCGGAAACGTTGACAGGGTATGCACTTGGACAAGCGCGCGGTCACGTCGTTGCCCTTGCCACCCTGTGCCTCGCCGCCATGGAAGCAAGTCAACTTTTGATAGCAAAACACCATCACATCGTGGGCTGTAAAAACCACCTTGGCTCCCGCGCGCCGTGCCTGGGTCAAAGCGTGGTAGCCCAGGTGCGTGTGAATCAAATGGGCGTGCACAATATCCGGTTTCCAATCTTCGAGGATCGCTTGAAAGGGCGCATCGATGACCTTGTTGTGCAAGGAAACCCAAGGACGAAAGCGCACGGGGTAGTCCGAGTGCAGCCGAAAAACCTGGGTGCCCTCGATCACAGTCGGCGTGGCATCACTCGCATCGCGCACGGTCGAGACCACGCAGACCTCATGCCCCTGCTCCCGCAGCAAGGCGGCATGTCCGTACATTTGGCGCACGGAGGAGCCCACTCGCGGGTCGGGGATCTCGGTCAAGAAAAGGATACGCACGGTCTATTTCTCCAGCAGCATATCGTAGAGGCCCAGAACACTTTCGGCATTGCCTTCCCAGGTTTCCGCGCGAGCGTGCTCGAGCCCCTGGCTGGCAAAGGTGGCACGTTCCCCGTCATCGCCCATCAAGCGTCGCAGGCCCGTCTCGATCGCATCCACGGTCTGGTCCACGAGAAGTCCCGTGCGGCCTTGCACGATGGCATCTTCCGCTCCGGAATCCAACGTTCCGAGGCAAGCCGTCCCGGAGGCGCTGGCTTCCAAGTACACGATGCCAAAGCCCTCAAAACCGCCATCTGCGGCGGTCACGGGTGTATGCACAAAAACCTCGGCCCGCTGCAACAAGTCAATTTTCTGCTCTTCGCTCACGTTGCCGAGAAAGAAAATACGCCCCTGCAAACCGGCATCTTGCACGGCCTTTTCCAGGCTGCGTTGGTAATCATCCTCGGAGAGCCGCCCCACCATGTAGTGTGACCACTCGGGGAATTCCGCAGCCAGCCGAATCCACGCTGCGAGCCAAAGATGGTGCCCTTTGCGCTCCTTCACCTCTCCGATCGCGAGCGTGAACTTTTGATCGTGCCAAGGTTGCCGCTCCAATGGCATGGGCAATGCATGTGCGTTGGCCGAGACACAATTCGGAACCACTGTGACCTTGTCCTCGTCGAAGCCCGTTCCCTCCATCAACTTCAAGAGCCGCTTGCGCGTGTAGTTGCTGACCGAAATGAAGTGATTGATTTTTTGGTACACCCGATAAGCGCGCTTGCTATGAACCGGGGACAGCAAGGGTTGGATGGTGTACGTACCATGGGCGGTTGCCACGCATGGAATCCGCCGCAAGCGTGCGGCGTCACTGCCAATTTGATTGTGGGGGTAGTCCTTGATGGCGTGGATCAGTACCGCTCCGCTCGCCGCCCGGAAAGTTTTCCAGGTGCTCTGAAGCCGCGAGATCACATACCGGACTGGACTCATATAGAAGTAATAATCCGGCGGAAGCGCGACCTCGATCTTCCAGTGGCTCGGCACAGCTTTCGATGTGGGCCTATGCTTGCGGGCCAATAGCACGTGCACCTCCATCTCAGGACGCTGCGACTCCATGGCTGAGATCAAGCATCTGGAGTAACGCCCCACTCCATCCAGGTCGGAAAGAGAATCGGTCAGGAAGAGAACTTTCATTGGGTTTTTGGCAGGCGCGAGCTCATCCAGGTCAATATGCGGGCTGCGCGGGCATCAAAGGTATGCTGCGGCGCCCGTTCGCTCAATCGCTGGCCCAGGTCCTTGCACAGGTTTGTATCCCCAAGCACCCTGCGGATGCCTCCAGCCAATGCCGTAGCATCATCGGGAGGCACAAAGCAGACCTCATGGTCCCCGACGATATCCCGCATGGATGGCAAATCGGAGACCACAAGGGCCAAGGCTGTCGCCATGGCCTCAAAGATTTTTAGCGGCGAGGTGTAGCGCGAGCTGATGGCCGGCTGGCTGCGGTTGGGCACGATGCCGAGGTCCGCAGCCGCCAGATAGAGCGGCACTTGGCCAGGAGCCTGGAACCCCAGCACTTTGACATTGGGCAAGTCTTTTGCCATGAGCTGTATGCGTTGCACATCCGCGTCCATACCGCCGACGATTGCGAACTCCACATCCGGCAATTGCTCCGCGGCCTGCACAAGGATCTCCACCCCTTTCCAAGCCAACAAGCCCCCCGTGTAAACGACCCAGTGAGCCTTCGCATCCAGCCCCAACATTTCACGGGCGGTTTGCTTGCTGGGCAAAGCATCAAAGCGAGTGAAGTCGAAGGCATCGTGCTCGACAAAAATTTTGGACTCGGGCACCCCCAGGCCGATGAGATCATCGCGCACTCCTCCCGAGATGGCGATCACGCCTGCGATTTTCGGCAAGGCCTTCGCCATGAGCGCTCGGCGCCAACGTCCGCCGGGTACGCGATGAACCTCCCAAAAGATTCCAGGCCTGGGAGCCATGCGAAACGCGCATTCGATCTCCCGGGTCACGACCCAGGCTCCGGAAAACTCCTCATCCACGCTGCGCGCCGCCCGGGAGGCGAAGGTCCATTCCTGAAGTCTCGCGGGTACAAACTGCAGGGAGCGCGGCACGCGATCGATCGCGTCGAAGCAATCCACGGCGCGAATCCCAAGTTCCGAATCCGATGGCAAGCCGTAATAAGAAGCCAAGGCCGGGGCGCTCAACGGGGTCGTGTCGCGGCGCTTGGCGTGCAACAACGTGGTCCGCAACCCCTGGCCCACGAAGGCCTGCCCGGCGTGCATCACCTGCAAGCTCTGAGCGCGCTGCGAAGGGATGCGCGCGTTGGCCACCATCACCAGCTGTTGAGTGCCCGATTCCATGACAGGCGAGGTTATCAAACCAACCACCCGCGCCAGCCCATCACCCCCTCAAAACGAGGGGGGGGTCCTAGAATTAGAATTCAGACCCGGTCAGACCAAGCGATACGCCACCCGGCCCGCCTCCACGACAACCGCGCTGGCGCCCTCCGGCAACCGGTAGTCCCCTCTGGAATCCAGACTCCCCTCCTCTACGGTCTCAACCACGAGCAGTCCTTCCCCATCCACCTGATATTCGCGTTGGATAGCGATTCCAGGCATGGGTTCCCCACCTCTCAGACACAGCTCACTGAACAAGCGTACGCGCTGCGAGTCGCAATCCACACGGGCGCGGGTCGCGAAGGCACTGGAGCCAACACCCTTTGCATAGCCAAAAATACCGTCACGCAGGGCGTAAAGGGGCTCGGCCATGGCCGCCAGGAGCCCACGGGTCCGGAGAGCATTGCGCGCTTTCCAGACGGAAAAGCGCAGTTCCTTCTTGTTCAAACGCCAGGCCCGCAAAATCGAAAATTTGCCCGTGGTGCTATGCCATTGCGCCTCGAACGCAATGGAGGCCGCGTCCCTCTGCAGCAGCTCTTCCCCCGTGGATTTCCGCACCACACGCAACAAGCCACCACCCGAGCGGCTGCCATGATCCAAGTTATTGGCCGGGCGGGCACCACGCACCCACGCCACGACCCGCGCATCTTCCAGGCGCGCCAACTGCGCCTGCTCGAACCAGGTGACACGGGCCCCGGCAGTGCTGGGTTGGGCTTGCGCCAGCCCTTGCTCTTCAATCCAAGCCAAGTCCTCTAACGCTCGGGCTATCCATTGGCTGTGCCCCGCCCAGAAGGTGGAGCACTGATAGGAACGTCCACGACCCGGACCCGGCGCATGGCTTCGCGGTTGCCCGTCCTCTTCCAGATGCGCCGCCCAGGCCCGAAAGGAATTCACCGCACAGCGCGCCAAATCCGCATCGTGAAAGAGGCGCGCGCCGCGTGCTAGGGCGTATACGTCAAATGGATGACTGGCCACCTCATATTCCGCGCCGTGATACCAGGGCTTGGCTTCCATGCCGCCGACCTTGAGCCCACGCGGTCCGTAGAGCGCCGCCAGAAAGCGCAATTGCTTGAGAAGTGGACCGGCCCAGGCTTCCGCAGTGGGATCTTCTCCAACGGCTTGCAAGGCGAACATGACAAAGGCCGTGGGGCGCGACTGATAGTAAGCCGACACATCGCTCGCACCCGCATGGCCCGGCTGTTGTTCCAACGGGTGATAAGCAAAACTGCCGTCGGCATGCATGAGCCCGAATATCTCACGCGTGGCTTCGACGGTCGAATAGCGCAACACCTCGTGACCGGATTGCTGAAAGGCCGTCGCGATACCCGTGAGTCCCCAACCACGCTGGGCGGGAATACCCTTACCGAATGCAGCGTAGCGCAGATACGTCTGAGCGTGCAAAACACAGGCGCGTTGCAGCTCCGCCCGTTCCGCCTCCGCAAGGCGATCGCCGAAGCGTTGCAAAAACGTACCCAACGCATCGGAGCACGCACCCCCATCAATGACGCTATTCGAGCAATTGAACGGATCGTGTCGGCCCGGTCGAAAAGTCCAGGCAGTGCTGTCCTCTTCGCGCTCCAAGCGACTTGCAATGCGCAGGCTCTGCTGCTTGGCGAATTCAAAGTGAGCTTGCAAATCCCCGACCCCCAGGCGCGCCAATTCGCAGGCCATGACGACCGCGCCCGCATTCTTGCCCGTGTGCTCGATGCCATGCTCGGGGCACAACAACACACCCGAGTTCGACACATGGCGTTGCATCCAACGCAGCACTCGCTGCACCGGTCCGCTCCACGGGTCCAAAGCGAGGGCCACCGCTAAGAGTCCTTCTCCATGGCTTTCACCAAGCGGCCCATCAGATCATTGACCTCGTGATCGCGGGCCACGATTTCACAAAGTGAATCGCCGAGTGCTGCGCGTGCTTCACGGCCTTGCTCCCACAGTTTCTGTACTCGATCCGCCAATGCTCTCGAATTGCCTTCGGCGAAGGCTAAATCTGCCGCGCGCTCCCCAAGCGATGTGACCAGGGGTGCATAAGCGACACCGGATGCGATGAAGGGCAAGCGCGAGGCCATGGCTTCCAGAACCACCTTGTCCACGCTGCCTGTGCGGCTGCTCGAAACTAAGAAATCTGCGTCGAGGTAATGCGGAGCGATTTGGCGATAGGGCACGGACCCCATCCATTCCACGTGTTGTGTGAGTCCGAGAACTTCGGACTGGTGCAGGGCTTCGCGCGCATAGTCCACATCCGCATCCACCAAACCAGCGCCGATCCACTTGAGGGTCGCGAGAATGCCTCGCGAACGTAGATCCGCGACAGCTTGCAGCGTGGTGAGCGCATCCTTGGACGGGGTCAAGCGCCCCACAGCAAGGAGTTGGGGCCCTTCCCGCTGCTCGGTCGAACGCGCGCCGGCGAAGTGTTCCACATGAATACCATGCCCGGTCACAACTTTCTTCGGCGTATCCACACGCAATGATTCGTCGGAGGCGGTGAATACTTTGTCCACCAGAGATATCGCCCGCAACAGTCTCGAATCCACGCCTTTGTGGGTGTACCAAAGAAAGTTACCCGCGCCGTTCTTACGCACGATGCGGTCCGCAAAGCTGGCGTAGCGTGGCACCATATGGGCCAGCAGCGCGTCGTATCCCAATTCGGAAAACGCGCTCCGTAGGAATCTCCGATAGCGCAAGTAGCGCCCGACCTTGCCCTTGCGACCGATACGAAGCACCTCCACGTTGGCAGGCAACTCGCCCACGTCTCCGACCTCCAGGGCCAGTACCATGACATGTTCCGCATGGGCCGCCAAACCCAGAACCCACTCGGGAACAAAACCGAGCACGGCATCTTGGCAATCGTAAACCTGCGTGACAAAAACCAGTTTCATAGCTTGCGTTCCTCTTGCTTTGCCAAGCGACGCAGACCATTTGCATAGATCTCGATCGCTCGGCTGTATTCGTACACTTGAACCGTTTGTTCGGCCCTCTCCCCCATGCTTTGGCGCATGGGCTCATCGCCGAGAACCGCATCCAATGCATGGGCCAAACCACTCACGTCAAATCCACAGAGCCGCCCCGCAGCGCCGTCGGCCAACAGGTCTTCCATGATGCCCACAGGGGTGGAAATACAAGGCACGCCACACGCCATCGCTTCGACGGTGAAGCGCGGTCCGCCCTCGCAAGTGGAGGCACAAACCACCGCGCGTGAGGCTCTGTACAACCCTGCTAGATCCTCGGGAGAATCCACCCATTCGACCCACTCGGTTGCCAGTCCGGAGGCCTCGGCGCGTTTCCGCATACTTTCGCGCAGGGGCCCTTTGCCCACGAACAAGGTACGCCAATTCTGACCGCGCGACCGGCACATCTCGAGCGCACCGATAATGCGCGCCAGGCCCTTGTTGTTCACCATGCGTCCAACAAATACCAAGTCGTAGGCTTCCTCGGGTTTTGCACCGCCTGGCGAATACACCGACAGGTCCAAGTACTGGGAAGGCAGCACTGCGATTTTTTCGCGGGGAACTCCCCAGGACTGTAGCAAGCGTGGCATATGCCCTGGGTTCACCACACGGAATGCCGTCACTCGGTGTTTGGCCCAAGACACATAGCGCTTCGCTAGAAAACGCTCCAAGCGCTCCCGAAAGCTCTCCGCGATGGGCTCTCCGGGAATGTGATGCAGTTCGGAAACATGCGGAAGGTCAAATTTCTTGGCCAACCACGCTGCGCCGCGGCCGTTGGCAAAGCGACCGTAGTCGTGGCTGACGATCAAGCCATGGCCATGCGCGTTCAGGAGCTCAGCCCCTTTTTTTCGCACGAAGGCTTGCATGCCGCGGCTAGGCACATCCGCCGGATGAAAGTTGACGTTGCCGTGGATCTGACTCACCTTGATCGGCGCATTGGGCTGCGGACAGATCACATCAATGCGGTCGAAGTAGCGGGAGAATTCCGCCTGCATAAAATAGAACGGACCCTGCTCTCCGACAACGATTTGTCGGTCTCCACTGATCATCAAAAGGTTCATGAGTTGCGCTCCATGAGTTCCAAATAGAGCGCCTCCAAGCTGTCGGCAAATGCCTGCCCCTCATGTTGCTTCATGGCCAATTCATGGGCGCCCGCTCCCAGTAGCTCGCGACGTTTTCGATCGTTGCCCAGGACCACTAAGCCGGCGGATAACTCCGCAACGTTATGCCCGACCCAGCCGGTCATTCCAGGAATCACGAACTCGCCCACGCCGCCCACCGGGGTGGCCACGCTCGGCACAGAGCACGCCGCGGCCTCCACCATGGAGATGGGCAGGCCCTCGTGGTGGGAAGCCGAAAGCAGCAGATCCAAATCCGGCAGCAGGCGCGCCATGTTCTCCCATGGACCCGCAAAAAATACGCTCGCCCTGACTTCCGGTGCACACTTTTTCAAATCCTGCTCCAACCGGAGTCGTCCGGGGCCATCGCCGATGAAGACCAGCCGCGCCTTTTCTAGCTTCGGCCAGGCACGCACGAAAGCTGCCAGGGCCCGGTGAGTGCGCTTGATGCTCGCCAAGCGACCCACCACGCCAATCACTAGATCTGAGGCCCCGAGACCCAATTGTTCACGCAACCCGGCTTGCTCTCGGGTGGCTTGGCTCAAGCCACGCACATCCACTCCTCCGTACAGCACGCGGATCCTGCGCACGGGGGCTACGCGCAAGGTCACCAGCTCCCGCCGGGTACCTTCGCTCACCGCCACGAGCTGGTCGGTGCGGCGGCCCAGGAAACGCTCGATACGCACCAATAGAGCGGCTTTAGGTGCGGAGAAATGCCCATCGAACACATGACCATGAAAGGTGTGCACCACACGCGCATCCAAATCCCGGGCGGCCAAGCGGCCGACCCAGCCCGCCTTGGAGGCATGGGTATGAATGATATCCGGCGACCAAGCGCGCAATTCTCGGCGTAGAAAGCGGGTGGCGCGTCGGTCCCGCAGCGGCCGAATGGCCCTGCCCAAACCCGGCACTCGAACCACGCAAACACCCTGCTGTTGCAAGGTTTCCGCCAGGTCGCCCTCGCCAGGCTCCGGCAGACCGCAGTAGACGCGCACCTCATGCCCGCGCTCCTGCAAGCGCGCATCGCTTTCCAGGACCTGGCGTGCAGGTCCACCTAGATTGAGACGTGTCAGGATGCGGGCAATGCGCATAGCGTGTTAAGTGGGACTAGGAACTCCGTGACGGGACCAAGCGTCCCGCACAATTTCGATCAGACTCCAAGGCTCATTGACGAGCCCAAGAGCCCGCGCTCGATCCAGATCGGGAACCCTGTGCAGCACCTCTTCGAAGTCAGGACCAAGCTCCTGGGCGGGATCCACCTGGCGCAGAAGCTTAACACTCAAATTCGCTTCGGTAAGAACCGTGCGAGCCAAGGCCCCGATTTGGGTTGTGGCGGTACCGCCCAGATTCAACACACCTTGCGGCATGGCCTCGCGCAGGCAAAGTTCTGCCAAATCGCTGGCCACGCACGACACGTGACCAAATGTACGCACCTGCGTTCCACTTCCGAAAACCTGCAAGGTCTCACCCAGTCGAGCCGCCTCCACAAAGCGTGGCAGTACCATGCCGCTCTCAGCGTTTTGTCCGGGGCCGACCACGTTGAAAAGCCGCAGGTTCAAGACCTCCAGTCCCGCCTCGACGAAACTTTGTTCCGCACGAAGCTTGGATGCAGCGTAGGCCCAACGCCCTTCGCCCCAACCCGCATCCGAACTCTCCCAGACCGTGGAATCCTCGCTCAGGGGCTGTTGACTGGCGCGGTATACCTCGCTCGAGGATGCCGCGATCAAGCCAGGTCTGCTTTCGGGATCCATCGCCCGCAGGGTTGAGACCAGGCTCGCCGCCATGGCCCTGTGGCTATTGGCGCAACCATCCGGATCCCCTAGTACCCGCCGCACGCCCACATGACCCGCTAGGTGAAGGACGCGTGTGATCGGCTGCTCGCCTTGCCATGCTCGAGCCCAGCCGGTTCCCTCGGTCATGTCCCCTACGACAGTGCGTAAGAGTTCATGCTCGGGAAGCCGCTCCAGAAGTCCGGTCGACAGATCGTCGATGACTGTGACCTGGGCTCCCAGCTCCAACAAACGCGCCACCACGTGCCCACCTATAAAACCAGCGCCACCCGTCACGAGCACGTGCGGGCGGGAAAGGGGGGCTTCGGAGTGAGGGGTCGGAGAGCGCAAGGCGAATCGGGCTTGGGGAGCGATTGGCAGGGTGGACGATCGCGGGGCCGCATTCTTCCAAAGTCCCATGGACTCCTGGGCAAGAAACTGGGAACTCCCGCGCCCAGTCCACTAGGCGGGTCTAGTGACAGGCTCAAACTTCACTTTGATCACCTGTGGATGGGATGGGCCTAGCAGGGTGCCTATTCACCTGGCGCGCGATCGAAACCCAACCGGGCTCCCGCCTGGTAGATCCTGAGATGAGCCCGTGTTTCCATTGCCAGATCCGATCGCGGTCGCACCCACTCCTTGGCGGCCGAGGTTAGTTGTTGACGCAGTTCGCCATCCCCTAGAATTCTTTGGATGCCCTCTCCCAACCCCTTGTGCGTATCGAAGAGGCACCCCGTTTGGCCGTCTTCGATCAGCGAGCGGTTGCCCGGATTGCTGCGCGCCAAGACCGTCCGCTGGGCCTGCATGGACTCCAGTATGGCATTGGACTCCCCCTCGGTTTCACTGGTGTTTAAGACCAGCTCGCAGGCCGCGTAGCAGGCTCCCATTTTTTGAAGATCCATCGATCCCAAATAATGGGCTTGCGGGCAAGCTTGAACGCGCCGCAACAGCGCCTCGGAATAGTCCCGATCCAGCACCGGCCCCATCAAAACCAAATGCCACGCGATTCCATTCCCCGCCTGCTTTTCCAGCACATCTAACGCCCAGTCCTGCGCCTTCACCGGGCGCAAGCCACCCGGCAATAGCACCAAGCGGGCCGTGGAATCCAGCCCCAATGCACCTCGTAGATCAAAAGGGTCCTGGCCCAAACGAATCGTCTGAGGAATCACGGCCGCATCTTGAAGGGCCAAACCGCTCAGCCCTCGAAGCTCTTCGAGGTGGCTCTGGCGTAGGGCGATCAAACCGGACCCACTCTCGAGGACCCGCAGTACTTCAGCCCGCGCCTCTGGGGCCTTCCAGTCCAACGAGGTTTCCGTGCCGGTCAGCGTCACCACCAAACGAGCGCCAATCGCTCGGGCTATTTTCAACGCGGCGCTGCCACCCTTGCGCACGTGAAAGCCATGCACCACGTCAAAGGATCCGGGCTCGATTGAGCCGAGCTCTCCAGCGCTCGCCTCGCAGGTTTGCACCTGGTGACCAGCGCCACGAAGTCCATCCTGCAAACGCAGAATCGAGCTGGTATTGCCGCCAGGCACGGCCAGGGATCCAGGGGAAACGATCAGGATACGCATCGCACACAGCCTACCATCCCAGTCGGTGGCGCGACTAGAAGAGGCTCAAGTGGTACAGGTTCAAAACCGTGTACGCACCAGCAGCGATCCACAACCCCACTCGCGCCAGCCAGAAATTCTTGTGCTGGATCAACACCAGCACAGCCAGGGTGATCATCAGCCCCTTGGCGACCACAAATCCAAAGCGTCCCGTGCGCAGCAACATCTGAGCGAAGGGATTCAGCTCGATGCCACCGGACTGCAGGTGCACCAGAGTGAAGTAGCTATCCCCGGTGTTCATCAAAGCGACCCAAATGGCCGCCATGAGAATTCCGAGCCCGTAGAGGTCCACGTAGGACCCCTCGCGCTCATCTGGACGGCGTACTCGCTTACGACGGCCCCCGCCTAAGCTGTAGCGGGAGAAGCGCGCGGTGGGCTGCTTGCGGCGATCGGCGCCTCGGGGGAAGCTGCCGGGCGCATCGGGAAGGGTAAGGGAAGATTCCATGCTCGGAGGCTTTTCATCGGCACCAAGGCCCCCATCGCTCCAGGCCTTGAGCCCAGGAATTTCCTTTTCGTCTCCCTTCAAGACGGTACACCCGGCGGGGCATGGAAATCTTTGCCGAGTTGATCCAACAACGCGGTCGCAAATGAGCCCGAGGGCAGCAAGAAGCGCAATTCGGTCGCATCCGCCTCCCAGGTAAGTTCGAGTCCCGTCACCGGAACCCTCATCGGCCGCCGCCCGCCTTTGGGGCTGACCGGCCCGAGCCCTTCGAAGCTATCACGCGCGAGGCCAGCCCGCTCGAGAACCGCATCTTCTACCGCCAGGGCCGGCCCTGTGGCCGCTCTCATTTTCTTGCCGAACAAGGGGCCCAAAACACTTTCGCTGGGTGCGAGCTCGCAATCATTGTCGACCTGGCGTACGGCTTCCTTGGCGCTGCAACGCACCCAGTCCCCCGGTACAGCGAGGTCGTGTCGACCGCCGTTGGACATGCGCTGTCCGACCCAATCGTCGAAGAGCAAACTCTGCAGGCTCTGCACATGGAAACGCCGGTCGGCCTTGGGCACAGCTCGCAGCACGGAGTCCACATCCCCAGGTCGTCGAGCCATTTGTGCGGCCAGTTCCACGGCCTTGCGAGGCACATCCTGGGCTGCGAGCCCCACGCGCCGCCAGTCGGCCTTGACGTCGCCCGCCAGGGCTTCGCGCAGTGGCGGCAATCCCGGAGAGGTCCCCAAGTGGCCTTCCGAAATGTATCCGAGCAAGTATTCACGTTGGCGGCCTTCAACCAAATGGCGACCGAGTTCCGCATTCATTCCCGCCCCACCATAGCGCTGAATTCCAAAGCGATTGGGCAGCCCCTTCTCGCTTAAAGCCGCGCAAACCAATTCCACATCCGAACGCCGCGCCGCATCCAATCCCGTGAGCCGCAAGCTGAATTGGTTGCCAGCGTGTGCTCCACGGCGCAGCTTGACCCCACCCCGCGAAACTTCCAAGACCGAGAGATGGGTGTTGTGAAGCTTTTCCAGTCCGGACTCTTGCCCACCCTGCACGGACAGCCATTGGCGGGTCACCGCATGTTTGTCCTTACGGCCCGCATAGCCGAAGGCTTCCGCAGGCCGCCCCAAGGCGCGACCCAGAACCCGAATGGCCTGCTCGGTAGTAAGCCCGGTTTTTTCGATGTGCAGGTACAGATGTTCCCCTTCCCCGCTGGGCAACTCACGCGCAATTTCATGCACGACAAAATCGCTCGGTTCCTGCCGAAACTGAAAAGCAATGGGGTCCAGTTCGGGCAATAAGTAGTGAGTCATGATCGCGTTTGGGTTCGCACTTCCTCGTAGACGGCCAGGGTGCTATCCACCATGGCCTCGAGGGTGAAATGCTCTTGAACTCGCAGCAAGCCGCGGGCTCCGTAGGATGCACGCAGCTTATCGTTTGCGGCCAAGCGCGTCATGGCCTGCCCCAAGGATTGCGCATCGTCCACGGGTACGAGTTCGCCCGTCTTGCCATGTTCGACCACTTCGGGAATGGCCGAGACCTGGGTCGAGAGCACGCAAAGATTGGCGGCCATGGCTTCCAAAAAAACCAAACCCAACCCTTCCCAACGGCTAGCCATCACAAAAACATCGCTGGCGCCCAGGATCGCAGGCACGTCGCGGCGAATCCCGGTCAGTACAACCGAACGGTCTTCGAGCAAGTCCAGATCCGCAGCCCAAGCTGTTGTTTTAGCCATGCCGTCGGCAAAAGGATCATCGCCAACGATCAAGAGCCGCAAGTCTCGACTGGGATCGGACCAAGCCTGCTTGGCTTGGGCGAAGGCCTGCAGCAGCACATCGTGAGCTTTCTGTTCCGCGAGTCGGGCCACGCAGACAAAAACCACATCGCGCTCGCCAAAGCCAAACTCTGCGCGCAGTCTTTTGTAGCCTTCTGCGCGCTCCGCAAAGGCGCCCATGAAGGGTAGGGGGTCGATTCCGTAGTGAATGCAAACCAGCCCCTTGCCAGTCAAGCGACCGTGCTCTTGCACGAAGCCAGCCACGTGCTTGGAGAGCGCGATGGTGCGCACGGGCAAGCGTCCGATCCAGCCGTGCAAGCGCGCCACCTTGGGATTCAGAAGGGCCCGTTCGTCGTTGTGTTTGCCGCTGATCAATGCGCGGCGACGCCCCCAAAATGTGGCCGCTAGAGCGCCCATGAAGTCGGCGCGCAGCAAATGCGTATGCACGAGCTCACTCCAACGTAGATGCGTGCGCAAGCGCCAGAGTGCGCCCGGCCCCTTGCCCACCAAACCCACCCAAGAGGCTCCCGCCTCGAGAAAATCAGGGTTGAGGGTTCCCTGGCCCAATAGATACGCCACGCGTACCTCGTGGCCGCGGGCCACTTGACCGCGCACCTGGGACAGGATGTGCATTTCCGCGCCGCCCACGTCGCAGGTGGTGATGATATGTAGGATTTTCACAGGAGCTCAGAATACACCTGCAAGGTCCCCGCGACCATGGACTCATGGCTGTAACGGGCACGAACCGATTCCTGGCCCTGGGATCCCCAGCGCTGGCGCTCGGTTTCCCCGGCCGCGTCAAAGCGCTTCCAGCCCTCGACCAAACCCGCAACCGAAGTGCTCCCGCACAGGATTCCTGTCTCCCCGTCCTGCACCACGTCGCGGGCACCGTCCACCGGATGGGCCAAAACGGGCTTGCCTGCCGCCATGGCTTCGAGCACCACATAGGGCATGCCCTCCCAGCGCGAAGGCAAGATCAAGCCTTTCACACTGGCGAGCACCTCGGGGATATCGGAGCGCGCGCCCACGAAGCGCACTCGATCATGCACTCCAAGTTTCCTGGCGAGAGCCTCGTACTCGGTACAGTCCCCAGGGCCCACGCAGAGTATCTGCCATGCGTTGAGCGCAGGATCCGCCAGGGCTTCAATGGCCAAATCTTGGCCCTTAGCCCCATACACCAATCCCACTAGGGCCAGGGTCGGCTTGCTTCCATCGAGCCCAAAATCCACAAGGTTGAGCGGCGACGCGGCGTCCCAGCCCGCGGGGTCAATGCCATTGGCGACCACCCGAATCCGCTCGGCTGCAATGACTCCTGCGCCGCGCAAGGTATCCCCCTCGCTGGCGCTGACCGCGATCATGCGGTCGGTACAAGCCCCCAAATTTGTTTCGATGGCCCGGAAGATTCTGCGCTTGGCGGGATGGAACAAGGCGGAAAACAGGAAGGCCATGGTGTGTGGCGTGTGAACGCGCTTGCCCACCCCAGTGGCCATGGATGCCTTGCGCGCCAGGGCCCCCGCCTTTGAACTATGGCTGTGTACGATTTCCGGCTGCAGTGTCTCCAAATACCCCTTCAAAATCCGGTAGTGCTTCCAGTCCAACAGCGGGCGAATCGAACGCACCATGTCCAAGCGATGCACGCCCACGCCTTCACTCTTGAGCCGCGCGAAGTCCTCCAGCATGCCCGTATCTCGCAAACCCGCGGCGATCACATGCACCTCATGTCCCACCGCAGCTTGCCCGCGGGCCAAGTCCACCAGATGCCGACGGGTTCCGCCGATGGTGCATTCCATCACATGTAGGATTCGCATCCGGAAATGCAGACTCGCTGATTAGTAAGCGCCGGTGCCGCGCACCACGGCTACCACGGTAAGAACCAAAATCACTGCATCGAGCAGGATGGACTGGTTCTCTATGTAATAGATGTCGTAATCCAGGTTGTCGTGGATCGCATATTGACGCGCATAGGATATTTGCCACAAGCCCGTGATGCCAGGCTTGACCAACAGGCGTTCCCGGTGGCGACGGTCATAGCCATCCACGATGAAGGGCATTTCGGGCCGCGGGCCGACCAAACTCATGTCGCCCACAAACACGTTATAGAAGTTGGGCAACTCGTCCATGCTATAGCGACGCAGCCACTTGCCCACGCGTGTCACGCGCGGATCCGATTCGTTGCTGGGGGCTTCTTCATCCCCACAATCGCTCGTGTACATGGTGCGGAACTTCGCGATACGGAAGGGCTTGCCGTCCTTGCCAATGCGCGTTTGCATGAACATGGCTGGGCCCTTGGAGCCCCACTTGATCGCGCCTGCGATCATGAGCAGGAAGGGGCCACCGAGCAACAACACCAGGGTCGACAACACGAGATCCACCGCGCGCTTGCCAATTTTCAAGCTCAAGCCCATACGGTGACGAGCTCGGCTAATAAGCGGCGTGGCATCTAGGTTCGTGACATGCACACGGCCGGTATCGAAGAGTCGATAGAAACGCGGCACCAGGGAGTAGTGCACCCCAGCGCTTTCCAGATGATCCACCATCGCTACGATTTTCTCGGGCGGATCGTCGGG
>JBLFXY010000051.1:0-16008 GCA_047611645.1 Glaciecola sp.
ACAAACACGCGATCAACCCGAGTGCTAGCAAGCTGGTGAATTTCGTATTCATGCAATGGCTCCAACCGAGTGCCCACAAATTCAGTGGGCACTCGCTAACTGACGATCATACTCCGTCCCCCAAAAGTATGCCAACCAGAATGGTGCTGTGCCTACCTGGCCCTTTGCGCCCGAAGGTTGCGTATCTCCAGCCAAGTGAGCCCCGGGAGACTCGGAGTCCCCTCAAGTACCCCAAAGCTTTCGGACCCACTCAAACTTAGATTATGTGGGAAGCGCTCTATGGTCTGCCCCTTGGAATCCTGCAGCTCACCGATTCCAGATGCGCGCAAAGAGAACCCGTCTGCCCCTATTTCTCTCCGGACCGACAGCTCTGTGCAAGTCGCTAGCATCCGCTGATTGTCGCTGTTTTCTAGGACCGAGTGTGCGACCCCATCCTTGAGGTCGAACTGATGTAGCACGGTGTACTGGGTCTTGCGATTACGGGTGAGCAGAAAGAGGAATCGACCGCCTCCCCCACTGCATAGAACCTCCGGGCTGCCTCCCAGGTCGGCGCGCAGGATTTCGGTGCGAAGTGCGTTGAGATTCGGATTGGGGTTCACGTGAGGACCCTTCCAATGCATGGTCCCAATGGGTATCCGGCTGCCGCTAGCATCCTTGCCCTCAAACCACTCGGCTGCCCCTTCTTCGGGACCATATGGGGGATCAAGCAACCACGACTCCACAATGGTTTCCCCGTCTATAGTCTCCTCAACAACGAGCGTATGCCCGGCAACTATCTCCAATACGTCCGCCACTCGAAGGGGAAGCATGACTGCGTATTGCTCCAACCATTGCCCTTCTTGGTTCCTGGTAGTCCACCTCAGACTAGTGTTTGGATCCCAAGCCAAATCACGCGCAGATCGAGCCCGTTCATCGGGGTACAAATACCACCCCGAGTGGCCGAAGGAAAAATGAACCGCGGTCAGTGACTCCCGTGAAAACGGCCGGAATCCCAATACGCACGTGCCCAGAAGCGCTCCGGGGAAAAGCGTTTCCCCGTCGGGCCCCACAAGGCGCGCCCCATCCCCTTCCAACCCTGCGACATCTAGGGAGATCGCGCGCGGCGCGGGCGTTTGGCACCCGACAAATGCAGCCAACATCAGCAGGCAGGAGAAGAATCGATTCATGGGGTTCAGGGATATGGGGAAGCGATGGGCGTTCGAGCCCTACTCGCCGGACCCGGTCCCCTCTACCTCGCCTTCCACCGTATGTTGCACGGGATGGAAGAAAAATGAGAGCGGGGGGAAGATATACCAGTAAGTCGAACTGGAAGTTTGCGTGATGCGCACACGAGAAGCGCCTCGGGCGCTGGCTTCCTTCGTGAATTCATCCAAGGTGTTGTCCTTGCTGGCATCGCCCAACAAGCCAAAAATGAAAAGGAAGTGAAACGCGGAGGTGGTCGTCGTTTGGTACTCGATCGGCTCGCCGCGGATCCCGTCGACACCATTGAACTTGGTGATGTGGGAGTGGGAAACGCAGGCGGGCAGGAAGGCCAGCAGGAATAAGGCGAGCGGGATGATGGTGCGGTTGCGCATAGGGTTCTTAGGGTTAGCGGCGACGGGAAACGGAGATTCTGACGAAGCCCTGAGCTTGTTCTTGTTGTTTGGAGAAGCGCGGGCGGCGCACATCGAGGCGCGTTCCTATGCTGGGGATTTTGGCGCTGCGCAGGATGGCTTTCACGCGCGTGAGACGGCGTCGGGAGACCTCCAGAGCGGCACCTTTGGTTCTGCGCAATTTGGCGCGAGAGCTTTGGTCGCGGGTGCGTTCCAAAACCAGGTCGAGCGAGGATTCGGTTCGGCCGAGTTCCGCGTCCAACAGTTTGAGGCTGGCGGTGAGCGCTTGCACGTCCTGGCTTTGACCCATGGCATAAGCAGCACGAACCTCCGAAGAGGTATCGTCACGCTGCAATAGGAGTTCACTGCGCCGGCTGCGGTAGAAGGACGCCAGGTCCAAGCATTGCTCGCGACTGGGATTGGCCAGGATCATGGCTTGTGCCACATCACCCGATCCGAGCCCGTGTTCGACGGTTAGATACAAGGTCGGATCGCGGCGCAGCAAGTCGAGCAACGGAGCAGCCTCCGCGTCCAAGACTCCAGGAACCTGAACGACGCCTGCTCCGTAGGGAATTTCCACCCACTCGTCGCCCGTGAGTTCGATGGGTTCGGCGCTCAAACCGGCCAAGTCGACCACGCCTGAAACGAATCGCATGGGCGCACTGGCCAAAGCCTCGCCGATCAACAGGCCTAGGGATTTGGTCACCGCCCCTAGAATCGCTCCCATGGAAGCGCCGCCCTCATCCATGGTCAAGTGCAACGGAATGCCGTGATCGCCATCCTCATCCTTGAGTACGAATAGCACTGAGTCGAGCGGCGCAGGCAGCTTGAGGTAGCTGGAGATCGGACCACCGGGAGGCTCCGACAGGGATAGGTATGTGAAGTTCGTTTGACTCGAAATCCGCAGGCCGCCCGAACCATCAAAGTGCAGCATGGTGGACTCCCCCATCAAACCATCGCCGATGTCGACGCCGGCCTCCGAAGCGAATCCTCGCACGGAGGGCAGTTCAAATCCTCGCAAACGCATTTGAACCCAGCCCTTCGGAATAGGTCCCAAACTCAACTTTCCGCGCAGGGTCAATTCATCGAATACGGGGCGTTGTTCTGTTTCGAATTTGTTGTCCCCTGCAAGGGCGGCCACCGAACCCAGGATACCTCCTATCAGGTTTCCACCGCCCGTGCGCTCCGCTAACGCGATGTCACCGCCGTACAGTGCCAAGCGGAAGCTAAACGGTTGTGCCTCTTCCAGAGTACGCGTGGTGAAACGCTTGACCTGCAAATCCACATCGGCGATCGGGAAGACAAAGTTCGGCTGTACGGTACGGTCTTCGAATAGGAAGTTGCCGCCGCTGATCAGCACTTCGTCCACCCGAATTTCGGGTGAGGGTTTGGCCTGGGCGATGGGGTCCTGCTCCATTGAAGCACCGGAAACTTGGTTTGCAGAGGCTACGTTTTCGGTCGCGCCATCAGGCTCGACAGCTGCGGTTTCCTCGGCGCCCGTTTCCTGCGTTTCGGTTTCAGTCGGTTGATCCGCGACCTTCGTCAAGGACTCTTTCGCTTCGTCAACGGGTGTAGGGGCCTTCAAAACCCACCCAGCCGCATGCAATCCGACCTCGTCCTGCCAAGCCGATCCATGGGGGTTCACCCACTCCACGCGCTTCACATGCACGTCCCCCGTTAGGGGTCGAATGGAGGGCACCGATGCAGTCAGTTCTTCAAACCCGAGCAGGTCAGGGCCCTCCGCGGTGGCGCGTACGCTCACTTGATCCATCACCAACTCCAAACCAAACCCCTGGGCGAAGTCGAAGTCCAAAGGACCCCGGCGGCGGGTGATTAGGTGTGTTTGCACATGCGCCTCAATTTGCCCATCGGTCCAAGCGCTGCCGTCCAAGATTTCCGCCAATCCGGGCAACACGCGGGTGACCTGATCGCCATGCACGCCCGAGATCAACATATGCGCGCCGAAGGAGGGCTCGTTGGCATAGGGGGCGATTTCCATCTCTACCGCAATTGAATCCACGATGGGTTTTGCGGCACCGGTGATTTTGAGTTTCAGGGCGGGCAGGTCGGCCGCTTCCGGCGCGATCAAGGTCATCGGTTCGAACTGGGTCAAGTGCAGACCGAATTCAAGCGGCACGCCTCCCCGCTCGTCCACGAACGAAAAGCGATCGATGCCCACGTCCAAGCCGTTCAAAGTCACGAGGGGTAGCACCCGATCGGAAGCTTTGCTGACTTCCACACGGTCGGTTCCCCCCGGCGTGATGATTTGAGGTTTAAGGACCGGGGTGGGTGTTTCGACTTCGGGAGCGCTGGCCGGGGCCGGGGCGCTTCCCTCGGCGGGCGGGGTAAACGAGAAACCCAGACCGTGAACACGGCCTTCCGTATCGATTCGGGTGGGTAGGACCAAGCCCTTCATCGAGATTTCCTGAATGTCGAAGCGCTGGCCAGTGGGATCCAAAATAGGCAAGTTGAGTGCCAAGCGCGGCAAGCGCAGCAGGTCTGCGCCCGCATCGCCATCCGTAAAGACCAAATCCTGGGCTTCGAAATTAAGACTGTGGCCACCGGATTCGGATTCGGCGTAACGTGCTTCCACGTTCCAGGCCAAGCGTCCGTCGGTTAGTTCCATGGCGAGGTTCTCGGGCATGTAGGAGGCCAGGCTCCCTGGACGCAGTCCTTCCATGGCCACTTGCATTTTCAAACGCAAGTCCGCGGGATCGAGCCAAGCCTGGCCTTCGACCTGTAGGCTCCCCAGATTGTCGTCCACAGCGATCGTCGCAAGCCACGCCATGGGATCGGCTGCGACTTGACCGAGCACCAGGTTTTGCATTCCTAAGTCGAAGCGCAGTGTGGTTTCGACACGTGGTTCAACAAATGCGTCTTGCCAGCGCACTTGTACGCCTTGGATTTCCAAGCCGGCCAGGTTTACCACGGGGCCGTCGCCACCGTCGTCGCCCGAAGCAGGCTCGGGCCCAGGAGAATTCGGTGTGCTT
Organism: Glaciecola sp.; assembly: GCA_047611645.1. GTDB lineage: Bacteria > Planctomycetota > UBA1135 > UBA1135 > NORP259. Next base: position 4,583 of record JBLFXY010000051.1, read on the forward strand.
GCAGGCTCAGTGGAATTTTCACGCGGGAGGATTCGCAAAGCGAGCGCTTGCAGTACGCCTTGCCCGTCGCGACGTAGCAAGAGCTCCGGACGATCGATCCGAATCGGCTGCAGAGTGATGCCAGAGTCCGAAAGCACCACCGAGGGCACGCTCAACGCCCCCATCGACAACCAGGACTGGCCTTGGTTTTCGAATTTCAGGTCCGCGAGTTGCACGGACAGGTGGGTCTCGTCCGCGATCTGCTGCACATGGGCATCGATCCGCAGAGCGAGCTGCGCGTCCTGCCACAGGGATTCAATCCCGGCTTCTGCAAGCCAGGGCTGAACCGCGGTCAGCTCGAGGTCCTGACCGATCACGTTGAGATTGACAGCAAGATCCAAAGGACCAGGCTGACTCTGCAAGGTGCCTTGCAAGGCGAGGCGCTGAGCCAAGCCGTCCGCGCGGAACCACATTTCTAGATTCGCGGGAGCGCGTGTCTCTTGGGAAGCCTCGCCGCCCAGTTTCAAATCGGTCAGCACCAAGCCGAGATCATCAAAGACCTGATGGACTTGGGGGGTCATGCTCTCGTCTAGCAATTCGATCTGCACGTCGGTCAAGGCGATCCGACCCAACTCAATGAGGGCCGGCGAACTTGTGTCGGTAACAGGCGCGACTTGTTTCTCCGTCGCGGTCGGCTCGCTGCTGCCGGGTCCAACGACGCTGGTTTTGGCAACCGCGACGCTGGGGTCCACGATTAAACCGAGCACATGCCACAAGCCTTCGCTGTCGCGGCGCGCCTTCAGGCGCGTCCCTTCAATGGTCAGATCCCCGAGCCTTGTCGAGCCATTCTCGTTGTCGATTTGCAGATCCTTTATAGCCACCGATCCTATGGCGAACAGCGTCTCTCCATCTTCGAGCTTCACTTCGCTCAAGGACGCTTCCAAGTGACGAACCCCGTCCGATGCCACGTGGGTTTGCGCTTTTATCAGAGCGCTGCCTGTACCCGCCTCGAAGTCGGATCGCAGTCCTGCAGCATGCAGATACGGGGCCACGCGCTCGGGTTTGAGCCCGGCCATAGTCACCTGTAAATCCACGGTCTGAACATCCGCAAAGGCTTGCACATCGCCTTGCAGCTGCATGCTCTCGACCACACCGGGAGCGGACAGGTTGGCCTCGATGTGTATCGCTTCGCTTGCGACTCCAGCCAAACTTTGCAACGGCCCGATTGTCAGCGTGCTCAACTCAAGATCAACGCTCGCGCTCGGAACCAGGGTTTCGTCGAGCCAATGCAAGGCCACTTCGCTGAGTTCGAGCTTGGGTATCGAAAACTCGAAGGGTGCGCTGTTCGATTCGGGTGCGGGCGCTGCAATCGCTTGTGAGTCTGCGGGGGTCGCTGCGTTCGGAGCCCCATCCAAGCGGAAGCCCGCTATCGCCAAGGCTCCGCCCGCGGTGCGGCGCGCGTGGCCTCGAACACCACTGATACGAGCGGTTTCGAGGCTTAGAGAACCTCGTAAAAAACTCGGAACCTCGATTGTCATCTCGTCCAAGGCCATGAGTTCGTCGCCATCCGCCAGCCATTGCACTTCGCGAACTTTAACATCGACCTTCAAGGCCGTGGCTTGCTCGTTGGCCGCTTCCGTAATGACCTCAAGCTGCAAGCCGCAGTCGATGCGGCGAGCAAGGGGCACGATGCCGAAGGGTGCCAAGTAAGGCTCAAGAGCCAAAGGCCGCAGCCCGCGCATGTCTACCTGGGCGGCGACCCGCAAATTTGCGCCGCTTGCAAGCAGGCTTCCTTCCACGGAGAAACCATCCAAGAATTCCAGGGAGTGCGCGAAGACTTCCAAGCGTGCAGGGGTCTCGGCCAAACCCAAGTGGCTCAGGCGCACGTTGAGCTCCAGGTCTGCGGAGAACCCGGGTTCCACCGCGCGATCCTGCACATGCAGCTGTAGGTGCTGGAGGCGGATGGCGGAGACTTCAAACCCAAGGGTCCAGTCAAAGGGAGCCGTAGCCGCATCCTCTTCCTGTGAGTCATCGGAAGGCTCGGCTTTGGCGACGTATGCGTCCTCACTTGTGTCCGAGGTTTCCCCAGGCAACAGAGTTGCCCACGTCCAACCAGCCTCCAACGATTCGCGCTTAGCGAACACATCCAACCCATCGATCTCGACCCGGTGGGCGCGCAGGGTTCCGCCGAGCAGGGCGGAAAGATCCACATCGACCGTTAAGAATTCCATCTGGCCCAGGCGTGAAAGCTCCGCCGCGGGCTCGATTTCAGATTGGGGAGATTGCTCGACAGGGCATATCGACACATCCCATAGCTCCATCGAGCCACCGAATAAAGAAAGGTCCAACTTACTGTAGTCAATCTGCAATCCCTGCCCGGCAGCGATGCGATTCAGGATGCTTGGCAAGGCCAGGGGCACCGCCATGCGCAAAAGCACTGCCAGGATCAACACTCCAATGGCCATGCGCTTGAGGTATTTGCCCCACGGCCTCTTTGTGGACTGGGTACTCACAACGCTCTCGTTGACAACCATTAGGAATTCTCCCCGTTTTCGAAGGTAGCCAACCAAACCCGCAGGGGCCCGGTTCTGTTCTCTTTGCTTTCTAGGGGATCCCAATCCGGCGGAGCGTGATCCCGGCGCTGCAACCAATCGAATGCCCGCACGCGAGCGGCGGGACTGGCATCCTCCAAGAACAAGCGATTCTCCTGCAGCAGACGCTTGTCGAAGGTATGGACATCGATGGAGTTCCGCGCGGCGTCCTCCAAGGAACTCGGGTAGTGACCGGCCTCTCCCCCATGGCGCAGAACCAGGGCAGACAATACATCAGGCAAGTCTTCTTTCACCATGGCGCGCGCCAACTGGATCCAAGCGGCGCGTTCCAGATCCCATGCCAGCGCTTCCGATGTGGCTCCCTCCCGATCTAAAGGGTCGGGAACCAGCGCGACCCAATCGCGCAAGAGCGTGGGCTCCGCAGTGAGGCACAAGTCGTTGCCAAGGGGCAAGTCTCCCAAGCTGCACAGGTAGACGAGCGCTGTACGCAGGTCTTGGCCTGACCCCGTTTCGTCGGCCACAAAAACCTTCCGCACCTGCTTGACGTTCTGTATCGCTCGCAACACTTGCCGGCGTCGTGCTTCGGACTCCGTTTCCGGGGCGGAATCCCCTTTGGACTTCTCCGAGCTGGCCTCCAAGGCCCGCGCGCAATTCTCGAGCGCTGTCGAGTCCGCTTTCCCTGGGTCTAATTCCGAGGTACGAATCATCACAGCAATCGATCGGGCGCCGCTCAGTTCGAAGGGGCTGGGCAGCAGCCACAGAACAGCTTTCCCCTGCACATCGGAACCCTGCGCCGGAAGAATCCATTCCTCTATCAGAAAGTCAGCGCCCGGACGCCCGCCTTCACGGGGGACCTGAGCCAACTCCTCATCGCCTTCGGCCGCGACCAGGTCGCGCAATGCGAAACCCGCCACCATCCGGGAAGCACTGCCATCCGACCGGTGGTGAATGCCAACCGAGAAGCTTTTTTGAACCGGAGAACGCTCGGGCCACTCACCGAGGAAGTTGTCCGGATCCTCCACCCGTTCATCGGCCGCAAAGTTCATCAAATACGTGGTGCCCATCGGCACGATCGCCGTCTTGGAATGGAATGCAAAATGATCGCCCCATGCTCCTGACTGCATACCTTGCCAGGCCGACTCTGCTTCCGAGCCTACGGCCCAGCCAGCCCCCACGGCCAAACGCGAACCACCCTGAACGGGACTCTGGCCCTCCAGTTGCGTGACCAGGCCAAGATCAGGCGCCAAAGGAGCCAGCGGGGCCAGGGCCGAGCCCAATGCCTGACGCAGCAATAAGATCTCCACTGTACAGGTCACAAGGCGGTCGGCCTTGTAGGTACCACCTTGCGGTCCGCTCAGCAGACTCCCCACATACTGACTGCTGGAAGCTTCCATTCCAGTGGGCGAGCCCAGGGCCTCCGGTTCTGGCTCAAGGATTGCTGGAGCTGCGCAGGCGCAAAAGAACGCCAGACCCAACACCGCTAAGCGAGTACCAAAACCCTGCCCACGAACACCCCAACACCATGCCTTCTTGCTTTGCTGATTCATCATTCCACCTCGGCAACTCCATCCGGGTTTGCCGACCAGGATTTCAAACGATCATCCGTGCGGGCGCACCCCCTTTGTGCCGCTTTCGATCGGAAAACTTCGGGCCGTTCAACGCACGCTACCCCACCGCGTAATCCACACCTGGATCGGGTGGACCTTTACCCCAACGCGATGGCGTTCCCATCGATTGACTAGGAGGGGAACGGCCAAGGGCCTGCCTTCCAGATCAATCCCCAGATGGTGGCCGCTGCTGCACAAACACAGCAAACGAGCAGCGCCTTGCCTAACAGTCTCTTCAGGCCAGGTACGCCCCCATCGGGACGCTCCAGCAGACGAACCACATAATACACCGAAAGAATACCGGCCAAATCCGTGCACAGATCGAGGACGGATGCGTCTCTTCCAGGCACCCGGCTTTGATGAAACTCATCGCTAAAAGCAAACAGGAAGGCCAAGCCCGGCAACAGCTTGCTCGTACATGCACTCCAAGCAACCCATCTATCCGTGCGCGGCAGAACGGGAACAAGCAGCAACAACAGAACACCAAACTCAAAGGCGTGGGCGAGATTGCCTAGGAAAGCCACCAAGCCGGATCCAGGCAAGTCTCCCAGCGGAGCCCTAAGCGAAGACATCGCAAAAATCACACCGGCCCAACCAAGCGCGGGCAGCCACGCCAAGGGACGCGGGATGCGCAGTAAACCTCGCCCGATGCGATGCAATGCTCCGGACCAAGCCTGATCCGTCCCGGATTTTCCAGCCGACCCACTTCGCGAACCTAAATCCATTAGCCCGGGGGAGTCTCGAACAGGACTTCCGCGATCAGTGCAATGCCTTCACCGGTCCGTGAGGACTCAACCTTTAGGGAGCTGACCATTCCAAGCAGCAAGAAGAAGCCACGGCCCCGCTCGTCCTCCAAATCTGGTAACTCCCCCGTATCCTGCAAGAAGGGGCGCAGGCACTCGGGATCACCCCCGCCCTCGTCCTCCACGCGCAGAAACCAGCCAACCTTCGTGAACCGGAATTCCAGATGCATACAGATCCCTTGAGCTCCCAATGCGAGCTCACTGACATCCATGGCTCGTTTACCCCCGCCATGATCCACCGCATTCGAAAGCAGCTCGCCCACGACAAAATCCAAGCGATCCATCTCCGTAGCGTGCAAGCCCTCAGCCTCCGCGAATGCTCGCACCCGTTGGCGCCCCTCACGGGCCGCTGCGTGGTGTGCCAGCATGTTGAGCGTCAACTCAACGCCGCCCGAGGAGCGGAAAATTTGCTCTTCGGATTTCACCGCACGGGCTCCAGAAGCAAACTGAAATCTAAGGCTTCGGCCGAATGGGTCACAGCTCCTACGGAGATACGATCCACGCCCGATTCCGCGTAAAGGTGTACATTCTCGAGCACGATGCCTCCCGAGGCTTCCAGTTCTACGAACCGGTTGAGCCCCTTGGCTTCTCCTCGCAAACGCGGACAAAGCTCGTTCAGGAACTCGGGCGTCATGTTGTCAAGGAGCAGCACATCCGCACCGCCACGCAGGGCGGCCATGGCTTCCACTTCGTCGCGAGCCTCGGCCGTGATACGCACACCAGCACCCACATGGCCCCGCAGGCGCTCCAGAGCTTCCTCGATCGAAGATCCTGCCAGTGCGATATGGTTTTCCTTGAGCATGGCCTCATCGAAAAGGCCAAAGCGATGGTTCTCCCCTCCCCCGCAGCGCACGGCGTACTTCTCCATGCGCCGGAGTCCCGGGGTGGTCTTGCGCGTATCCAGGATGCGAACGTCGGGCACGTGCTTCACACGAGCCACAAAGTCGGCGGTCAAGCTCGCGGTGCCCGACAAGCGCTGTAGAAAGTTCAAAGCGACCCTTTCCGCCCGCAGAATCGCCCGAGCGTTGCCCGTAACCCGCGCGACGGTCTGCCCCACTGTGACTGGGGCCCCATCGCTGATCTCCGTGTCGAACCGCGCATCGGGATCACAAAGGGCAAAGGTTCGCAGGAAAACATCCAACCCGGCCAGCGTCCCCGCTTGCTTGGCAATCAAGGTGGCCTGGGCCCGGGCGCTTGCGGGCACCGCCCCATCGCCTGTGAGATCGCCGGATTCCAAGTCCTCATTCAGCGCGGTCTGAAGGAGGGGATCAAGGTACGTGTGGGGCAGGCCTTGAGGTAAGCCTCGCCGAGGGGCGGGCAGTTGCACGTTTTCGGTGGACACGGGGAGTTATGGGAGGGAGGCTCGCTACGGCCGGATTAAATTCTTGTGCGCCAGTGTACGCCCCAGGCGCTCCACTTGCAGCCCAGCGCTCCACGGCACCCGCCGTGACAGGCCCAATCCCCGGCACTTGCTCCAGCTGGAGACTGGATTTCAGCTCAGGAGTCCCCCATCCCCGCTCCCAAAGCCCTTCGGCAATATCCCGGGAACGGGTACGGCCCACCCCGGGAACATGGCGCAGGTCCAGGGACCCCACCCCGGGATCTATGAAAGGTTCCCCGGGCACCGACACCTCCAGAACTCGCACTGGATCTGCGGGTAAATCTGGCCGGCTCTCCAGGCTCCAGGCTCCCAATGACCAACCTAGGACCAGGTACAGGGGCAGGGGCGAAAGGCCCCGGAGAATTTGGCTTTGCTTGGTATTCACACAGCAAAGACCGGGGCCCGCCCTCAAGGTGGCAGAAAATCCCCAAGAATTGGCTGCTGGCGCTACCCGACCAAGTGCTTGTGCAAGCTGGACCCAAACCCCCGTGGCCGAGCCCGCTCCAAATCTTCAAGCACGTACCTGCCCAGTTCCTCGAGGGCTAGGGTCAGCGGGCTGGTCCCTCCGCCGCGTACCACAGGGCGCTGCTCCTGGGTCGCGGTGAACGCAGCGCGATCCTCCGGTAATTGGGCAATGCACTCAAGTTCCGCTCCGAGGAAACGTTTTGTCACATCGATCAAACGTTCCGCTGCGCGCTCCCCCTCTTCGGGAACCACGACACGATTGAGCACCAAGCGCGGTCGGCAATTAGGTCGGCGCATGAGCAGCACTTTCAGGAAGGCATAAGCGTCGGTCAACGCGGTCACCGCTGGAGTGGTCACCACCAACACACGATCGCTCGCGGCTGCGAAAGCAATCGTCTGACGAGACAAACCCGCAGCCGAATCGACAACCATGTGCGCGTATTCTTCTTCGACGCTGCGCAGGCTTGCACCCAAAACTTCCAGCTCTCCAGCATTCAAAGACGCTAGCTGCGCCACGCCCGAACCGCCGGCCAAAAGATCGAGCCCGTCGTAGCAGGGCGTGATGACTCTTCTGATCGATGCTTGGCCCGAAATCACTTCTGCGATTGTGTGTGTTGGCCGAATGCCCTGCAAAATGTGCGCATTAGCCACACCGAGATCCGCATCGAACAACAAGGTTTTGCCTTGCTCACTCAACAGGAAAGCCAAGGACGCCGAGATCATCGATTTACCCGTTCCTCCTTTGCCACTCCCAACACACAACGAGCGCATGGCATTCATCGAACACCGAACCTCTTGCTGGTCGGCAAGCACCGTAGAGCTGAAGTCTTGGTTCAACAAAGCCGTTTGCATAGCGACGGATTTAAATCTCCCCGGGCTTGCGCGCCGAAGAGAAAAAAATCTGCGAGTTGATTTCCAATCCAAGTGTATTGCCGAAGTAAGAAGGAACTGGGAGTGAGCGACCGCTCAACTTCCCTCTAATTAGCGTTTCACAGAACAGGGTCAAAACATGGTGATAACCCCGGAAACCGGCAGCTTTCCCGGTTCCGACATGCTTTCTAAAAGCAAATTCCATACTCCCAGTCAATGCGTTTCGTATCGCAAACAATGTGACGTGGGTGACAGAACAAAGGCTAAAAACCCGAACCATTCACCCTACACGCCCTTTTAGACCGAGTCCAAACGACACTCGGTCTACAGGAACGCATCAAGCTCTTCATGGCTCAACACGACGCCAAGCCCCTGGTCCACGAGGGACTTCCCATCCTCATCCCCACCGACAGGCTTCTCCTCGAGAATCTCAAAATAGCGCTGCAATACAACCTCTATGAACGCCTCTGCGCTGGGCTCATCGGTCAATTCACTAGATTCCCCACCCGACACACTGGCTAGTAATTGACCGTCACGGTACTGCAAAGCACACAACGTGTGACCGCGCAGGCCCCATTCAAGGTACTCGATCCCCATGCCACCATAGATCACTCGCTCGTCCACATGATCCAAGCGCTGCAAGACGATCTCCGCAGTAGCACGCAAGGAATCGGGTAAACGCTCCATGAATACCAGCGGCCCAACGGGCTCCGAATTCTGTTTTTCGGGCCAGCGCAAAACAAGATGGTGAGACACTCCGCTTGCGGTACGCACTTCGTGCACTTCGACCAAACGCATGCGGTCTTCGCCCAGTACCCCGAGCTTGCGCACGATACTCGCGGAAAAGTGCTCAGCCGCCAAGATCAAGCGAGGAGCCAAATCAGGGCGAATGCCGCAGTTTCCGAGATGGGCGAGAATGAAGGGAATTTGGTTCTGCGCGCGGTGCAAAACCTCCAACGCCAACTCGACTGGATCGCTCGGGATCGCATCCCCATCGGCGCCCATCCAAAGCAGTAGGTTGATGCGACCGCTGGCGTCCACCGCCACCCAATCCACGGTGAGTTCGTCTGCACTCGCAGTCTCCGAATCAAAGTCGGATTCAATTTCGCTGTCACCCTCAAGCAACCAACCACGATCCAAGAGACGCAAATCGGGAGCGAACTCCGCCATCGCCTCCCCCAGTTCTTCGCGCGGATTCAAAGGCCCGCCTAGCATTTTTGATTCATCGGGGTCTGACACGAGAGTCATTATCGCCCAGCCAACGCAATCAGGGAAGGACCGATTAAAAAAGCCTACCGTCCGCTAGGAGGCCGTTGAAGAACAGCGATTCCCCGACGGGTCGTCACAATTCGGCCGGCAAGGCGCTCAGGCTCCCTGCATATTCGCTCTATTCGAGGCCTGAGCTCATGGATCGCTGTGACAACGCTGCCAGCTGGATTGTGAGGGCTCGGCGGGGAATCGCTATTCTTCAATGGCCTGCTAGAGGCCACAACCATTTTACCTCAACGACACGTAGGCGTCCGTTGCCACGCAACAGGCAGTTAGCGCAGACCTAACTCTGCGAGATGCCTACGACGCGCCCATGTCAGCGCCAAGGCCAAACCATCGGTGGCGTCGTGGCGCAGCTCATCGAGTACCGGGGGCGATCCGAGCTCCACAGCCACCCAACGTGCCACCATGGCCTTGTCCGCACCGCCATTGCCTGTCAGTGACTTTTTGACCTCCGCAGGCGTGTATTCCACGACCTGAGCACCGCTCAAAGCGGCGCATGAGAGTGCCACACCACGCCCCTCGCCGATGCGCAGAGCCGATGAGAGGTTTTTGCCGGCGAAGGCCTTTTCGATCACCACCACTTGGGGCTTAAGGTCCCCGAGCAATTGATCCAGGGAGGAACGAATGTGCGCCAAACGGCTCGAAATGGGGCTGCCCTGCGTGGTGCGCACCACGCCTGCCGCCAGCAGCACGGCCTTCTTATCGCGCAACACCACCGCGCCGTAACCCACCACCTGAGTCCCGGGATCGATCCCCATGACGACCAAGGGGTTGGCGTATTGAATGGTATGGCTGTCGGACATGGCTCGATGCAACCTAAGCAAAGCACGCCCCTGATCCCAGCACCATCTCGCCCACCGATCTAGGTAAGCTATCCCACATGCAAGCCCCGTTCGCCACGCTCATCCTGGTCGCCGCAGGGCGCTCCTCCCGCATGGGAGCCAGCTCCAGGTCCAAGGTCCTGCTGCCCCTTGCCGGAAAGACGCTGCTCGAGCACACCTTGCAAGCCTTTGCCCAGGCTCAAACGGTCCAGGATTTGGTGCTGGTAGCGCGCCACGAGGACTTTGAGGAACTGGGTGCCATAGTGGCGTCCATGGATCTGCCCCTGCACGCCATGGTCCCTGGAGGCCAGGAGCGCTTCCACTCCGTGCGCGCCGGGTGCGAGGCTGCCGACCCCAACCGCGAAGTGTTGCTGATCCACGATGCCGCACGGCCCCTGATTCGCCCGCAGCACATCGACCAAGTCGCCCTTGCCGCCAGTACCTCGGGAGCCGCGCTACTGGCCCTACCTGTCACCGACTCCTTGCACCGCTCTTTGGATGGATGCCGAGTGGTGGAACCGGTGGACCGCGGCCCTCTCTGGGCCGCCCAGACCCCCCAAGGTTTCCGTACGCAAGCGTTCCTCGGCGCCTTGGAAAGAGCCTCGAAAATCACCCCACCGCCCACCGACGATGTGGCCCTCTTCGAACAATACGTTGGCCCTGTGACCCTAGTGCGAGGCGTCTCCGACAACATCAAAGTGACGCGCCCCGAAGACCTTCCTATCGCGGAAGCCCTCTTGCGCGCACGCACCTCCCAGTAAGACCATGACCCAACCCCAATACACCGGTCCCCGCGTCGGCCTCGGCTTCGACCTGCATCGCCTGGAAGAAGGCCGCCCCTGTCGCTTGGGTGGCATCACGCTCGACCACCCCACGGGCCCCGCCGGGCACTCCGATGGAGACGCGGTCCTGCACGCCATCACCGACGCGCTGCTCGGCGCCGCAGGGTTGGACGACATAGGAACCTTGTTCCCCGACACGGATTTCGCAAACAAGAACAAGGACTCCGCGATCTTCTTGCAAGCGGCGGTCGATGCCATTCAAAAAGAAGGCTATTCGATCGGCAACGTGGATATCGTCATCGCCACCGAAGGCCCGCGCATCGCCCCCCACCGACCGGCCATGCGCGCCCGTTTAGCCGAGCTACTCGGAATCCAAGTAAACGCGGTCAACGTCAAAGGCAAAACCCTCGAAGGCATGGGCGCTCTGGCAAAAGGCGCTGGCGTCGCAGTGCAAGCGATCTGCATGTTGATGCCGAAGCGCTAGTAAGATCGATTCGCGTTGGGTGTCCTGTTACGCATGCCTCGAAATGCAATTCCGGTAGCCCTCCTATGCGCTCTCAACCGGGTTCGATTGCACTAGCGAAAACAGCCCAGCAGGATCCATTGCACGGCTCAAATCTTGTGACACGCACTTGCGAATGACTGATTCCGTTTGATTACGGTTCGAGTCCGTACACGCGGACTACGCCTCCGAGCTTTGGAATTGCAGGGAGTGCAGGTGGGCGTACAAGCCATCCTTCGCCAGCAATTCCGCGTGGGTTCCGATCTCGACCAGGCGTCCCTTCTCGAGCACGGCGATGCGGTCAGCGTTGCGAATGGTGGAAAGTCGGTGGGCGATGACGATCGAAGTATGACCCTGCATCAGGCTGTCCAAGGAAGCCTGCACGGCGCGTT
>JBLFXY010000052.1:0-15937 GCA_047611645.1 Glaciecola sp.
AGGGAGGTTCTGCTCGGCAAGTCGAGGTGGTTGGTGGGTTCGTCCAAGGCCATCCAGCTGGGCTGTTGAAGCACCAGCAAGGCCAATGCGACCCGCGCGCGCTCACCACCAGACAGGGCGGGGACCGGCTTTTCGATTTCATCACCGCGGAACAGGAATCTGGCCAGGTGATTGCGAATCTGCAAGTCCGTCATCGTCGGGTAATGACGGTAGATCTCCGAGCTCGGCGTACCGTCGGAACGCAGGTGGGAAGTGTTTTGATCGAAGTACGCGACCTTTTCCCCGTGTCCACGCAGGACTTCTCCGCCCAGCGGTTCGAGCTGCGCGGCGAGGATTTTGAGCAGGGTGGATTTACCCGCGCCGTTGGGCCCCACGATTCCGATACGTTGTCCCCGAGCGATGCGAATGGTCACATCCTTAAAGAGCACCTTGTCGCCATAGCCGCCGGACAGGTTTTCACATTTCAGGACCATCTCTCCACCGCGTAACGCTTCGGGGGTCCCGATGCGCGGCTTGCGCACGTCGTGATGGGGTTGCACCAAGCGCTCCACATGGGAGAGTTTCTTGGCCCGGCCTTTGGCCTCCGCTGTGCGTTGGCTACCCATGTGCTTCTTGATGAACAGCTCCTCTCTCTTGAGCATGATCTGCTGTTGCTTGTAGGCGCGACTTTCGGATTCGAAGCGCTCCTCCCGCAGCATCACATACTTGGAGTAATTGCCCGGATAGGTGTTCAATTCTCCGCGCTCCAACTCGAGGATGCGCTCCACAGAGTTTTCCAGGAGGCGACGGTCGTGACTGATGACGAGAACGGCGCCACGCATTTCCTTGAGGTAGCGTTCGATCCACTCGATGCCCACCAGGTCCAAGTGGTTGGTGGGTTCGTCGAGCAGCAGGAGGTCATGGCCACAAACCAGTTCGCGCGCCAAGGCCACGCGGTTTTGCTCGCCTCCGGAGAGTGTGTCCGCGCGGCGGTCCCACAGTTCCGGAACCAAACCGATGCCCGACAACACGGTTTCTGAGATGCGCTCGGTTTCCCAGCCGCCGAGTTCCTCGACACGCTCGGTCAAGCGGTCGTGTTCCTTCATGAGGCGCTCCAACTCCTTGTCCTCAGCATGCCCCATGGCCTCGCCCACCTGCTCGAGTTCCTTGGCGGTTTCACGAGCTTCGTCGAGGCCGCTCTCCACGTATTGGCGCACCGTCTTGCCACCAAAGGCCGGGTGCTGGGGCACGAAACCCAAGCGCGCGCCCTTGCGCAACACCACGCGGCCCCAATCGGGCACTTCTTCGCCGGTGATCATGCGAAACAGGGTGGTCTTGCCACCGCCGTTACGACCCACGATTCCGACCTTAGTGCCAGGCTCAATTGTTAAGGAGGCGCCGCGCAGGACTTCTTGTCCTCCGAAGTGCTTTTTGAGGTCGTGCAGAATCAGCAAACTCATAGTGGGCAGCAGATTAATGTGCACTGGGGCTTCGGCGGCACTTTTAGCCCGGAATATTGCGGGAGAAGCAGGTTTGGCTGGGCAGCCGGGGAGCCCTCGCTACACTGTTGCCATGGCAGCCCCCCCTAGCGACACCCAGGTTGAAACGGCCAAGGTTCATTCCTTTCGGCCGGTCGGAGACGATGCATTCGTGCTCGGCGTGACCCTCTCAGGGCCCATAGCGCCTCTTACGGCCGGGCGTTTCTATATGTTGCGTCGAAATGACGACCTTTCCCCAGCGATCCCGAGGCCTTTTTCGGTCTACCGCAAGGGCGAAACAGGGGCTGTTGAGTTCCTGATCAAGACTTTTGGCAAGGGGACCAAAGCTCTGGCCGCGACCCGTGTGGGCGAAGAGGTGAGCCTCATAGGCCCGCTCGGAAACGGCTGGCCCGCATGGCAAGCCGATGGAACCGCCAAGTGGTTCGTTGGTGGTGGCATCGGCTCAGCCCCGTTTTACATGGCCATCGAGCAGGCCTTGACAGCGGGCGTGCCTGCCGACCAAATCACCTTCGTCTACGGAGGCCGAAGCAAGGGCTTCCTCTACGACCTGGATCTCTTCAGGGCTTTGGGCGTCAAGGTCGTCGCAGCCACGGATGATGGCTCCGAGGGTTTTCACGGCAATGTGGTCCAAGCCTGCGAACACATGCTGGAGGGGCATTCCGGCCCGGTTCAGATCTATACCTGCGGGCCAGACCCCATGATGAAGGCTGTGGTGGCCTTCGCAAGGCGCAACGACTTCGAGTCGTGGATCTCCTTGGAGACGTACATGGGCTGTGGCGTCGGTATCTGCAACGGATGCGCCGTCGGAACGGAAGCGGATGGCCCTCTCGGGGACTGGCCGGTGGCCAAGTGCTGCGTGGATGGGCCGGTCTTCTCCGCTGCTGCCGTACAGTTTTAGGAGCTTTCTCGGACCTGCGGGGATCCTGTCACAATGCAAACTCGGAGCGCGTAGCACGGAGTGCTAAACCCCACAGGCCCTCACATATCCATGCAGCTCCCGTTCATTCTCCCGTTCATTCTCCTGAGTGCCGCCACCTTGACGGCGGTCCTCCCGGCGATTTTTCTAAGCTCCTGTTCGGGTCCAACCTCCGGGCAAGAAGGGGCAGAGTCCGACGAATTAGATGCCTTGGAAGCGCACTATAACCAGAATTCACGCCAGGTCGTAGAGCGCGATCATTTTGAGGTTTTGGACTCACCGAAGCTCGTGATGGCGAAGGATGCGACCAGTCTGGAAGACGATGAAAATGTGCTCGGCGTGGCGCTCGGCGGCGAGGCCAAGGCCTATCCGATCGGGGCCCTCGGCAGCTCCGAGTTGGTGAACGATGTCTGCGGTGGCATTGCGATCGCAGCATCCTGGTGACCTCTCTGCCAAACGGCCATCGTGTATGGCCGTCAGGTTGGTGATCATTTGCTTTCGTTTGGTCACGAGGGGGTGCTCTACAACAAGTCCTTCGTGATGTACGACCGCGAAACCGATTCCCTTTGGGTGCACACCACAGGAGCTTCGATCAAGGGCGAGCTGCGAGGCGCAGCACTCGAATTCTTGCCCAGCGAAGTGGTGCCGTGGAGCGTTTGGCGAGAACGTCATCCCGATACCCTCGTTTTGGACCGCGGCGGTGAATCCGAAGGTTTCATGGGCACCTTTGAAATGGCGGACCAGCCTTCCGAATTCGGCGCTTCGGTCGGGGGTGGAGCCGCGCCTGTTTTGTATCCCTTAGAAGCGCTTCAGGCGGCTGGAGTGATCAACGATGGGGGGCGTGTCGTGCTCTATTTGAAGGATAGCGCCACTTTGAGGTCTTTTATGTCTGAGGGGCGCAGCTATCAATTGTTGGGATCGGGCCGTCTCAGCGACGGAGGCTCGAACACTTGGGACCCCGCCAGCGGGAAGATTCTAAGTGGCGGTGCCGACGACCTAACCCGCATTGTCTCCACGGCTTGGCGGCTCGAGCGTTGGGATGGTTTCTACCCGGACGGTGAAGTGTTTGGGGAGTAGGCGCGAGTCGTTACGGGTCATGAAAACGGCCCGGTGCTAGCGATCGCTGGCACCGGGCCGTTTTTTGTAGGCGCGCTTTGGCCTCAATCCCCGATTGACTCAACCGGTGGACCCATTAAGTCGAGCCCTGATTTCTTGGCCAAGTCGCGCACCCGGATCACCGTCGTACGCACCGCACGGCGCAAGCCTTCTTTTGTCGGTACCTGCTCGATGGTTTCCAGGGCGCGCTCCAGGTGCGGAAGGGCTTTGTTGGGCTGCCCCATTTCGACGAGCAGTTCGCCCAGGTTGAATTGCGCCCAGAACTGGCCTTCGTGAAGTCGTAAAGACTCTTCAAGGGCGCCGACCGCACGAATATTTTCGCCGAGTGCGCGCAGGCTATTGCCGCCCGTTAAGTGAACGGTGGCCATGCGCGCGATACTGTCGGGGTAGCCTTTCCAAGGTTCGGGGATCGCCATCAGGGCCTCGATCCAAGCCAAACAGGCCTCGTAGTCGCCGCGGGCTTCATCCATGTGCATGTAGGCCATGAGCGTGTCCTCTTGCCCCTGGAACCATTGCAGCAATTGGCTCTGGACCCTCGAACGTGGGATCCCTGGAACGCCGAGTTCATAGGAGCGTTGCAGGTACTGGCGTGCTTGGGCCTCCGTTTGGGGGTCTTGCAAGAGCATGTTTCCGAGCAAGGAGTGCGCATCGAAGTTCAGGCTATCCAATTCGCAAACCTGACCGAGGGCGGCGATGGCCTCGGTTGTACGACCCAGCTGCGCCAGAACTTTTCCGCGTTGCAGATGGGCGTCCGTGTTGAGCGGTTCATCGACCAAAATGTGGTCAAAGAAATTCAATGAGTTGGGCCATTGTCCGCGAAGCGCGGCCAGCATGCCTTGCAAGTAGAGCACCTCGGGACGCGCGGCGTGCGATTCGATAAGGGGCTTCAATTCCGCTTCCGCCACGTCCAATTCGCCGCTATCCAACAAGCAGCGCACCACTTCCAGGTGGTCCTTGATGCCGTGCAGTCTGAACCTTCGGGCTTCTGCATAGGCGGTGCGAGCACCCCGGAAATCACCCTGCTGGCGTTTGATTTCGCCCAGAGCAAACCAGGCTTCCGGATTGGCTCGGTTGACCTTGATCGATTGGGAGATGGCTTGTTCGGCTTCGATCAGCCTCGAGGCCGCCAGTAGGGCCATGCTCAAGCCGATCCAAGCCTCATGCCGCGTCGGGAATGCGGCAGTGACCTGGCTGAAAACCTCGATCCCAGTGTTGTGGTCGTATTGGGGCGGGAGTTCGCCAATAAAGGTCAAAACCCAACCCTGGCCCATGTTGCCCTGGAAGCGATCTTCGACGGAGACCATGACTGTGCGATCGGGTTTGATCTTGGATGAGCCTCCCGTTAGGAGGGGTTCGAGCTCGGCCAATCGATCGGCGACGGAGGCCTCGGGCCCCAGTTTCGGACTGCGCTCCCCGTAGTCATGTCCAAGCACCAAGCACTGCCAATAGAGCATCAAGGCTTCTTGCAGGTCGTCCACGTCCTTTTCACGCTTGTATTCACCCAGCAACTCGCGGCCGAGACTCCAATAGCCCACGGGTACGGTGGGGCTTTCCTGAACCGCAGTGCGGAAAAAGCTGATGTTGTCGCTGTAGGGGGCTAGCTGCTTGTGGCTCTTGATGCCGTAGAGCGATGCGATGACGATGACAGGAATTGCCATCAGTAGGGGCTGCTTCAAGCGAGAGAGTAGAAGGGCGAGCAGTGCCGCAAACGCGAAAACAGGCACGTATAGGTAGCGATCGCTTTGCGGGAAGGCTCCGGCGGATTCGTAGCGAATCACCTGCGGTGCCAGCCAAAGCGCCGGCAAGGCGAGCAGAAACACAAGCAGCCAGCGCTTGCGACATGCGCACAAAACCGTGAGCGCAGCCCACGCCAAAGCAACGAGGATGGCCAGTGTCACCCGCGTATCACCGTCCGCCAATTCGGGTTGCACGCCGCGAAAGAAGGGCAAGTCCAAGGGCAACGCCAGCATTTGGGCAAAAGTCCCCAAGAGCTCTCCACGGAAGGCCATGCTGCGACCAAGGGACAGGTCAAAGCTCACGATGGCGCCGCCCAAACCAGCCGAGAAAGCCGCGAAGACGTACATACGCAGGCCTAAGTAAACGGCCAGAACCAAAGCCAGCGGGAGCATGGCCTTCGCGCTGCTACGCAAACTCTTCTTGTTCGCGCCGAGTACCCACCAGCCCAGAACGCCTGCGAGGGGGAGAATCGCGACCGCTTGCTCCTTGCTCAGCAGGGCCAGAGCGAACGCAACCAAGGCTGTGATCATTGAGGCCCGTCGCTTCTCTTGCAACCAGCGCATGTGGGCGCCCAACGCGACCAGGGAGAAGAGCCCGAGCAAAGGGTCGTTGATCGACGAGGCCCAAGCCACGGACTGTACCTGGACCGGATGCAGGGCAAACAACAAGCCCACGGCGGCGGCGGCTCCGCCCGCAATGCCCAAGCGCAAGGCTAGCTTCACCGCAGCCAATGCGGCCAGCCAGTGGATCACCAGCGAGGCGAGGTGGGGACCCCAAGCCTCCCCTCCAGATAGGGCCCTGGCAATCGCGAGCACCTGTAAGGTGAGCGGCCTCCAGAATCCCGTGGGGCGCGCGTCTACCGAGTCGGGGAACTGCCACAAAGGCGCGTCCCAAAGGCGCAGAGGAGCCCAGAGATCCGACAACCGGGGGTTGTTCAGGATGAGCAGCTGGTCATCGTAGATGTATCCGTGGTCCAAAACGGACGTGCCGTAAACAGCCCAAAGGGCGATGGCTAGCAATCCTGCAAGCCCAGCAAACAGTGCGGCAGGGAGGGTCTGGGGTCGATTCATGGGCTCGGGGGCCGTTCCAAGCGGGAGTGAACGGGGAAGCATAGTTAGCAGCCCCAAGCATGCTTGTCACCCATCAGCACGCCTAAAAAGGCCCAACAAGAAGGCGGGGCCAGCGGTTTGCACCGCTGGCCCCGCCTTGGGTCAGATTCTTACCGCGCTGGCTGCTAGTTGCAGAAGGGGTAAGCGAGTGTCTCTGAGAAGTTGCTTTGGCCGCCGTCTTCGCGGTGCCAGAGCTGGAAGTTCCAGGTTTCACCCTGGGAGATATCGCCGCCCAAGGGCAGGTTGGTCATGTCCAGGTTGTAGTTCACGAAACCGAAGACGTCCGTGTAAACGATGGGAAGACGGAAGAAGGGTGCTCCGCCTAGGCAGAAAATTCCATTGCCAATAGCGGCAGGGATGGCGCCTTGGCCGTACAGGAAGATTCCAAATTGGTTCGCGGGCAAGAGGTTTCCGTAGAGCGTTGTGTCGTTGGCGGCCACGTTCTGTGAGCCGACGATGGACAGGTTGCCAATGTTGCCCGTGGAGTTCGGGAACCCGAAGCAGATAGCGGTCTCGCCTTCGCAGATGGACCCGGCGAGATCCGCGGGGTACGCGTTGGAGAGTGCTTGGTGTCCGGTCAATGTGTTGCGAACAAGCACATCACCACCGGGGCGCACGGTATTGGGGACGGTCACTGCGATTTGCGTGCCGCCACCGGTCGAGGGCACGTTAGTCACGGTCAGGGGGGACCCGGTTCCAGTCTGGTTTTCACGCGTGAACCAAACGTCGTTGCCAGAAGAGGCGAAGTTGGTACCCGTGATGGTCAGTATACTGCCTGACAAAGAGATGCCGGAGATCACCGGCTTGCCTGCGCTAGCGAGGCCATAGATGTCCTGCAGACCGGCGATGTCGTCCGCGTGGATAGAGCGGGTGCTGGTCTGACCGTTTCCGATCGAGGGTGCCATCGTTGCCGCATTGGTTCCGGAGTGACCCAGGCCCAGGGCGTGTCCATATTCGTGGGTTGCAACGCTTTGCAGGTCCATTTGGCTGCCACCGATGCTGCCGGGGCCGTCAGCCCAGTTCCATCCTTGGTAAAAGCGCATCGTCCAGCCGCTACTGCCACTGGTTTGCACGTAAGCAAGGACGCCACCGCTATTGCCAGAGAGGCCAGAGACGATGTTGTCGCCAACTCCGCCGATTAGCGTCGTTTCGCCCTGGAAGGTGGAATCGAAGTTGGCGAGGCCTGAGCCCAAGCCAAAGTTTTGGGTGGGGTCGCCACCACCGTCACCGTGCAGGGTGCTGCCCCATTCGGCGGCGCCTTTCCACATCGACATTAGAAAGCCCTGGGAGTCAGGGTAGTTCGCATCGGGCGTGTTGTTGTTGTTGGCGCCAGAGGCGGTCAGGTTGTTATTGACGCGGTAGTCGCGCTGGGTGAGACCGAGGCTAAAGCCGAGTAGGTCGTAACCTTCTGTGGTGTTGCCGCCCGTAAAGATGGCGGCGACCGCGAGGGCCAATACCGGGGGAGCGATAAGTGAGATTTTCATTTGAGGATACTCCTAGGCTTAGCGCGTTTCGGACTGGAATTCTTGGATGCTGCCCTGCAGACGGGCCAAGTGGGTGTTGGTGGGGATGGCGTAACCATCTCCGCGACCCTGCACAATGACATTGCCTTTGCTTTGGAACGTGGAGTACACGCCGCCATGCGAAGCAAACAGTGCGCTGGAAGCGAAGTCGCCACCCATGTTGTCGCTCCACTTGTGGAATGCGACGACTTCCTTGCCAACCGAGATCACATCTTCTGCCGGAGCTTCGGAGTTGAACGCGCCACGCTCTTCGTCGATGAATCCGCCGGGGAAGCTGACGTTAACCGTGGTGGGTTGGTTGGTGGCAAGGTCCGTGCCCTTGATCGTGAGGGTGGTGTAGTAGAGCTCAGGGCCATCGATCGGGTGGTCGATTCGGATGGTCTCTTTGTTCGTGATGGTGCCGAAGACGGCGCCGTCGGTACTAGTTACCATTTGTCCCAGGTCCACCCTGAGGATCTGGGCCTCTCCGTAGGTGCCAATGGCAGCCACGAGGGCAGCCGCCATTAGGAGAGTTTTGGGTGTAAATCGTTTCATTGAGTGATTTGGTTGTCGCCGAAGATCGCGGAAAGGAAGAGAGATGCGCCGGATGGGGCATGCATCACGCATACCCATAGGCTGTAGCTAGGACGGGCAATAGCCCCCTGATGTTCCCTGTGAATGATACCCGGTTTGATGAGTAGTCGACGATCAGAGGCGCCGGGGCATCATCCAGGGACATGGCATGGTGATATGTGGATCCCGAACCAGATGGTGATCTGGGCACTAGGAAACCGATATGTTTGGCCTGGAGACTCTTTCGGGGGCTTTTCTAGGGGAGCATTGGTGGTTTCACTAGTGATCTTCGTGCTCGTCGTGCCGCCCATCCCGGGGTTCGAAGCCCTTTTTAATGGGAGGCAAGGGCCCGGATTGAGACACGGCTAGCAACTCAAAATCTTCCGGATGGCTGGCGAGGGCTGTCTGCAATGCAGCAGGTCCGCGAGCATCACCGGCTCGAACCAGGCTCAGGGTCCAAGCTTTGTCAAAGGGCCACTCACCCGGGTGGATTTTCCGCAAGGCCTCCCAGACCGCAACAGCGAGGCCCGGTTGGTCGCTTTGATCGTAGGCGATGGCCAATTCCTCGAGCAGGCTGTCCTCACGGGGCCAAGCCTTGAGCAAGCGTTGCAAGCGCATTGCTGCAGCGCCGGGCTCCAGGCTTTCCAATTCCGCGCGCGCTAGCGAACGCTCGAGTTCATAAGGCTGCCCCATGGCTTCAGACAGGCCGGGAAGGAATTCCATGATCGCACCCACGTCGCGCTTGCCCACAAGTGTGCGCGCCAGGCCGCCGGCGATCTCTCGATAGAAACTTGTATCCGGTCCTGCAATCAAAACTTGGACCAGGCTTTCCAAATGAACCCTTGGAATTTCGAAGCGCTCAAACTCGGTTTCGAACGGGGAGCTTTGCTCCTGCGAGTCCATTATATCGCGCAGCACTTGGAAGAGCTGGGCGTCGTTTTCGTTGGCCTGTTGCGCGAGGCTGTCCAGGCTGTGAGCTATGGCCAGCGGGCTCCGGTCCCACGGCCGTAGTTGCCCCCAACGCCAGCGGGTAATGTGCCGGTCTCCAGGGCTCAAAGTGGCGAAAATGGCACCACCGGAAAGAGTCTCTTCCGCTTGGCCATCTTGGTTCCATGCGAAGGCGAAGCGCCCCAATCCATCCGAGCAGATCGCACCTTGGCGATCGGTGCTCCTGGTTCCTTGCAGTCCCTCGAGTGAACTCCAAATGGCGGATTTGGCAACAAGCGAAATTGGCAGGCCCCGGGGAGGGCGTGCACTGACATTTTGAACGGGGAGGCCCAAGACCAACGAGTAAACGCCGTCACGGATTCGGGCTTCAGCGACCTCTGCATCGATGCGGTCCCCGAGCTCCGCGGGGATTTCTTGACCGCCAGCAAGAGCTTCTTCACAGGCCTTTGTTACCGCTTCACCGAAAGGGGTTAAACGGTCAATTCTTTTTGCGCCAAGACTCTGCAGTCGATCCGCAATCTGCGGAGTTAGCACTCCGATTAGGAGAATGCGTGATTGATACGGACCGTAGCCTGCACCTCGCCAACCCATCGACATCGCCATGCAGCGATCGTGTAATCGGGCGTGATTCCCATCCGCCGTGAGCGGGGCTTGATCCAGCAGGGCCTGAAAGGCACCAAATCCATCGGACGTCACGGTTAATTGGCCCTGAGGGGTCTCCATTTGCCAAACGGGTTCCACGGGAGAGCGCTGCCACGGCTTGGGAGCCAGGATCGGATCTTCGGGCAGTACGTTGCGCAGATTGAAGGCGAGCGGGACGCATGCGAGCAGGACTATGCCGCCAATGAACTTGCGGCCCTGCGCGATCCAAACAATGGGAGCTATGGGGAGGAGCACAAGCATGCCCCAAATGATCAACCGCAGACTCGGCTGCATGCTGGAAAAACCTAAGGTCTCCGTGGAGAGTGCAATGGGCACCAGAAAGGTGCCTAAGGCGGCTCCCAAGACAACAAACGAAACGCGTTGGGCATGGCGCAAGACGAGCACCAAAGTGCCCAAAGCAAACGCCGGAAGGATGAGCACGGACACGCTTGAGAGTAGCTCCCCGGCGGTGGTTCCCGCATGCGAGGCATCGAGGGAGAAGCGCCGCATCAGGCCGCGCAGTCCACGGCTCGTTCCCAGGGTTTGCTCCGCACGTAAGGCTGCAAACACGGCGAGCAAGAGCGCGATCCAAACGAAGGCGTGCACCCTTCCGCGTTTCTGTGCGTCGACGGGAAGGGGCCTTCCAAAGGCAAAAGCACCCAATCCCATCAGGGTCAAGAGCGTGGCCAGGGTGATGCTAGTGCTACCCGGTCCAGCATCGCCCAGGCGGCTCAGGATGCGTGCCAGCCCGTGGAGGCAGAATGCCGCGCAGGCTCCACCAAGAATCAGGATTCCTGTCCATTGAGTTCCGGTTTCAACACCATCGGACTCCGGCTCGATATTGCGCTGAAAGCGAAGGCCTGCGCCCATCAAAACCATCACCAGCGTGGCGACCCATGGCCCCGTTCGAAAGAAGGGCGCATCCAGTAGAAGCATGGGAAGCCAGGCTCCAAGTGCGAGCATGAGCACGAACCCCCACCCCAAGGCGCGCTTTCCGGCCCCCCAAAGGCAGGCGGCAAGGCCCACCAGCAGCAGACCCCAGGAGAAGTGAGCGGTCTCTAGGGAGAGGAAATAGGGGTTGGACCAGGAGCCCCCAGCGGAGGGTTGACCCTCGACCAGAAGCCAACCGAGTATGAGCGCGACGAGCCAAAGCATGCTGCGCAAGGTAGCGTATGCGACCCGCTCGGCTCTATCAGCCTGCCCAAGAAACAGAGATTCCCCGGCGGGTCCTGACAATCCAGCTGGCAGCGTTGTCACCGCGATGCATGGGCTCAGGCCTCGAATAGAGCGACTATGCAGGGAACCTGAGCGCCTTGCCGGCCGAATTGTGACGACCCATCGGGAAATCGCTGTTCTTCAACGGCCTGCTAGCGGCTTTGCCACAGTCCTCCTGGAACGGTTGGTCTTGAATAGAGCAACTATGCAAAGAACCTGGCGCCTTGCCAGGCGATCCGTGATGACGAGCTAGGTAACACCTGTTTTATCAGGAGGCTGCGATTTTGTGCCGGAAAAGGGCCCGGCGGATTGCTTGCAACGGGGGGACAAAGAACAAAAGCTAGCAGCGTGACCCAAGCTTCTCCCGTGACCCCTTTTCCGCCCCTACCCCGCGCGGACCGACGCGCTCGTCTTCAGGGAGCCCTGCTGGATTGGTTCCAAACCGCCAAGCGGGATCTCCCATGGAGGCGTATCCAGGATCCCTACGGCATTTGGATCAGCGAGGCCATGCTGCAACAGACCCGCGTGGCCACCGTCATCGACTACTGGGTGGCGTTCATGTCGACGTTCCCGACGGTGGAAAGCCTGGCGGAAGCCTCGGAACAGCAGGTTCTGGCTAGTTGGAGCGGTTTGGGCTACTACAGCCGGGCCCGTTCGTTGCGAAAAGCGGCGCAGGGGATCGTGGCTGACCATGGCGGGCAGTTTCCGAGGGAGCGCCGCGCCGCCTTGAATTTGCCAGGGGTGGGGGAATACACCGCGGGCGCAGTGCTTTCGATTGCATATGACCTGCCGGAAGCCCTAGTCGACGGAAATGTGGAACGGGTTCTTACCCGCGTGTTCGGCCTGCGCGCCGCATCCGGATCCGCGCCCTTGAGAAAGCACACATGGAAATTGGCCGAGCATTGCTTGGCCTGCTCGGATCCAGGTGATTGGAATCAGGCTCTGATGGAGTTGGGCGCACTGATCTGCACCCCGGGTGAGCCGAACTGCGGGGAATGCCCCTGGTCCCAGCTTTGCGTGGCGCGCAAGCGAGGCGAAGCGGCCAAGTGGCCCAGTCCCAAGCCACGCAAGAAGTCCGTAGAGCTGACGATACAATCTCTTTGCATGGTCAATAGTGGCCGAATAGTGCTCGCCCAGCGCCCCGCAGGCGGTTCGATGGCGGGTCTGTGGGAGTTGCCCACCAAGCAGATTCCGAGCCCCGGAGCCAGCGACCTGTGGCCGGAAAGCTGGCCCACAGGTCTGCGGGCCAAGGCGGAAACTCCTCTTTTGCAAGCCAAGCACGCGATCACTCACCACCGCATCGTGATGTCCGTCTTGAGCGGGCAGGCTGCAGCCAAGGCCATCGCACACGATTCCGATCGCATGCGTTGGTTCCGCTGGGAGGAGCTCGGGGACTTGGGGCTTACCGGTCTGACACGCAAGGCTGTGGCCCATTTGGCTCCATAGTTGCAAGATTAAGGGGGCAACCCAAGCAGTCCATGCCCAATCCGAGGGCATGTAGTAGACTCCTCGCGATGAGCCCCTCAAACGAATCTGCTGCCGATAGTCGGCCTGGAAACCCAACCACTCCCGGTATTACGCTTGTGGTGCCCGCCTACGACGAGGAGGGGGGGATCGAAGGAGTCGTTCGCAGGTTGAGCGCGCTCACTTGGGATGAGCCCTTTGAACTGCTCGTGGTGAACGACGGCTCGAAGGACCGCACCGGCGAAATTCTAAAGCGTTTGCAGGGGGAATTCCCCGGCTTGCACGTGATCAACCACGGCATGAATCGCGGGTATGGAGCCTCACTGAAGACCGGCTTCAAGGCCGCTGAACACGATGTCGTCGTGATCACCGATGCCGACGGCACCTACCCCGAGGACCGCATCCAGGAGCTGGTTCAGCATGTGCGCAACGGCGCGGAAATGGCGGTGGGCGCACGAACGGGTGCGGACGTCAATATCCCGCTGATTCGCAGGCCAGCCAAGGCGGCTCTGAGGCAATTGGCTTCCTACCTGGCGGACACCCGCATCCCCGACCTCAACTCGGGTCTGCGCGCCATGCGTAAGGATCTGGTTATGGCCTACCTGCCGATCTTTCCCAACGGCTTCAGTTTTACAACCACGATCTCGCTTGCGGCCCTCACCAACGGGCATCGCGTGGACTACGTGAGTATCGATTACGCCGCGCGCTCTGGCCGCTCTAAGATTCGGCCCATTCGAGATACCTTGGGTTTTGTTGCGCTGATCGTGCGCACCGTTCTTTACTTCAACCCGCTCAAGGTCTTTTACCCGATAGCGGGGTTCTTGATGCTTCTCCTACTGTGCTCCACCTCTATCGACATGTTCGTGGTGGAGTCTGCGCCCAACCTGAGCGACAAGACCGTGCTGTTGTTTGTCGCTTTGGTCCAAGTACTGTCCCTCGGCATGATCGCGGACTTGATCGATAAAAAATCGAGGCTCTAGCCCCGGACTCTCCATGAAAACACTGATCGTTGCCTTAGGGCTGAGTTTGTTCCTCGCAGTCCCCCAAGATCTGGGCGGCCACCTCAAAGACATGCAACGGCTGCGGGACGATACGCCCGAAGAGGTCATTCAGGCGGTTGCGGACGATGGAACCAAGGAGGCGCTCGTTGGTCTGGTCGAGTTCTATCCCAACCTGGCCACAATCTACACGCGCATTCAGGTGCTGTCAGCGATCTCGGGCTTCGATGGCTTGGAAGGCAATGCTACGGTAGCGGCTGAATTCCTCGCCAACACCGTCGGGCAAACCGAGGATCCTGAAATTCGGGATGCGGCACTTGCAGCCTTGAGCCAGTGTTTTGCTTCAGGTCCCCATTACCTGCGAGTTTTGGTCGAGAAGCCGCTTCCCTCCGATGTTCGTGAGCGAGCACTCTCGTTGTACATTGAGTCGGATTCCGGAGCAGACATGGAGTTCTTGAAAGGCTTGTACGTGCTTCCCCACATGGAGAAGAAGTCAGGCAAGGGCAAGAAGACTAAGAAAACCAAGAAGAAAAAGAAGAAGGGTGCCAAGGATGAGGAAGAGAAGGGCACCGTTCTGACCAATAGCACCGTCATGCGCGAGATGGCGCTGAAGGCTTTTGGCCCGCGTTCCGAAGTAAAGGAACTGGAAGGCTGGATCGAGGATGAAAGGACCCCGCGCCTCTTTGCGACCCTGCTGCAAATCCTTGCGGACAAGAAGGCTCCGGATATCGACAAGCGCGCGGAAGAAGCGCTCACCCGCTCCACCTTCCCCGGTGAAGTTCGTTCCGCAGCTGCTGAGATCCTCGCTAAGAATCAGGGCATCAAGATGCTTCCGATCTTCGTGGAAATCGCCAAGTCCAAGGCCACGACCCCGGTCTCCCTCAACTGGACCATGGCCCGCTTGCTGCGCGATATGGACGCCGAAGCGGTGACGGAAGAACTCATGGGCCGCTTGGGCAAATCGAAGAAGAACGAGCGCATTTTCATCTTGGATGCCATGCCTGTGCCCTGCGAGGACAGCGTGATCAAGAAAGCTAGCAAGGGCCTCAAGTCCAAGCTACCGGTGGAGCGTATCGCAACCGTTCGCTTCCTAGCCCGCGCGGGCGGGGAGGCTTCCATCAAGAACTTCGAAAAGTACCTGAAGAAGGAAAAGGATCCGGCCGTAGTCGGTGCATTCCTCGAAGGACTCGGCGAGCTCTACAAAAAGAGCGAAGATTGGATCGGACGTCTTCACAGTTGGAGCGATACGGGCAAGCCGGCCATCAAGACTGCTGCGAGCATGGAAATTATGCGCATGGGGCGCGAAGAGGACATGGCACGCATCATTGGCTGGTTGAGCGATGAGTCTTGGTCCATGCGCCAGGCTGCTCTAGTGGCCCTGGAAGACATGGACGACTCTGAAGTCCTGCTGCCCATCATCAAGCGCATGCCCGAGGAGAGTGGTCGCTTGGCCTTCGAGTTTGGCGAGGCTTTGTTCCGCTTGACCGGTAAGAACTACGGCACCAACGCCAAAACCTGGCAGGCCTGGCACGACAACGAAGGTGAGGATGTCGACCTTTTGACCGCCGGTGAATTGCGAGAAGCTGTGCGTCAGCGTGCCCTCAAAGCCCAGAAGGAACGCTCGCGGCCCGCCCGTTTCTTCGGTATGGAAATTCGTTCTTCACGGGTGATCTTTATCGTGGACGTATCCGGTTCAATGAACGAAGTCCTCAAGGGCAGCTACGTGGGTGAACGCGGTCAGGTTCGCATGGACCGCGCCAAGGAAGAGCTGGTGGTGGCCATTGACGGACTCAAGAAGGGGACCCGTTACGACCTGATAGCCTTCAGTGGTGGTGTCGACAACTGGGCCGATAATCCCCTCGCTGAATCCCAAGAGCCCAACCATGACGAGGCCAAGGAATGGGTGAATGCCCTCGGCGCAGGTGGGGGAACGAACCTGTACGGCTCTTTGGAGCGGGCTTTCGAAGACCCCGATGTGGACACCATTATGGTGCTCTCCGACGGTGTACCTTCGGTGGGCGACATCATCGACCCGGGTTCGATCCGTGAGGCTGTGCAAGCCATGAACACCAACCGCAACGTTCGTATTCACACGATCGCACTCGGTGGAACTTTGCAAATTCTTGAGTGGCTCGCCGAAGATTCTGGCGGCAACTTCATTCAAATCGAATAGGGCCATCCAGTTCTAAGTGACTCAAACGCGGGCGCTTTCCACCCACTTGTGGAAAGCGCCCGCGGT
>JBLFXY010000053.1:0-15908 GCA_047611645.1 Glaciecola sp.
AGAGAGCGGACCCGGGGCGCACGTCGTATCGCCACCCACGAGCGGTGCACCATGGGCCAACCCCATGCCCCCTACCCCGCGAATCAAGCGTCGCAGACGTTTCTCGCAAGCGTCGTGGGGTGCGCGTAAAGCCAATAGCAGAGCTTCGGGCCGTGCGCCGGTCGCAGCCAAATCCGAAAGCGCTCGACCGGCGGCCTTGCGCCCCACGGCTTTGTCGGAGGCTTCGGCTTCGAAGTGCACGCCCTCCACGCAGGCGTCCACGCACAGAACCGGCCGACCGAGCCCGGGTTTCAAAACCGCTGCATCATGGCCTTGGGAACCCGACAAACATCGAGCTCGAGGCTGATCAGCCAACCAACGGTGTATAGAGTCTTCGGACCAGGTCATGGAATGCGCGGCTAGAAAGGCTAGAAAGGAAGGATAAAGAGGACACGGGCCTGAAGATCCTTGCGCGGGATCCACAACCAATCGCTTTCGCTCCAACCGGAGCGTCCCATGATAAACGCCAAGCGCTGCTCCTGCACCGCTTGCACGACACCAAGAGCCAACCCCCCTTGGGCCGTGCGTACCAGGAACGCATCTCCCGCTTCTGGGACCCGGGGACGGGTGTCGAGCAGGACCTTTTGCCCGGTTTCGAAACGCATGGGCAAGACTTCGTTCGGAGCATCCAGCGAGTACACGCTGTAACGCATTGCAAGATAGATCACGCCCAAGGCAGCCAGGATGTAGGTAGCTCGCCTCAGTTGTGGCAGCCATCGGCGGGGGTCAGTCAAGGTTGCCTCCCATGGCATCTGCGAAATTAGGAATCACCTTCCACGGGCGCTTCGCCTGCCAAATGGCTCCTCGTACGGCCAAGCCCTCCACGCCACAAGCCAGGACGTCCGCAGCATTCGCAGGAACGATTCCACCGAGCGCCCAGATGGGTGCGGAACTTTGCTGGCAGCGCTGCCGTAAATTCTCTTGCCCGACGGGGTCCTTCAAACCCAGCTTGGAGGGCGTTTCAAAGACCGGCCCGTAAAACGTGTAGTCGGGCTCGTGCGCATCGAGTGTGTCGCCACTGTGGGTGGACAGGCCCAAAGTCAGACCCGCCGGACTCCAGCGCCGCACGTCCGCCAGGGGCAACGAGCGAAAGCCAAGGTGGACAGCGTCTACACCGGCCGCAGCGGCCAGGTGCGCCGCATCGTGCATGGCCAAGAATCCCCCCCTCGGCTTGAACGCTTTCGCCAGCTTCAATGCCAAATACAGCCGCGGCCCATCGGACAATTGGGGTTCGCGTAGCAGAATTCCACGCAGCCCGGCCTCCACACAACGATCCACAGCTTTCAGCCATGCGGCAAAGCGTTTGGGAGCCAAGTCCCCAGGACTGAGCGCGAAAAGTCTCGGTGGCAGCCTGCGTGATTGCTGGGAGCCGCTCATTCGATCTCCACCAAGTAATCCAAGTCACGCAAGACGGTGCGCAAACGCTTGGGGCTGGGTCCTCGCTTCATTTGCGCCGAAGTCTCGTCGACCTGCGCTTTCAAATACGGACGGACCCCGGCGTCGGCCACGAAGCGCTCGAAGTGCTCCGCCTGCTGGCAGCGGATCACCAAGTCCTTCGAGAGGAAAAAGAGCCCGGCGCGCAAGGCCCAATCCGAAAGCGCGATGTACACGTTCTCAGGAATCGGTGTACGTGAATGCATCTCCAGGCAATCCCGCATGCGGTGCAATTCCATGCCTCCCAACAGACCTCGTTTTAGAGAAGCCTCGTTCAATCGATACTGCTTGAGTGTGCCACTGGCTGCGCGATCCGCAAACCGGTCCAGGTCGTAGACCAACTGAACGGAATCTTCGCCTGGAAAGAACACCACCTCGAAGTCGGGTGTCACCACAAGGGAACCGTGCCCCATGCCCGGGCTGGGAGCGGCCTCCATGCCAAGCGCCAAGGTGCCCAAGCGCGTCAAGCGCATGGCCACCGCATGCCCATTGGAGTCATAGCCCAAATCGATCAATCCAACAGGGAACAGACGACCGCGCAGCCAGGCCACAAGGGTCCAAGCCAGTCGCTGTAAATCGCTGGCCCCATGTCCGCGGCTTCCATGGCTGGAGCGCGCATGTCCTTGCTCCTCCTGCCAGTCGTCCAAATTGCAAAGGTGCTGATTGCGCGCCAGGAATGGCAAGTACATCAGGTCATACCAGACGCCAGGTTCCAAATGATGCAGCATGCGCATGAGCGTGCGACGCAGGGGCAAATCATGCTCGCCTAAGGCCTCATCCAAGGGCTCGTGCAGCATGAATTCCAAGAGTCTCTCCAACTTTGCCGCCATGCCTGTCGCTCCCCAAGCCCGCCCCGCGGATGCAATGCGAAGGGTACCTTCGGCGCTGGTATCAATCAGGTTTTCATTGCGCGCAAATCGGTAGAGCATGCGCACGCTCTCCCCCATGGCAATCTCTTGTTGCGGCTCTTGCAAGCAACCTTCTTCGATGCGCTTCCAGGTGCTCTTGAACATTTCCCCGCGCTTCGTAATGCGCACGGAGTTGGACTGCACGAAGGCTAGGAAGCGCGAAAGATTCGATAGCGTGTTCACGCCCTGACAATCTTCGCGATAGGGACGATCGGGGTCGCCAGGAACGGCCACGCGTCGGAACCAAGCCAGCGCGACTTCGCTGAAGACAATCAAGGTCGGGCCATGGTGGGCTACGCCGTAAGGACGTAGATCCAACTCACTCACGGTGCCCACCAGGGAATCCCCCAAAGTTTCGGCCCAACCGGCCGCATCCCAATCTGGAAGTTCGGTCTCCATACGCTCAAACAAGGGTTTGGGAAGGATACCTCCAAACTCAAGGATGGCTTTTTCCACCAGCTCGCGCAGGCCCTCGGGCAGGCGTTGAATGCGAGAAACGCTGGCAGCTTCGCCCACATACAAGCGGAACATTTCCCTCACCCGAGAAGGCGGTGTGCGCTTGCTGCGCTTGGGATCGCTGTACATGCGTTCCAAATGACCACGCAGGGTCAAGCGCCCATAGACGCCGTCCTTGACGGCGGTCATTTGACGTTGCAACGCTTGCGCTAGATCCTCGGGAATGGCCACACAACGTGCGTCCTTATCCAAAGCGGACCGTGGGCCACCGGGAGCCAGCAGCCCGTGGCGCTCCAACATGATCAAAGCCGCTTCTAGGTCATACTTCGAGAACTTCTCCAAGCTAGGGTTTGAATTGAGAGCCTCCCATCGAATCTGAAAGCCATCCGCTTGCAGAATCGTGTGAAACACGGCAGTCATACGCGCTCCCAACGCGCCCAGTCGATCTCGAATGCGCTCGCCTTGCACCATGGCCTCTTGAAGACCCTTGCGAAGTGCCTGCTCATCGGTGGGTACGGGATCGCACTTGGGCAGCCAAAAGGCGTGCATCTCTGAGAGCTCGTCCGCCGACTTCAAGGCCAGGCCATCGGCCAATGCTAGGGGCTTAAACGATGCGCCGCGTGACGGTTTCGATTTGCTCATGAGTTGCCCTTACCCGGACCATGGCCTTCCATTCGACTTGAGTCTTCAGTGCCCATGTCCATACTTTTCACGATGCGATAAGCGTAGCCTTGCTCCGCGAGGAACAATTGGCGCTTCTGTGCAAACTCCTGCTCGCGTGTATTCTCACTGACGACCGAATAGAACGTTGCACATGCCCCGTCCGATTTAGGCCTCAGAATTCGGCCCAAGCGCTGGGCTTCCTCTTGCCTGGAACCGAAGCTCCCCGAAATTTGAATGGCGACCGTGGCGTCGGGTAAATCGATCGCGAAATTGCCAACCTTTGAAACGATCAAAACCGGTTGGTTGCCGGAACGAAACTCTTCATAGAGTTGCTCACGCTTTAGGTTTGGCGTTTTGCCTGTGATCAAGGGGACCGACAAGTGGCGTTGAAGGGTTTCCAGCTGATCGATGTATTGCCCAATCACGAGAATTCGTTGGCCCTTGTGGCGTTCCATGAGGGCTTGAATCACCGGGGTCTTTCCGATGTTCTCTGCAGCAATGCGCATTTTATTGCGCGGGGTGCTGTTGCCATATGAGGCCTCAATACTCGCGTGCAGCGGTACTCGCATTTCCACGCATTGCGCAGTAGCGATGAAGCCGTCGGCTTCCAGCTGCCTCCAAGGCATTTCGAAGCGTTTCGGCCCGATGAGGCAGAACACTTCATCCTCCTTGCCGTCTTCACGAACCAGGGTCGCCGTCAATCCCAAGCGCCTGCGCGCTTGTAGTTCCGCGGTAATGCGGAACACGGGAGCCGGCAGCAAATGCACTTCGTCATAAATGACTAGACCCCAGTTCTCGCGCCGGAAAATCTCAAGGTTTTCGAACGCTGCGGTTTTTGAGCGGCGGTGGGTCAGCATTTGATACGTGCTGATTGTCACGGGCGCTACCTGCTTGCCGAGGCCCGTGTACTCGCCGACCTGCTCCTCGCGAAGATACGTTTTGTCGAGCAGCTCTGTGCGCCATTGCCGTACCGCAACGGTGTTGGTGGTCAAGATCAACGTCTTAGCCCCGACCTTCTCCATGGCTGCCATTGCAGTGACTGTTTTCCCCGCACCACACGGCAAAACGATCACCCCATTCCCGCCGCTCACACTTCCGTCCGCGTGAAAAGCCTGCGCGGCTTGGGCTTGGTATTCGCGCAAGCGGAATTCGTGTCCTCCCGTGGTCGTTTCCCTGAAAGAAATGTCCAAGACGTCTCCATCCACATACCCACCCAGATCGCGTACGGGATAACCAAGACGGATGAGTGCTTGCTTGATCGGTCCACGCGTCACGTCGTCGATCCAAATGCGGCCCTGCTCGTCCACCTCGCAAAACTCGCGCACCCGAGGCTTTTCGAGCAAAGTGGCCAGCGCGTCCGCATCGCCACAGGTCAATTCAAAGCGATGGCCTTCTCTGTGCAATTCGAGCAAGCCAAAGCGCATAACCCAGAGTTCCACTTTTTGTAGAACCACCTCGGGGATAGGCATGCACACCAGATCCCGAAGGGTTCCTTCGATCGCTTCGTAGCCTTGGCCCAGGGCTACCGCGTTCCAAACCGAAACCGCCGTCAATTTGTAGGTGTGCAAATAGTCCGGGCTCTTGACTAGCTCGGAAAAACTGGACAAGCGCGAGCGCGCTTCTTCAAACCGGGGATGCGGTTCGGTGAGCGGACGTCCTTGCTCATCGCGCCGCAAGCCCCCCTCGCTATCTGTCAGCGTGGTCACCGTGTGAAGCAACAGGGTTCGATCAGGCTGCACGATGAGCGGGTTGTCAGGCTGGGGCGCGACGGCAGGGTGGCTGCGGCCCTGGCCGGGATCCGGTTGTGTTTCCTCGATCATTGAGGCCCCTTTTTAACTGTGGTCGCTTTGGCCTTCTGTTTGGCGGGCGCTTTCTTGCTGACCTTCTTCTTGCTGACCTTCTTTTTAGAAGCCGCTTTCTTCGTCACCCCTGCGGTACTTTTGCCCTTGCTGGCTTTCTTTTTCGCCGCCGGGCTCTGGGCGAATGCACCACCACTGGCGCGGCCGCTCTGCAGCCAAGGTCCCGTGATCGATGCGGGGTTCGCGGCCAACTCGGCGGGCGTGCCACTGGCCACGATCAAACCGCCAGCAGCACCGCCTTCCGGTCCTAGTTCGATCAGGTGATCCGACATGGCGAGCAGGTCCGTATGATGCTCGATGACCAACACAGCATTGCCTTTTTTCGCCAGGCCGCGAAGGGCGCGGGCCAAGTGCACAACATCCACGCCTGCCAGCCCCGTGCTCGGCTCATCGAGTACGACCAGTCCACGACCTAGGCGCTCCGCGTGGGCCAGCTCGGATGCCAGCTTGACGCGCTGGGCCTCGCCACCGGATAGCGTGGTGGCGCTTTGCCCGAGACGCATATAGCCCAGTCCCACGGAAACCAACGCATCCAAGGTCGGACGAATGTCCTTTTGGTGCTCGAGGAATCCCCTCGCTTCCAAGATGGACATGGCCAGGATGTCGGCGAGAGATTTGTCGCGGTAGCGCACTTCCAAAACCTCGGGTCGATAGCGTTTGCCGTCGCACTCCTCACAAACCAACCACAGGTCCGCAAGGAACTGCATTTCAACTTTGGTGCTGCCGATGCCTTCACAGGCGGGGCAGCGCCCCTTGCTCGAATTGAACGAGAAGTTCGCGATAGTGAAGCCCTGCAAACGAGCGTCGGGTGTACGCACAAAGAGCGCACGCAAGGGATCCATGAGGCCCGTGTAGGTGGCCGGAACACTGCGAGGTGTTCGGCCAATAGGTGAGGCGTCGACGACCGAGATTCGCAAATCACCTCCAATCAAACCTCGCACGCTGTCCCAGCGCCCTTCGTGTGCGTGGCCTTTGAGTGCAGGTACCAAAGTGTCGAGTACAAGCGAGGACTTGCCCGACCCTGAGGGGCCACACAGACCCGTAATTTTGCCGAAAGGCACATCCAAGTCCACGCCCTTAAGGTTGTGTGTTTTGGCGCCGCGCAGACGCAACGGCGGCCATTGGGCCATTCGTGTGGGGCGCACGGACTCGTCTGCGTCCTCCCCTTCTCCGCCCAGGTCCAATTCACCGCGCAAGTAGGCGCCGGTTGAAGACTCCATACAAGCTTCGATCACAGCGGGGGGGCCCATGGCCATGAGCTGGCCGCCCTCTTCACCCGCGCCCGGGCCCAAGTCCACGATCCAATCCGCACGGCGCATGACCGCAGGATCATGTTCCACAACGATGACCGTGTTGCCGCGGTCGCGCAATTCTTCCAGGGCTCCGGTCAAGCGATCCACGTCGCGCGGGTGCAACCCCACGGTCGGTTCGTCGAGGACGTAGGTCACGCCAACCAATTCCGATCCCAGGTTCGCGGACAGGCGTACGCGACGGGCTTCACCGCCCGATAGGGTGCGCGCGGTCCGGTCGAGGGTCAGGTATCCCAGGCCAACGCGGTCCAGCAACCCTAAGCGCGAGCGTAATTCGGACAGTACCGGGGCGATGGCGACTTGCATCGCCTCGCGCACCTTGAGTTTTCCAATCCAAACCAGGGCGTCCTCCACGGTCTTGCCTAGGAATTCGGGCAGGCGCTGGTCTCCGACCAACACCGCTCGGGGGCCGGGCGCCAGGCGTTCTCCCTCACAGGTGAGACACGTCTTGCGCGACATGACCGTTTCCAAGACTTCGGTCCAGCCAGGGTCTTCCGACTTTTTGTGCCACGCGTCGACTTGGCCGCAGAGGCCCGGCCATTCGCTGTGGAATTCCTCGTGAATTTCACTGTGGGCAGCCGTTCGATCGAAGGACACTTTGTATTGCTCACGTGCGCCCGTGCCATACAGGATCAATTCTTTTTGCTCAGGTTTTAGATCCTGGAAGGCCTTCTTTTCGATCGGGATACGGTGGCTCTTGGCCACAGCGCGCAGCAACATTTCGTAGTAGCCCTTGCCTTTGATCAGGTAGCGACCCAGCTTGCCGGTGATGGCGCTATCCGGCCCGCCGAGCAGCGGATCATCCGGCTGGTCCACCAGCATTTCCGCATCGCAGCGCACAACCTCGCCCAAGCCCGAGCAATGCTCGCAGGCCCCAACCAGAGTATTGAAGGAGAAGTGTCGTGGCTCGAGGCCTTGCGCCCATTCAAAGCCACATTGCGTGCATGCGCCCTGGGTGGAGTACTCGAGACGTGGGCCATCTTTGAGGACCACGGAGAAGCGCCCCGCTGCAAACTCGGAGGCGCCTTCGATCGCTTCGGCCAAGCGCCCTTTACTGGACTCCGTAAAACTCAAGCGATCGACGACCAAGTCCACGCGGCTCGCTTCGGGCACCTTCTCCAGGTCCCCGTCCAGCTTCCATTCCTCCCGATCCACCAGGAGGCGTGCGTAACCGGCGGACACTAGGGCCTCCCGGCTGGAGGCAATCTCCGTGCGCGAATTGGGAGTATCCGGGCCACCTGGTACCAAGGGAACCACCAGCCAACCCTTGGGGGTCGATCCTTCGTTCGCAATATCCTGGAGCAAAGAGCGCGCGATCGAACTAGCGTCGCCCCCCTTCAGCTCCTCCCCGTGTTCGGGGCAACGCGGCGTCCCTGCACGCGCCCAAAGCACGCGCAGGTGATCGTGGATCTCGGTTGTTGTCGCAATGGTAGAGCGCGGATGACCCGCTCCGCCCCGGGCTTCCACGGCCACAGCGGGACCCAAACCTTCGATGCGTTCGTAGGGCGGACGATCTGAATTGCCAAGAAATTGGCGTGCATACGTCGAAAGGGATTCCACGAATCGGCGGCGTCCTTCCGCGTAGATTGTGTCCAACGCCAGGGAGCTTTTTCCAGAACCCGAGGGGCCTGTCACCACGGTCAAGGAGCGGTGCGGAATGCGCACGTCCACTCCCTTCAAGTTGTGCAAGCTAGCTTTCTCGACCACCAGATCATTCATGGGCGCCGCCACGCGCTGCTTGGACCGGGTCTTGTTCGCCGAACTCTTAAGCGGCGCCTTGGCCTCATCCGCCATCTCTTGCAGGACGATGCCGGTGTAAGAGCCTTTCGTCGCTTGCACATCTTCGGGCGTACCCGCCACCAACAGTTCGCCGCCGGCATTGCCGCCTTCAGGCCCCATGTCCAACACATAGTCCGCCGCTTCGACCAACTCCAAGTTGTGCTCGATGACGATCACGGAATGACCCAAGTCCACCAGGCGTTGCAAGGCGTGGACCAATCGGCCCACATCTTCCATGTGCAAGCCCGTGGTGGGTTCATCAAGCAAATACAAGACGTGGCCGCGCGGCTTCTTGGCCAAGTGCGTCACCAACTTGATGCGCTGCGCTTCTCCGCCCGAAAGCGTGGTCGACGGCTGACCCAATGTCAGGTAACCCAAGCCCACATCGAACAGCAGATCCAAGACTTTGTGGATGCCTGTGTGGTCCTTAAAGAAATCCCGGGCATCCTCCACTGTCATGTTGAGCACGTCGGCGATCGATTTGCCTTTGAAGTGCACCGCCAAGGTTTCCTCCTGGAATCGTCGTCCACCGCAGACATCGCA
Organism: Glaciecola sp.; assembly: GCA_047611645.1. Lineage (GTDB taxonomy): Bacteria > Planctomycetota > UBA1135 > UBA1135 > NORP259. Next base: position 8,992 of record JBLFXY010000053.1, read on the forward strand.
GGGCACTGTGACCGGGGCCAGGAATTGCAACTCCACGTACTGGGCCCCGCCGCCTTGGCAGGCTTCGCAGCGGCCACCGACGGTGTTGAACGAAAAGCGAGACTTGTCGTAGCCGTGCATGCGGCTATCGGGCAAGGCCGCGAACAAGTCGCGAATGGGTCCCAGGATTTTGGTGTAGGTCGCCGGATTGGATCTCGTGGTGCGACCGATCGGGGCGGCGTCGATGGCTACCAGGTCATGGATGTGCTTCCAGCCTTTCAATTCGTCATGGGGCAACGCCAGCGGGGCTTCGCGACCCAGGCGGCGTGTCAACGCGCGTCGCAATGTGCCTTGGACCAGTGATGATTTGCCCGAACCACTGACCCCTGTCACCGCGGTCAAAGTACCCAGCGGAAAGTGCGCGTCCACGCCCTTCAGGTTGTTGCCGGTCGCGCCCAGGATAGAGAGCGTTTTGCCGTTGCCCTTGCGACGCTTCTCGGGAGCGGGCATGTGCACTTCGCCACGCAAAAGTCGCGCCGTGGGCGTTTCGGCCCTGGCGACTTCTTCGGGGGAACCGACGGCCATGATGCGTCCGCCGTCCCGTCCCGCTCCGGGTCCCACATCCACGATGTAGTCCGCGGCGCGCAGCGTGGCTGCGTCGTGCTCCACCACCACCACACTATTGCCGGCATCGCGTAAATCGCCTAGGGCGCCCAGCAGACGGTTGTGATCCCGAGCGTGCAAGCCAATTGACGGCTCGTCGAGCACATACAGGACCCCTTGCAAACCGGCGCCCAATTGCGCGGCCAAACGAATGCGCTGGGCCTCTCCGCCGGAGAGTGTATCCGCGGGTCGCTCGAGGGTTAGATACCCAAGTCCGACCTTCAAGAGAAAGTCCACGCGGCGCTCGATCTCCAACAATAGGTCGCGCGCAATGCGCTTCTGGCGATCCGTCAGGTCCAGTGCAGCGAGCGTCGCCTGAAGTCGTTCCACAGGTTCCGCCATCAGCATGGGGAAGGTGTACTCGTCCATGCGCACGCTGCGAGCGGCGGGCTTGAGGCGGGTCCCCGCACAAGCGTCGCACGCGTCCTTGGCTAGATAGCGCTCCACCTGCTTGGCTGTAGTGCCCTTGGCCACCGCCTTGCGCAAGGCGCCAAGAACTCCAGGGAAACGCCGATCCCATTCGACCTTGCCTTTGAACTTCGAGCCATTCCAACTGGCTGTATCTGCAAAACGCTGTTCGCCAGCGCCCTCCATCATGATTTCCTGGGAAGCTCGACTCAATGCCTTCCAGGGGGTATCCAGGTTGAAGCCGTTGGCGCTAGCCACCTTCTCGAGGAAAGCCCAGCCCACTCGGGGAAAGCTCAATCCGCCACCCTTGGCTTTTGTCACGGCCAGCGCGCCCTCGCGAATCGTTAGGGTCGGCTCCGCCACCACTCCCAGTTCGGTGGGCTTGCGCACAATTCCAAGTCCCTGGCAATCCCCACATGCTCCGTGCGGCGAGTTGAAGGAGAACAAGCGCGGTTCCAACGGGGGGACGTCTCCACCGCAACCGGGGCAAACGCGCTCGGTCGAGTAGAACAATGCTTCGTCGTCGGTGCAGACCATCACGTCGCCTTCGCCGTGCTTCAAACAGGTGTTGAGGCTCTCGCGCAAACGGCCGGGTTCATCCGAACGCGGCACCATGCGGTCCACCACAACCTCGATGCGATGCCGCTGATAGCGATTGAGCTCGGGCACGTTCTCCAAGCGCAGCAGCTGTTCGTCCACGCGCACGCGCACGAAGCCGCGCTTGCGTAAGTCTTCGAACAGGGCTTTGTGGCTACCCTTGCGGTCGCGGATCAAAGGCGCGCACAGCATCACTTTTTGACCTTCATAGATCCGAAGGATTTCCTGGGCCAAGGCTTCCGGGGTCCGCGAACGAACGGGCTCCTGGCAATCGGGACAATGGGCCACGCCAGCTCTGGCGAACAGCACACGCAAGTGGTCGGTGACCTCGGTCAGCGTACCCACCGTCGAGCGCGCACCACGCGGCACACTCTTCTGATCCACCGCGATCGCCGGAGAAAGGCCTTCGATGCTCTCCACATCAGGCTTGGCCAAACCACCCAAGAACTGGCGGGCGTACCCTGACAGGGTCTCCAAAAACCGGCGCTGGCCCTCACGGAACAAGGTGTCGAATGCTAACGAGGATTTGCCCGAACCGCTGAGTCCGGTGATGGCCACCAAGGCCCCGCGCGGCAAATCCACGCTCACGCCCTGGAGGTTGTTCTGCCGGGCTCCCCGAATCCGAATCTGACCGGCCTCAAAGGCTGTGTCTGCGGTGCTCGGTGAGAGGGTTTTCGTAGGGGTTTTGACCATGGTGTGGGTCGCTTGAAAGGTGCCCAAATCGGACTGGACGGCAAGAAGCGAAGGGACGATTGTAACAGCCCACAAATCCCGCGCAAAACAAGCTCTCACGATACAAAACCACCGCCGCAGGGCCGTGACGGCCCTCCCAAGCCCAGGCTAATGCCAAAGCACGCCAGCGCCCCACCCGCTTCAGCCCCCTCTTTGCGGAAGGCTTACTCCCGCCAGCTCGGATCCGGCGCGGCCACACCATCCTGTATGGCCCCGTGAATGCCGGGGCCGCTGGCCACAATGTGTCCGCCACGCAACCAATCCTCACCCCCGCCAGAGTCCGTCACCACGCCCCCGGCTTCGCGGATCAGAAGCGCCCCACCCGCCACATCATGGGGCGAGAGGTAGAGCTCCCAGAAACCATCCAAACGACCGGCCGCCACATAGGCCAGGTCCAAAGCCGCAGAGCCCATACGGCGCAAGCCTCGCACGCCATAATAGAAGCCGCTGAAGTTCTCCAGGTTGGAGGGCCGTAGGACTTCCCGGCGATAGGGAAAGCCGGTTGCTAGGATGGACTCCATCAATTCGGTTTTGCTGGAGACTTGCAACTCGCGCGAGCCCATCCGGGATACAAGCCTGCAACCCCCTCCGAGACGCGCGCTAAATAGTTCGTCGAGAACTGGAGCGTACACCACCGCAACCTGGGGCTTGTTCCCCACATACAATCCCATCGAAACGCAAAACAGGGGCAAACCTTGGACGAAGTTCACGGTGCCATCCAATGGGTCGATAAACCATCGCGGTCGATCATCATCCGGAGCGTCACGCACCTCCTCTTCCGCTTCGATGCAATGATCAGGGAAGGCTTCGCGCAGGATGCCTACTAATAGGCGCTCACTAGCCACGTCGGTTTCGGTCACCAGATCGCGCACGCTGGATTTGCGACGAAAGCCGCCGCCCTCCAACGTGCCATAGGTTTCCAGCAACAGACTTCCAGCCTGCTTAGCGGCATTTTCAGCAACGACTAGAATACGATCCAGTTCCTGTGCGGACAAACTCATTGGGCTCATTGGGCTTGGGCTTCAAACTCCGCCAAAAGCTCGCAAATTTCGTCTTGCATGGGTTTGAAGACCTTCGTATTCATACCGTCCCGGTGCGGGTAGGCAACCAGAATGGAAAACACGAGCTGTTCACCCGCTTTGGTTTTGACCACACCCGATAGGGCACTTGTTCCGTTAACGAAACCCGTTTTGGCATGCACCCGACCCGCAGCGGGCCCCTTGCGCATACGCCTTCTTAAAGTGCCCGTCTCTCCGGCCACAGGTAGGGAATCCATGAATATTTTAACAGCGGGTCCCCCACGTTGCAGTAGGCCTGCGAGCACCCCAGTGAACTGATCGGCCCGTACGGCATTCGCCTTGGACAAACCCGATCCATCGACGACCTTCATGTCACCCGAGTCGATTTCCATCAGATTCAAGACCGTAGCGATGGCCACAGCACCCGATTCCCGATCCCCCCTACCCGTGAGCCGATGCCCCAAGGCAAAGAACAACTGATCCGCAACCGAGTTGTTGGAATCCCTCAATATGGGCAAGAAAGCGTCGGTTAAAGGCGTTCGCAAGAGGGCCACGGATTCACCGCCCGGCACGTTGCGCTGGCGTTTCAAGCCTCCACCGATTGCGATGCCCTGGTCCTTGAGCCCTTGCAGCATGGCGTGGCCAAACAGCTCGACAGGGTCCGGATGTGAGAAGCTCGGATCGTAGTGCGTCACGTCCGCGGGGATGGAACCTCGAACCATCAGTCCGCTTGTTTTGGCTTCCACGGCGATGATCAATTTCTTTTTCTTGGCCACTGTTTTGACCTTGCCCTTGCGGACCAGACCGTGACCTTTCGGTCGCACCTCAACCTTGGCTGAACCACCAATCTTGCCCGGCTTGATATGTGCGGTCAGACAACCAGCATTGACGCTAAAGCCGCCGGAGAGAGCACAGTCGTCCGTCCAATATTCATTGGTAGGCGGCCACATGGGCCCGGGCCCAGGTTCCAGATACGCGCCCTCGTCCAAGACCAGTGCACCTTCGATTCTCTGAATGCCTGCCTGCTTGAGTTGCGCGGCCAGCGATGCAGCCCAGCGCTCCACACCGCCGTCACCGTCGCCGTCGAACATGGGATCTCCACCCGCGCGGGCAACGAGATCGCCTTTCAGCACGCCGGCTTCGATAGGTCCAATGCGATCGAATCGTGTTTCAAAAAACCCCTCGTCGGCGCAAAGTAAAACCGCCGCCATACAGGTCAGCAACTTCAGATTGGAAGCCGGACGCAGGCTGCGCTTGGTGTTGCGATCCACAAGGACTTCACCGCTCACCCGGCGCACGTGCACAGCGACCACCGTGTTGCTGCCTTTGATCTTGCCCTTGGACACCTCTTTTGCGACCCCCATCCACTTGGCGATGATGCCTTCGACGGGCGACTCCAATGCGGAGGGTTTGCGCTTGGGCGCTTTGGGTTGTGAACCTATGTCGGGGCTAGGAGCTGCCGCATTGGGCAGACCACCGGAGTTCGGTGTGGCTTTCTCGCGATCATCCCGGCCATCGGGTGCCTTGGGAGCATCTAGAACGAGCGAGCTCCCCTGGCCTGGTGCACCTTCGGAATGGGCGGCTTGCACCACGTTTCCATCGGCCGCTCCGGCCGATTCGGGGTCGTCGCCCCCTAGCCACCAAAGGCCGCACAGCATCAGGACAACGAACGCCCCAATGAAGATGCCGAGGTCCCAACGACCGCGGCGCTTGGGACCTACGGAACCCGGGACTCCACCCGTGGTTCCAATGCGCTCGTAGGGCTTGAAGGGACTATCCGATTCATTCATGGAACTACCCTAGCGCCTGCCCTGGGGCCGATGCAAAGGATCCCCGTAGGCAATCTTCCCAGTCCTGGAACGCTTGGGAATGGGCGCTTTGCTCAACCGCACGAACCCGGGCGAGAGGCTACTTGTACCCCGTGGGGTTCTTTTGGTGGAAGGCCCAGGCATCCTCCAAGATGCGCTTGAGCGCGGCCTTGGCAGGTTTCCATCCGAGCAGATCCATGGCGCGGGTTCCCCCGCTGACCAGTTGGGGCGGATCTCCGTCCCGGCGATCACCCATTTTGGCCGGAATCGGGTGCCCAGTGACCACGCGAGCCATTTCGATCAGTTCCTTGACAGAGTAGCCCGTCCCCGTCCCCAGGTTGACCTGCAACTCCTGGGCGCCCGCTTGCAGTTGGCACAAAGCTCGCAGGTGGGCATCCCCCAAATCATCCACGTGGATGTAGTCCCGAATGCAGGTGCCGTCGGGGGTCTCATAGTCCTGGCCGAAGATGGAGATAAACTCGCGCTGACCCAGGGCCACCTGCAGAACCAGGGGGATCAGGTGGGTTTCGGGTTCGTGGTGCTCGCCCAGGCATCCGCCCGAAGCAGCGCCAGCCGCATTGAAATAACGCAGAGCCGCATAGGACAATCCATAGGCCCGCGAATAGTCCCCCATCATGTGCTCCATGTGCAGCTTCGTGTGCCCATAGGGATTGATCGGTTTCTGGGGATGGCTCTCGTCCATGGGCACCTGGATCGGGTTTCCGTAGGTGGCGCAGGTCGAAGAAAAGACGATCCGCTGCACCCCGTGCCCGCGCATTTCCTCCAACAGGTTCCAAGTATTGAAAACGTTCTCGCGGTAGTACTTGGAGGGCTCGGTAACGGATTCGCCCACGTAGCATTTGGCCGCGAAGTGGATCACGTTTTGAATGCCATGCTCTTTGAGAGCGGCACCGATCGCTTCCCGATCCGCCAATTCGGCTTGCACGAAAGGCACATCGGCGGGAATGGCCTGCTTATGGCCGGTGGACAGGTTGTCAAAAACAACACAGGGTACCGAGCGGCTTTGAAGCAATCGCACGGTGTGGCTACCGATGTAACCGGCGCCTCCAACCACCATCACGGGACCCTGGGGAGTGCTCGGAAAACTTGAATCTGCAGGGGTTAGCGCCATGCCCCGTACCCTACCGGGCCAGGCGGCCCAAGCCCAGACTCCTGGGCCCCACAGGGCCGAAAATGATCCCCCTTGGGGCAGCCGTTCTCACTTGGACGCACGCGTTGAGCCTGCGAGAATACCTTCCAGTGCGGTCCAGAATCGGGGCCAGGACTTAGCCACGCAATCCCGGCCCTGCACCTGAATGGAGGGTACGGCGATCGCCAAAAGGCCGAATGCAAATGCCATACGGTGATCCCCTTGGGCGTTCAGGACCACAGGTTCGGTCGTGGCCGTGCCCACCGGGATCTCCAACCAGTCGGCCCCCCATTGTGCGGCGATCCCAACCTGCTGCAGCGCCTGTCCTAGCACCTCGAGTCGTGGACTTTCCTTCCCTTGGAGGGTTCCAAGTCCGGTGAATCGACTCGGCTGACTCGTTCCAAAGTGACCGACCGCTAACGCCGCGGCCAAAGCCACCAGGGGCGGAGCCAGGTCCGGCGTGTTTTCCAAATTCGCTTGCCAACCGGTTGTGATCGGCCCCTGGACCTGCCAACGACCGGCATGCGGTTCATGGCAATGCGCACCAGCGGACCGCAAGAG
>JBLFXY010000054.1:0-15840 GCA_047611645.1 Glaciecola sp.
GACTCAGGAGAAGGCGGACGCCTTATTTGCCCCGAAAGCCATGGAATGCGGACCCGATATTTTCGCGGAGTGTGATTTGGAAAGCGATGAAATCTCCCGATATCAGCGAGCAGGTGGGGTTGGCGCGATTGTGTCACCCGTTTGGTCATGGGATGGAGAGTGGGGAACGTCAGGATGCTGGGTGGCTTGTTGCTCTCCTCAAGGAAGGAAAACTTGGATGCGTACCCCCGACAAAACAGAACCCGATTGTTCGCAGGCGGAGCCAGATGAGTTGGAGCGCAGGGCAATCCGTAGTTTGCGCCTGGAGATTTCGGAGGTGTCGGTAAAGTCGGGGTCGGAAGCGGATTCGATGGGAGCTCGCATCTCCAACACCCGTATTCGGGCTAGCGTATGTGTTTGCGAGCAGCTTTTGGGGCAGCGCGGTGAAGGGGTGAGCCTCGGGCGAATTTTAGGATGGGTCACTTGGGAGTGGAGCCATACTTTGATACCGGCTAAGCACGACCTGATACAAGCCGCCAAACGGTTGGTATTGCAGCATGGAGCATGGCTATCAACCGAGCGGAACGGAACTTCGCGATCGGCCAGACCTGATGAGGAAGCGGGGCGAGCTCTGCGGTTCTGGTTTGCAGGTTTAGCCCGTGACGGCGGAGAGCGTGAGCCGATGGGGCTCTGGCACTACGAGGGGAAAGATTGGGTGAAAGTGCTTCCCGATGGAGCTGCGCACACCACCCCCGAAGATCCCCTCGACCCGAAGTTCGAAGACCTGGAGCGTTGTGTTCAACTCGGCCTGAATACGCTGTACGGGGAGCCCGGGGAAGTCGCATTGGGCGAGTTGATTCCATTGCAAGGCGGCTCAAATTCTAGGGTTGTCATCGCGTGGAAGGGCACGGGGGCGGGTGAGACCGAAAGTCAGTGCCGTCAGGAATGGGGTCCTCGGGAAAACCAGATGCTGTGGAGCTTTGCCCGGAACTTGAAAAACCGAACAAGTGATCTTGGACTCGAAGCTGGCTTTCCCCTGACTGACAATTCGTTCGCTAGGTTCATACGGCGGCTTGGAGAAGCACGACGGCGACCGCAGCACCTAGCTTTAGTCGCGAGCCGTCATGGCATGTGCGGGGCACTAGTGGAGTGGCTCGAGCAATGGTCGCAATGCGCGGATCGGGATCTCTGGGCTTGCAAGTGGATCCCTGGAGATAGCGACGACTCACGCTCTCTCCGGGAGGCACTCAATCACTGGGAGGCGCGAGGTGAGCCCTTCCAGGTATTTCACGTGCCAGATCTTGTCTTTCGAAAGAATGAAGTCACAGGTTGGGTCTTGCGGCTGAGTCAGCAGCAAGCTCCGTTGGTGACATGGGAGGATGCCGCGCTTGCATGCATGTGGCGCCAGCCATGGTGTGGCCAGGAGCCGCAATTGGCCTCGGTTGTGGCCCGGGTTGTTCAAATAGAATCGGGTTCAGTGACCCGTGATGCTGTGGAGCAGGTTCTCGTGGAGAGAGGGCATCCGCTTGTTTCTAGGTTAGATTCCAAGAGGCCCTTGCCGGAGGAGATTGCTTCGGCCTTGTTCGTGACACGGCGCACTTCTGGCCGCTGGAACAAAACCCGTGCATCCGCATATTTGGGCTGGGACCCGGACACGCTGGTTGCGCGAATGCGCGACCTAGATTGGCAAGCAGGGCACGTGCCTGAGCCAGACCCTTGGGGGCGGGGTGCGCTCCAAATCCCTTGAGTTTGGGTTTGCTATCTTTCCGGAAACCGCAAGTCCGGGTAGGCTCCGGGCATTAGCACAGGAATTCACCGATCCCCAAAGGAATCGTTTGAATTGGATGCGAGGCCTGACCATGAAACTTTCCGACCTACAATTCGACCTTCCCGAGAGGTGCATTGCCCAGAGGGCTGTCGAACCAAGGGATGCGGCACGCATGCTCGTCCAGGTCCTAGGTGAAACCAAACCGGCTCATCGCAGAGTGAGTGACTTACCGAACTGTCTCCGGGAAGGCGACCTCTTGGTATTCAACGACACGAAGGTCCTGCCTGCACGCATCTGGGCTCACCGTGAATCTGGGGCCAGGATCGAGGTGCTTTTTTTGGAGCCTATCGAGCCGGAAGCTGTGTGGAAATGCATGGTTCGCCCAGCCAAGAAGCCTAAACCTGGAGAGCGTCTGCGTGGCCCCGACGGTTTGGTACTTCTCATGATCGAGCGAGTTCTAGACGCGAAAGGCCAGGTAAGTGCCTATTGGAAGGTTCAGCTATCCGATCCCCATCACCCGGATAAGCAGGTCTCCGACCTTTTAGAGCAAGGAGGGGAGATGCCGCTTCCTCCCTACATTCATCGTGAACCAAGGGGCGATGGGGATGTTTCCGATGGGGAGGACCGGGAACGCTATCAGACGGTCTACAGCAGGCATCGCGGTGCCGTGGCAGCTCCGACAGCAGGGTTGCACTTCACGGAGGACTTGCTTCAACGACTGCAGGACAAGGGGATATCAAGCGCCTTTGTGACGTTGCATGTAGGGCTTGGAACCTTTCTACCCATTCAGGTTGAGGAGCTGTCTGAGCATCAAATGCACGAGGAGCGCTTTGAAGTCGACGCGTCAGTTGTGCAGGCTGTAGAGGCTTGCCGCGAGCGGGGAGGCCGGGTCATCGCGGTCGGGACAACGAGTGCCCGGGCATTGGAAGCTGCCAGTGCCAAGGGACAATTGGAGCCTATGTCCGGACGGACCGACCTCTTCATTTGGCCGGGTTATTCGTTCGTATCCGTCGATGGATTACTGACCAACTTCCATCTACCCGGTAGTACTTTACTACTACTAGTGAGCGCGCTGGTTGGGCGTGATCGACTCTTGAATCTCTATCAGCAAGCGATCGATAGCGACTACCGATTTTATAGCTACGGGGATGCCATGCTTTTGCTGCCCTAATTGAAACCCTTGGAAGGGAATTGGGCAGCCTGCTAGTCCATCAGATCGGGTGCTCGTGGCCCCGGCGCAATGATGGCCAGACCCACTGAATACGTTAGCAGTGCAGTCGATTCTGTTTCCCACGCGTTGTCAGTGCGCGCCGTACATCCGAAGCCGTTTGTTTGGGGTCCGGTGAACAGAGGATTCCAGAGGCTATGGCGGCCCGGCCTACAGGAGTCAATTGCCACGCATTGGATGGGGTGATGCCTCCGATGGGGAACAGGGGCTGTTGGCTCGAGCGGTGAGCTACCCACGCGGACACCGCGTTGTTGCTGGCTTTAAGGGCCTTGGTTGCCGTAGCGAAAATTGGGCCGAATCCCAGGTAGTCGATGGAGGTGTCCGCTGCGTGACGAACTTGGTCGTAACTGTGGGTGGACAGGCCAATTAGTGGGGCTGGGCCCAGAAGCTCGCGGGCCACTTGCCACGGGGTGTCCTCCTGACCCAGATGAACTCCATCAAGACCGTTGTGCATGAGCATCTGCGCCACGTCCACTCGATCATTGACGAGGACTAGCGGTCGAGCTGGGCCGAGCACCTTGACCGCATGCAAAACTTTTTGGGACCAATCGAGGCATTCACGTGCGGAGGAAGGCTCCTGACTCTTGATCCCCAGCCCCTTGGGGCGCACTTGAATCACGTCCACATGCTCAATAATTTCCTGCAAGGCAACCAGTGGATCCTCTACCAACTGGGGGGTGAAAATCAGCATTATCTGGGCTTGGTTTAGCTTCTGTCGCCGTTCGGATGCTGAGAATAGATAGGGCATAGGACCATTTTATTATGCCGAATTGGATGCTGGCAAGTCTCTCAATGAGCGGAGTCAATTCGCACAGAGGGCTGGCGAGCGTGATAGCGACTCAATTTCGCACTAATCGACCCCGTTCAGCAGGCCGCTCTTACAAGCGGCCCGTTGCTGGATCCAGGCTTGGTCTATTGAGCCCTTCCAAAGCCGACGGACTTGCGACCGGAGGTGTGTTTTTTCGTCTTTCGAGGGGTTGGGACGTGGTTGAACTCCTCCCAATCCTTCTTGGAGAACAGCCGAACCGCTCCACCGCATTGGGTGCAATACGAGGTGTGGATACTCATCAAGTAGGTGACGTACTTGTCACATTCGGAGCAGAATTTGTAGTCGTTGTAAAAGTCGATGGACTGCAAGGGACCTCCGGGTCGAGGGGTTCTGGGAAGGGGAGCGATCTCCGCCAAACGGCACATGAACCTAGTGATTCCGATGGGTGGCGGAATACCGTTCCATGCCTGCGCCTCCCTAGCCGACATGTTCAAAAAAGTGAACGCTCCAAATTGGAAGGAACCCGATTATTTTTGCGCTCTGGTCTCGGTGGAAGCCGCGCCGTGAAGCTTTTGTCAGCCCTCATCCAGACTGCGACGCATTAGATCCTGAGTGGCGTCAGTCTCTTTGGTTAGAGCCTTGCTCACCGCCTCTCGAACGCCGCTCTCGTTTTTATAGCCATGCGTCAAGGACCACGCGGCAGCCTCACGCACGAAGGCGGATGGATGGTTCTGCAGGGCTCCGAGGAGCGCGGTGTGACCCACGTCGGAAGGGCGGTTTCCGAGTACCAATGCCGCGTTTCGGGCCAATCCTTCACTCTTAGCCCGGCGCAGCGGAGACCCTTGGAAATCTTCGGAGAACCGTTCCTCGTTCAGGTCTGGGTCGAGAATGGAGACGAGATTATGTTGCTGCAATCCCTGGTGGTGGCCAAAGCGTGAAGCAAGATCGGGGGTTTTGTTGCCCCAAGGGCAGACTTCAGAGCAGATGTCGCATCCGAAAAGCCAATCACCATGCTGTTCCCGAATTTCGTGGGGCACAACGCCTCGATTCTCAATGGTCTGGTAGCTGATGCACAGCCGGGCGTCGAGTTCCCCTGGCCCCAGCAGGGCGCCGGTTGGGCAAGCATCAATGCACGCGGTGCAAGTGCCGCAAGAGAGGTTTGGTGTGTCCGTCGTAGGAGCGAGATCCACGTCGAGGATGAGTTCTCCCAGGAAGAACCACGGGCCAAAGCGTGGATGAAGCAAGTTGCAGGCCTTAGAGGCGTAGCCCAAGCCGGCCTGTCTGGCATGCCCACGTTCGAGGAGGGGCACAGCATCCACGCGCGCGCGAGCGGACTGAACCAGGCCCTCGCGGACCAAAAGCTTGCCGAGCTTCTGGAGGCGCTTTCCGATGAGGTTGTGGTAATCCCGCCCAAGTGCATAGCGGGCCACGCGACCCCCGCCTTCCAAGTCCTGGCGGTCCCTTGAGTGGGCAAAACCAACCATTAGTAGGGTCTTTCCCTCGGGGGCAACGAGTTTGGGCTGTGTGATGCGGTCTCGGTTGCGCTCCAGGTAATCCATACTCCCATGGCGCCCAGCTGCCAGCCATGTCTCAAAATGGGGCGCATCTTCAGGGGGTGCAAGGGGGGTCAGCCCTGCCAAATCAAATCCAGCCTCTTGGGCCATTTCGAGGACTCTGCGATCGACTTCCATGCCGCCCATCCTGTCCCTTTGCTCAGCGCCCGGCTACCCGCGGGCTAGAAAAGCGTTCGCGAATTCAATCTAATGCCATTCGCAGTAAACGGTTAGGAGCATTTGTCGCGATTGTACTCAAATGATCGGTAACCACCATGGGGCTAGAAACTAGATGGTATGTTGGCAGTAGCGCTGTCCAACTCAAGCCCTTTCAAAACCTCGGTCCCCTGTCACGCGTCCCCCCTGACGCCAACTCTCATGTAACGGGAGTCGATTCGTTCGGCTTCCTAAGAGATTTCGACCTACCTGCCCAATACCCCTGCATGCTGGCTACTGACCCTATCCACAACCTGAACCCTCTCGTGGGCGATGGCGCCATCAAGAGACTTGATGTGCGGGTGCAGGCCTTTGCTGGTGGAGAAGGGGGTATAGGCACGGATTTGGTGGTTGCCATGCGGGCCATCTTGGCGGACGGAACCAGGTCGAAAGAGTCGATTCGCGACGCGCTCTCTACGCAGTTGATGGAGGCCTTTCGGTTGCATATGCATCGGGGGTCCTTTGGTCTTTTGTACGAGCTTAACAGCGGCAACCTGCTGACCCAAGTAGGACGTCGCCTGAGACGCTACAGCTGCCGTATCGACGCGCTGGATGTGTTGCAGGAAGTTTTTGTAAACGTCTACCGCTACCCGCATCGTTTCAATTCAGCCAGGGAAGATGCCTTCCGTGTGTGGTCTGCGACCATCGTGCGGAATACGGTGCTGAAGCAGCTCCGAGGGCGAGGCATGGCGGGAAGTATGGAGGTGCCCTTTGAAGACCTCTCCGATCAACCCGAGCCGAGAGTCGTGACTCCCCTTCGTGGTGCCATAGATTCTGAAAGCACGTTGGAATGTTCGCGCGTCTACGTGACCTACCTGCAACTGTACTTGGAGTTTTACTCCATGCTTTCTGATCGTGAGCGCTTAGCGCTCAAACTCGTGGAAGTGGACGGATCCAGCTATCGTGATGCCGCCAAAGAAATTGGCATCAAGCTAGAGAATCTGAAAATGGTGATCTTCCGCGCACGAAGAAAAATACACCGCGCCATGAGGCGCGTTTTTGACGGCTTACCCCATAGCTGTCGGCCTGCACGGGATCCGCAATCGGAAATGAACGATCGCGGTACCGACATGGTCTCCACGCCTGTACCCCAGGAGGGCCCGCAATGAACGGATTCGAAGATTGGATGGACGGTTTAACCGAAGGACAGATTGCCCTTCAGTACAACCTATCGTGCCTAGCGGATGGCGAACTCGATGAGAGCGCCGCTGCCCGTGCGTTGGTGAAGATTGAGAACGACGAAGAATGTCGAACGTTCTTTGAAGACATCAAGCGTTGTGCCCGGATGCACCGCGATGTGATGGAGCCCAGCCGCATTTCGGCTCGCATCGCCATGATGGCGGGCGAATTGGAAGAGGGCCAGGAAAGCCAGCAGCTGAATCGTCGCTTGGCAGCGATCTTCTATCAGCTGGGTAAGGCTTACGTACTCAGCGCTGTCGATTTCGACAGCTTTCGCGAACACGTCTTTGCTGACGCAGTCCCGATCGCCCAGACCAAAACGACGGGCCGTGGCTTTGTGGATGGCGTTCTTATTGGTGGTCGCGCCGGAAGTGGCCAGCAAGATTGGACCGAAGCCCGGCACCTCTTTAACGGTCGCTTGGAGAAAATCGAAAAGCCGATGGAGAAGGGTGTGCGCCTTCTGGAGCAAGTCCTCGAGATCGAGGGCGACCATGAAGAAGCTCGCATTTACCTAGCTTTTGTGCACACCTACCAGGGCCACTCGCTCAAAGCAGAGCGTTTGTACCGCGAGGTATTCGACAGCGCCTTGGTGCTGGAGAACCGTGGCCACGCTGCGATGCAAATTGGACAACTTTTCAGTAAGGAAGGTGACCACCGCAAGGCCGCTACCTATTTCAGGTGGGTCACGCTGAGCGGATTGGCTGAGCGCGAACCCCGCTTTTGGGCGGCTTACTTCAACCTGGCTATTGCCTCGTTGGGAATGGGGCGTACTCAGCGTGGACTACTCTGGTTCAGGGACCTCCTGGACCGGTTCCCCGAACATGTGTCAGAAGCGGCGCGATTGTGTATGGGCTCTCCTACTTTTCGCGCCTCGATCGAACGTGACTCCGACTTCACCCAAGCCTTTGAACAATGTTGCCCTGAGTTACTGCATGCCGCAGCGAACGACGGGAACTAGGCTTACCCTCCTAGAACCAACGCAAACACAACTGCAAAACGGATGTTGAACATGAACCTTAAAAACAAAAAGACGGCTTTGCAGAGCCTTCTAGCATCCTCTGCGCTTATCGCCATAGGAACCTTGTCAGCGTGGGCTGGCGATGGTGGCTGGGATGATCTGAGTGCAGGCGGAGATACCGTCGGTACCTTGCCCTCAACAGCGGGCGGAAACTCGATTGTTCTCGGCCAAGATACGGGCAACCTGGACGCTGATCAGGGCGTCGCTCGTACCGGCACCAACTTCTACATCACCTTGCCGGAGGTCGGGTTGCGCCGGTCTGTGGAGAGTGCCACCGGAGCCGGATATGTGCTGGTCGTTCCCCTGGGTGCAGGCATGGTGCGTGCGGAATTCCACGGCGATATGACCCTGGTATTGAATGAAGGCATTCTGCGAGCCCTGGATGCTGAGATGGGCTTGGTCAGTGAAGGAAGAGCACCGGTCCTCATCGGTTTGGAAATCGACTCTCTCTCCGCTCGTTCGGCTGTCGTCGCAGCGGGCCAAGCCACCGAACTCCCAATCTTGTCCCTAATGAATAGCGGCAAGAACGGTACTCAAATATTGGTTGTTGAGAGTTTCCAGGCACCCTACCAACCGAACCGGGTGAGCATCTCCCGTGGCGCTGGGGTCCTAATACTGACCCAAGGGCCTTTCTAGTCTAGAGGCCACCAATTTCAGCAACACCATGCGGTGTTGCTGACAAGCCCTGCGGCGCCCTCCACCAGATGGGGGGCGCCGCAGGTTCATAGGTGGAGTGGTGGACCCTTGTCGGGGAGGCCTCCGAGCCTGGCCGGGGACATCCCCTTGCTTCGCAGCCTTGCCTGAGCCATGGTGAAGGGATGAGCCACTTGATTGCATTGGATGCCGGAACGACCGGTGTGACGGCCGTTTTGTATGCCCACGATCTACGGCCCGTCAGGCGAGCCTATCGGGAGTTTGATCAGCACTTCCCTCAACCCGGATGGGTGGAGCACTGTGCCGATGACATTCGCGGGGCCATCGATGAAACCCTAGGCGAGTTGCTTGTGGGCTTTGATGGTTCCATTACGGGTATAGGAATTACGAATCAGAGGGAGACGGTCTTTCCCTTGCAGCGTTCAACCGGCAAAGCTTTGGCCAAAGGAATCGTTTGGCAGGATCGAAGAACGGAGCCGCGCTGCGAGAGCATGCGACAAGCAGGTCTGCAAGGGATGGTAAAAGCCAAAACCGGGTTGCTTTTGGATCCCTACTTCAGTGCAACCAAGATGCAGTGGTTGCTAGAGAGTGTCCCGGCCGTTTACGAGGCGGCAGAGCAAGGCGATTTGGTTTTTGCAACGGTCGACTCCCTGGTGGCTCAACACTTGGTGGGTGGAGCCCATTGGGTGACCGACTGGACCAATGCGTGCCGCACCATGTTGTTTGACTTGAAGAGCCTTCGCTTTGATTCGGAGCTGTGTGATCTATTCTCGGTGCCCATGGATTGCTTGGCTGAAGTGAAACCGTCGGTAGGAGCACTCGGCCTAGCCAATATTCCTGGAGGGCGAAGGGTTCCTATTCTCGGCATGGCTGGTGATCAGCAGGCAGCCTTGCTCGGGCAAGGCTGCTGGAAAGCCGGCGATAGTAAGGTCACGTATGGCACCGGTTGTTTCTTGGTCCTCAACACGGGGGAAGTGCGCGTGGACTCCAGAGGTGGTTTGCTCTCGACGCTTGCGTTGGATAGCCGGGGGAAACCCTGCTTTGCTTTGGAGGGTTCGGTCTTTGCAGGCGGTTTGATCATCCAGTGGTTGCGTGATGGTTTGGGGATTGTGGATTCAGCCGGCGACTCGGAGGCTCTGGCTAGATCTGTAGACGACAGCGGGGGAGTGACTTTGGTTCCTGCTTTCGCAGGGCTTGGCGCACCCCACTGGGATTCAGATGCGCGTGCAGCCTTGGTCGGAATGACCCGGGGGACCCACCGGGGCCATATTGCTCGAGCTGCGCTAGAGGCCATTGCGTTGCAGTGCGCGGACATCATTGAATTGCTGCGCGCAGAAACTGGGCTGGCGTTGGACTCCCTCAGAGTAGATGGCGGAGCGGTTCGCAATGACCTACTCATGCAAATGCAGGCGGACCTAACAGGTGTGGAGATTCAGCGTGCAGTAGACATTGAATCCACCGCGCGAGGCGCAGCGGCGCTCGCGGGTTTAGGTGCGGGCCTTTGGGAGGACCTGCACGAGGTGGACGCGTTTCAAGATGCGGGAAGCCGCTTCCTACCTGAAATGGAAGCTCAGGGCGTGCGGGCCTTACGAAGCCAATGGAATGCGGCGCTCGCGCGTATTAAGACTCGGTGATGACGGCAACGCCACGCATGCGACTTAGAAGTCGCGTGTCGGATACCTAAGTCCGATTGCGGCGATTGCGTTCTCTCAACGGAACCGACTCATGTGTCCCGGGGCGGGTTCGCCAGCGAGGTTGGTACCAGGCCCACTGTTCGGGAGTCGCGCGGATCCAGCGTTCGAAAATCGAATTCAGATCGGTGAGGATTCTGGTTCGTGCTTCCGGTTTTGAGAGCGTGTCGTCCCAAGCCAAGGGGGGCTCGAAAGTGAGGGTGTATTGATCCGAGTTCCCGGGCGTTCTCACGCAGCGCACGGGCACGATCGGGGCTTTAGATGCTCTGGTCAAAGCCGCCGGTGCTGTCATGGTGAGCGCTGATCGTCCGAAGAAGGGCAGGAATTCACCGGCCATACGCTTGACCTCCAAATCGCAGACCAAACCGAGCACTTGCCTTTTTTTGAGTAGGCGCAAGAGTTCCTTGGGATTCGAATCCTGGGGGAAAGTCGTCACTCCCACGCGTTCGCGCATGCGTACGATCCAATCCGCTGAAGGGTCGCGCTCGCGGAAACGGCCGACTACGGCTCCATCGAGTCCGAGCTGAATCATGGACGGGCCGATGAGCTCCCAATTGCCCAAATGTGCTGTGGCGAGGATGGCTCCATGTCCTTCTTCCAGCGCCGTGTGCAAGTGTCTTATGGATTCATGCACGTGCACGTTGCTGAGGAGCCAGGCGTTGCGGCGTGCGGCGTTGGCGCGGGAGAGGAAGGAGACTTCCGAGGCCAACCGTGCGGCCTGCTGGAAGACTCCGGAGTGACACTGCCGCAGCTGTTCTCGTGACCATGAATGGCCGAAGGCTAACTCCAGGTTGTCCCGTGCAATATCGCCTGCGGAGCCTTTGCTTGCCAGGAATGCGGGTGCGCGCATCAAGCGGGCAGCTAGCTCCGGAGGCAGCGTACCCACCATGGCCGCACAGCTGCCAAGGACCTTGGCACGCAGTGCTCTTCGCATGCGCTTACGCCGCATCTGGGGCCTTTTATCGGCCGATTCTTGTGCTGAATCAGACTCCAAGAAGGGCACTCCTCAACTCCTGAATTTGCTTGCGTGTGGCACTTAATCCAGCAACAAAAGCCTCGACGAACCGCGGGTCGGACCGCGGGACCCAGGCGGGGAATTCCGGAGTCATCCAAGGTGTTGCGGGCCCATTAGTAACCTGCATGCCAGGAGAATCCAGATACATCGTCCCCTCAGCGTCCACCTGGAGGTCCTGTGGATTCAAATGTGTTAGCGCCAACCCTCGGTCGTGCAGGAGTGCGAGTAGCCACCCCAAGGCGGAGGGGTCCTTCGATTCGTCGTATGCATCACGGCCCGGGAGGACGACCCACTCGATTGCTGGTATGGATCCGAGGTCAAGAGCTTTCACAGGCGTGCAGGGGATGGCATGTTCGATCAAGCGAGCGCAGGCCAGCCATTGGCTGCGGGCTTGGTCGTGACTCGCGAAAGTCTGTTTGCGGGTCTTGCCTTCAGCCGGAGACAGACGGTGGATCGTGGTGCCCTCCACCTGGGTGGCTCCGCTCGTTCTCAGCCAGCGAGCTGACCTAACTTGGGTTTCTTTGTAGCGCCAATCTCGCGCTGCCATCTCGATCTTTTGCCGGTCGCTTGCGTGACTTGGTGGGGGCGATGGGCCTCCAGCATCGATGTAGGCGGCGCAGACTTGTGCGCGAAAAAGTGGGGTGGAGGACTCGCGTATTTGCCCGCAAAAACGCACCCACCGGGGCCAGCCGGGCGTAGCGCGACGCGAGAAAAAAGGTTGCGGGGTGGGATCGATCAGCCAGAGTTTGTCTTGGATGTCGATGAGCAGATTACCGGGATGGGGATCCCCGTGATGTGCTCCACTACTGTCCACCCGGGCCAACAGTGCGCCGACTGTTGTGGCTACATGCTTCAGTCGTTTTGCATCGTGCCTATGCTGGGCTAGGAAATCGGGAAGCGGCTGAGCGTCTTGTACGGCTTCCAGAACGAGTTCCCAATGACCCGCCCGGTGGCGAACAGCGACCGGATTGGGTGCGGGCAGGCCGAGGGCTCTCCAGCGCCGCAAACCATGGGCTTCGCGGTGGGCTCGAAGTCCATCGCGGAGGCTTTGCAGGACCCCCGGGGCATGAAAGCGCTTTACGACGTACGAGACTTGGTCCGAAGCGGATTCCAGCTCCCGGTACACGGTACGTTTTGGGCGACTTTTGAGGATGTTCGTGATGGGCCGCTTCTGCACGCCAGTATCGTATCCGCCAAGACCTGAGAAGGCAGGCGCTGCCCGGTGGCAATCCGCGTCAATAGCCTGGATAATCTGCGCAGCGCCATGTCCTCACCCCGTCCCACCCGATCCCTCAGCCCCGTCCGCCCAGCCTTGGGTCGGCGGGCCGCTCGCTAATCCCATGAAACGACGTCACCTTCCGTTCATGGGGCGCATGGATCGCTATGTGCTTGGCCACTTTGTGGGGTCGTATGCCACCGCATTGTTCCTGCTGCTCGGTCTGTTCCTGATCATGGATATGGCGTCCAATTTGGACGACTACCTAGAGGTCGGGCCCGATGGAACCGCTCCGAGCACTACGCTCTTGGCCAAGTACTACCTGCTGAAGTTGCCCTTCCTTTTTTTGGAGGTGGCTCCATTCATCACCTTGCTGGCTGGCATGTTCACGGTCAATCGGCTGCTCAAGAAAAACGAGGTGACCCCCCTGCTGTCCGCGGGGGTTTCGGTGCATCGCTTGTTGGTACCCATTTTCTTCTGTGGGTTTGTGTTGGCCGGGATGATGTTCTTCTTGAGGGAAGCCGCCGTGGCCCAGCTTGCGGACAAACGGGATTTCGCCCTTTATCAACTGGAAGAGCGCAAGCCGGAGCGCGTGCTTGAGGATGTCCTCATACACGATCTATCCGGGGCCACAGCGTTCGTGAAACGGCTTTTCCCTGACGCGGATCCCATCCGAGCTGAGGATCTCTCGGTGGTGGTGTACAACGGCGATATCACGGTCCATACCAAAGCCAAGGAGGCGATTTGGGATGAGAATACCAATTTGTGGAGGCTTCGAGGGGGCATGCGCACCGTGGTGGCGGACAAGAGAGAGTCCACATCAATCGAAGTGCTTGTTGGATTTGATTTGACGCCGGAGCTGGCCCTGACCTATCGTCGCTCAAAAGTCCCGTTGGACCTCTCTTTCTCTGAGGTCCAGGAATTGATGAGCCGAGAGCCCGAAGACTCGGCGTTTAACACTCTCTGGCACTACCTGCTGACCTTCCCCCTGGCCAATGTGGTCTTGCTATTGGTGGGGCTTCCGGTGTTGTTCCAGTATGAAAGGGGCAAAGGCACCGAGCGCATGGCTCTCGGGGGCCTGTTCTGCATCTTCTACTTCGCCATCGACTTCGTGTTCAGGAGTCTTGGGCTCGGTGGCGGTCTGTCCCCGATTTTGGCTGGCTGGCTGCCTATTTTGATCGTCGGCAGCCTGGGCATTGCCCTCACGGACAGCATCCGGACCTAGTGCCGCACTGGAGTCCAGCCTCCTGCAATTGGACGAGTGTCCTCTCCGGACCGTTTTTTGACCGGGAATTGGGTCTTGTCTTGGAGTAGCGATTGCATCCCCTCGTGCTTGCGGGGAAGATTGCAGGTCCAGGTTCGTCCCTGGTCTCAACGCTATGGCTCACCTTCGAACAATTATGCCCTTGTGGCTCCCTTGCGCCGGATGGGCGCTGCTGGCGGCCTGCTCGGCCCCTGTCGACTCCTCCCTTGATCCCATCGAGGAGGTCAATCAAATGGTGCGGTTTGGCCGGTATGCCCAAGCGGTCGAGGAGGCCGTCAGGCTGCGCAAGGAAGATCCTGTGAACGAGGATTACGAATTGCTCCATCAGGCCACATCGGTGGCCCACCTTTTGGACCGGGGCCGCCGCTCAACCTTGCAGGACCAGGATTACTTGGCTCTCAGCCTTTTTGCCGAAGCCCTCGAAACCGATCCGAATGAGGACCTCGTCAAGCGCTGGATTCACAAGACCAAGAACAAATTGGCTACCACGCTCACCAATGAAGCCATCGAGCTAGCTGGAAGTGACGCGTATCAGGAGGCCTGGGAAAGTTTCACCAAGGCCCTCGAGTATGTGCCGGACTTTGCTCCTGCACACGAAGGCTTAGCCGCCATGGATGAAAAAATGGCCTATCGCCAGGAGTTGGCGGCGGAGTACTACGATCAAGGCGTCGGAGGTTTGGTTGAGGAGGAGTTCGCCATCGCGGCCAGTCGCTTTGGCTATGTGCGCAAGTACCGGGATGAGGATGCCCGGCTCAGGCGGCGAGTAGGACAGGTGGACCATGCACGATCCATTGAGCACCAAGAAGCAGCTGCTTTGCTCGAAGGGGAGGGGTTGTTTTACGCGGCTCGCTCGGAGTACGGCCAGGCCTTGCGACAGGACTCCGGAAACGACGTCGCCCGCGAGGGTTTGGAGCGTGCAAAAGTCGAGGCGGAGGTAGCCATTTTGATCAACAAGGGCGAGTCCGCACTCATGCGGGGCGAATTCGAAAAGTCTAAAATTGTGTTCGAGGAGGCTTTGGCTCTTACCGACGCACAAGCGGAAGTCATCACCGCAGCACTCACTGATGTGGAGGCGGCTCGCATTGCTTCCCTTTACCAAGCGGCGCGCCGCTTGGAGGACGACCGCCGCTATCCCGATGCTCTACAGGCCTATTCCAGTCTTCTGACCCAGGCCCCCAAGTATTCCGATGTCGAGGTTCGCATGATTGATCTTCAAGCCCGAGTTCAAAGGACGGAAACACTTTTCCAGTCTCTCGCGGATCAACGGGACGAATCCCAAGCCCTTCGAACCTTACAAATCATCGACGTACTTTGGCCCGATTACAGGGATGTGCCGGAGCGCATAGAGACGTTGGAGCGCGAGGGTGTCAAGCCAGCTCCCAAGACCCCCTGATGTGAAAATACTCCCAAAAGAAAGGCGGCGATTCCCAAGCGGGGATCGCCGCCTTTTTGAGTTCGTCGAGTTGTTTTGGACTCTGTGTTTACGCCCCAGGAGTGATGTGATTCCTAACGCTAGTTCCCGAGAAGCCAGCGCTGCACCCAAGCGGGGTTGAGTGCCTCCATGCTGCGAGTTTCGGGGTCCTGAAGGTGCCTGTTAGGAAGGCTTGTTGGCCAGGGTCCCGTGCGGTTTGGATTCGTGGGGCCCGCGAGAAGATCGACAGGTAGGCCAACAGCGCAGGCCAGGTGGCTGGGCCCGGAGTCGGTGGCGAGCATGCGCATTTCTCGTTGGGCCGCTGCCTTGAGCAGTGCCGCGAGCTGTCGCAGACCGCGCTGGCCGACCAGGTGGGAGACACCCTTGTTGGAGGTGAGTAACGCGGCCACCATCTCTCCAGCTTGTTGTTCGGACGGGCCGGAGAGGCACAGAACTTGTTCGCCAGCCTCAGTCAGCGATGCGGCCAAGATCGCGTACGACTCCGCTGGCCACGAGCGAGGATCTCCTGGCGCCGAAAGGTGCAAAATCCGTGCGGGCCCGGCGTGTGGGAGTAGGTCGCCTAGCTGATTCTGACCTCGAAGGGTTTCCTCTCTCGTGAGCGGCAAGTCCCAACGCAGCGCGGTCTGCGAGCCGATCGCTTCGCACAGGGCTAGCATGCGGTGCATGGCATGCTCTCCCTGTGCGGCTTTGGCAAACCGATTGGACAGCCAAGCTGCAGAACTCTCGCGCCAATCTTGGCGCGCGCTTGCCAGTCGAATGGGAGCCCCGGATAAACGTGCCACAGCCGCGCTCTTCCAATTGCCTTGTGCGTTGACTGTACAATCGAAGTGGTGCCGCCGAAGGGTGCTTCCTAATGCA
>JBLFXY010000055.1:0-15533 GCA_047611645.1 Glaciecola sp.
GGCAGGATCGCGGCCATGCGGCGCAAGCTCGATGGCAATGGCTTTGACGATGTGGCCATCATGTCCTACGCGGTGAAATACGCTTCCGCGTACTATGGACCCTTCCGGGATGCTGCGGATTCCGCACCGGCCGCGGGAGACCGCAAGACATACCAAATGGATCCGCGCAATTCGCGGGAAGCCCTCAGGGAAGCGGCCTTGGATGAAGCGGAAGGCGCAGATTTCCTTATGGTGAAGCCCGCGTTGGCATACCTCGACGTTATCGCTAAAGTTCGGGCCGCGAGTACTTTGCCCCTGGCGGCGTATAACGTCTCTGGGGAATTTTCTGCGGTAAAAGCCGCGGTCGCACAGGGCTGGCTCGATGAGGCAGCTGTAGTATCTGAAAACCTTCACGCCATGGTCCGCGCAGGAGCCGACCAGATCATCACTTACCACGCGCGCGAAGCGCTTGCCGGAGCTTGGCTATGAATTCAAACACCTCGAGTCGATCCCAAGACCTTTTCGAACGCGCACAGGCCGTCATTCCCGGCGGTGTGAGCTCGCCGGTCCGAGCCTTCGGAGCCGTGGGTGGTGAGCCGCCGGTGATCGTTCGCGGTGCAGGATCTAGACTGTTCGATGCCGATGGGCGAGAGTTCTTGGACTTTGTTTGCTCTTGGGGCCCGCTGATTCTGGGCCATAGCCATGCCGCGGTTCAAAAGGCGGTTGCCAAACAGCTCACCCTTGGAACCACCTTCGGAGCTCCCTGCGAGGGCGAAGTGTTGCTGGCAGAGGAAATTCACAAGCTCACGGGTGTCGAGTCCTTGCGGTTCGTGTCCTCTGGAACCGAAGCCACTATGAGTGCGATTCGTTTGGCCCGTGGCGTTACCGGGCGCGACAAGTTGGTCAAGTTTTCTGGCTGTTACCACGGGCATGCGGACCACTTGTTGGTCAGCGCGGGCTCCGGGTTGGTGACGTTCGGCGAAGCTTCTTCAGCGGGTGTACCCAAGGCCTTCACCGAGTGCACATTGGTCCTTCCTTTGGACGACGAAGCCGCGCTTGAAAAACTGTTTGCTGAACAGGGATCAGAAATTGCCGTTGTAATTATTGAGCCTATTCCCGCTAACAACGGACTGTTGCTGCAGCGCCCCGCTTTCTTAAAGCGCCTGCGCGAAATTACCCGAGAGCACGGAACGTTGTTGATCTTTGACGAGGTCATCTCCGGATTCCGCGTCGGGAAAGGCGGCGCTTGGGAGCTATATGGCATCGAGCCGGACTTGGTGACCTACGGCAAAATCGTGGGCGGAGGGCTCCCCGTGGGAGCGTTCGGAGGCAAGCGTGAATACATGAATCACCTGGCTCCGTTAGGCCCGGTTTATCAGGCGGGTACGCTGTCCGGTAATCCGCTGGCCATGGCTGCAGGGCTCGCAACTTTGAAAACACTCCAGGATGAAAATGGTTGGGAGAAGCTAGAGCAGTTGGGCCAATATCTTGAGGAGCGCTTAGCGCCCATCCTCGAGAAAAACGATGCGACGCTGGTACGTCAGGGTTCCTTGTTTTGGATGTCATTGCAGCCTGGAGAGGCCCCCCGTTCAGCGGAAGGCATCGAATCGAGCGCGGCCGATCGCTTCGGCGCTATCTTCCACAGCCTGCTCTCACAGGGAGTCGCTCTAGCGCCTTCCGCCTATGAGGTTGGCTTTCTCTCCATTGCCCACAAAAAAGCCGATGTGGATCGATTGGCCGACTGCCTAGAGCGCGCATTTACAGAGGTACCTGCCGCGTGAAGGTTATGTGGCCAACCGGGCGCGGTTTCCTGATCACGATCCTCGTGCTCTTTGGAATCTGCATTCTCCAGGCGTCTTACTGGGTCTATGACCAAGTGGTCTTCGCCAAGGTCAACCATAAAGAGATGGTCCAGGTACTCGGTGGCCAAGCGCTCTGGGCTAATAGCCATTTGACTGTCGATCAAATGGAAATGTGGTCGTCGGGCCATCCCAACCTCATTCTTGAAGAGGGCACGATTCGCATCAAACCCGAACGGCTGGAGGTTTTGCAAGACAGCCTCGACCGCCGAATCAATCGCTATCGATGGGAAGGAGGCTTCTTTCTCTATGTTTTGGTCGTTGGCAGTGTGGTCCTAGTACGCACGGTTCGGCAGCGCGGAAATTTATTGCAACGGCAGAATAATTTCTTGGCATCGGTTGGGCACGAACTAAAGAGTCCTCTCGCCAGCATCAAGCTTTCAGTAGAGACTTTGGAAATGCGTGAAATGGAACCCGCAAGGGTGCGCAAACTGAGTGAACGCATGTTGAACGATGTATTTCGGCTTGAAAAGTTCATTGGAAATATTCTGGACTCCGCTAGATTGGAAGCCGGTACGCGCCAATTTGAGCAGGTTGACATTTCCCTGTCCGAGATGGTTTCCGACGTCATACGAGAAGTCGGAATGCGCTACCCAAGCGTAGACTTGGTCTGCAAATGCGAAGGCACTTGTACGATTTTCGGCGATGAAATTGGAACCCGCGCTGTGATTCAGAACCTCGTGGACAATGCATGCAAGTCCGTGAAGGCGGCAGGCCATGGCGACGTCAAAGTCAACCTGTCCGTTGCCGGCTCGCTGGTGAAACTAGACGTGATCGATCGGGGCCTAGGATTTCCTCCGGGAGAGGACGAGCGCATTTTTGAACGCTTCTACCGTGTAGGCAGTGAAATGACCCGCAAAACGAAAGGCAGCGGGCTCGGGCTCTACATCGCACGAGCAGCCGTACAGGCCGATTCCGGTCGCCTGGAAGCCGAGAGCGAGGGACCCGGCCTAGGCGCAACTTTCAAAGCGAGTTGGCCTCTACACGTGCCGAAGGAAAAAACCGCATGAAACACGAACACCATATTCTGGTCGTCGACGACGAAGAGGCCTTGGCCGCGGGCATCGCTGAAAACCTTGAAGCGGAAGGCTATGAGGTCAGCATGGTTGGAGACGGCTTGACGGCTTTGGACCTCCTGCGCAGCAAGCATTATGACTTGGTTCTGTTGGACGTGATGATGCCGGGCATGGACGGTTATGGCGTTTGCAAAACCCTGCGGTCCGAAGGCAATCAAGTACCCGTTCTCTTCCTGACAGCCAAGGGCACCGCGGAAGACCGCATTCATGGCCTTGAGCTCGGTGGAGACGACTACCTGCCTAAGCCCTTTGCTCTACGCGAACTGCTTCTGCGGGTTAGCGTCATCCTGCGTCGCGAACGTTGGTATCGCTCCGAGCCGCAGGTGGACGGAGATACCCACCTGAAGTTTGGCGGGAACAACTTCGACTATCGCAGCTACAACGGATCTTCCTGGGATGGGAAGGATCAACAGCTCTCCCACAAAGAAGCCATGATTCTCAAAACGCTCGCAGAGCGCGATGGGGAAGTGGTCTCACGCGAATTCATTCTCGAACAGGTTTGGGGTTACGAGGTATTCCCCTCCACCCGAACCATCGACAACTTTATCGTTCGATTACGCAAACGCTTCGAACGCGAACCCGATCACCCGAAGCACATCCACACCGTTCGTGGTGTTGGCTACCGCTTCACAAGTAAGCCCGAGGAATCCCAATGAACGATCTATTTTTACGCACCCTAATGGGTGAGAAAACCGAACGCCGCCCCCTTTGGATTATGCGCCAGGCTGGGCGCTACTTGCCGGAGTATCGCGAGCTGCGTAAGAAAAACACATTTGAGCAGATGTGTGCCTCGCCGGATCTCGCCACCGAGGTGACCTTGCAGCCCATGGAGCGTTTCCCGTTGGATGCGGCCATCATCTTTGCGGACTTGATGACGCCCGTGGCCGCCTTGGGCGTGCCGTTCCACTTCGACCCGGGCCCCATTGTTCCCAATCCCTTGCGAGACGCGGCTTCGATCCGCAAGTTGCGCATACCCGATGCTGAAGAGATCGCACCCGAGATGTACGAAACCTTGCGGCGCGTGAAGAAAGGGCTCAATGGTCGCGCTAATCTGATCGGGTTTGCTGGAGCTCCCTGGTCCATCGCTGCGTATGTGGTCGAAGGCAAGGGCGGGAAGGGCTTCCCCTTCCTGCGAGCTTTGTTGGCCGAGGATGAAGTCTTGTTCGGCGAGCTGCTCACCACGCTCACCACGCTGTGCCTCGAATACACCATCGAACAGTACCGCAGCGGTGCCGATGTGATCCAAATTTTCGATTCATGGGCAGGTTTGCTCTCCGTGAAAACCTACACCGATCACGTCGAGCCTCACCTCATTCGACTGCTCTCCGGATTGCGCGAAAAAGGAATCCCGACGATCTACTTTGCCCAAGGCGCTCCGCACCTAAATCATATGACCCAGAACTTACCGTGCGACGGTTTGGGTCTGTGCTGGCGAACCGACATGGCCGAAGCTCGCAAGTCGATCCCCACGGTAGGCGAAGGTCGCAAAGCCCTGCAAGGCAACATTGATCCCGCCATTCTCTTGGCAGGCCCCGAAGCTACGAAACGCGCCGCTGAAGAATTGCTGCGCACCGTTCCGGCCCACGGGCACATCGTCAACTTAGGCCACGGCATCCTGCCCGAGGTTCCGATCGATAGCGTGCACGCCTTGGTGAGCGCCGTTCACAACGAAGCCGGAGTTTCCGCATGAGCACTCCCGAAAGGCCCAATCAGCGCTCGGAAATTGCGCGCCTGATCGGTCAATTTGATCGTCCCGGACCGCGCTATACTAGCTATCCCACCGCTTTGGATTTTCACGACGGGATCACTCCCGACCAATACAAAGTGCACTTGCGCGAAGCGAGCAAGCGTCCGGATGAGTCCCTGTCCATTTACATTCACCTTCCATTCTGTGAAGAGCGCTGCTTGTTCTGTGGCTGCCACGTAATTATCAGCCCGGATAAAACCAAATCTCTTCCCTACCTCGACCTATTGGATCGGGAGATCGATCTGATCATGCCCGAGTTGGGTGAGCGCAAGAAGGTTTCGCAGCTTCACCTGGGAGGCGGGACACCCACTTACCAATCTCCGGAGCAACTTGATCGTTTGATGTGCAAGCTCGAGGAGAACTTCGAGTTTATCGAAGGGTGTGAAAAGGCGGTCGAGGTGGATCCGCGCGTGACCAAGCCTGAGCATCTAGCCGTTCTCGCCAAGCATGGGTTCAACCGTATATCGTTGGGCGTCCAGGACCTCACCCCTGAGGTTCAAGTGGCTATCAACCGCATTCAATCCGAAGAACTCACCTCCAATCTGATCAAAACCGCTCGGGAACTCGGTTTCCGCGGGGTGAACGTGGATTTGATTTATGGATTGCCGCACCAAACCGTAGAGGCCTTTGAGAGAACCGTACAAGCGGTGATCGATATGGGCTGCGACCGCGCCGCCGTGTACTCCTTTGCATACGTGCCGTGGGTGCGTGGTCATCAGAAGATGATCGAGACGGCAACGCTTCCTGAACCCGAAGAAAAAGCCGCACTATTCGGTGCCGCTCGTGAACTTTTCTTGGCCGCTGGCTTTGAGCCCATCGGAATGGATCACTTTGCGTTGCCCGCCGATGAGTTGGCCAAGGCCCGAGTGGCTGGCCGGTTGCGCCGCAACTTCCAGGGTTACGCCGTCATCCCCGCGACGGATGTGATCGGCCTCGGAATTTCCGCAATCGGCGACGTGGGTGGTCTCTATGTGCAAAATGCTAAGAAGCTGACGACCTATCGCGAAGCGATTGAAGCAGGCGAGTTGTCGGCTGCGCGCGGTGTTCTGCGCGAGGGCGACGATGAATTACGCCGTGCGGTTATTCACGACCTCATGTGCAACTTCAAGGTAGATGTGGAAGCCCAGGAAGAGCGGTTCGGCATCAACTTCATGGAATACTTCGCTCCGGACCTGAAGCTGCTAGAGCCGCTTGTCGAGGAAGGCTTGGCGATCGTCGGTCCGAAGCAAGTGGAAGCGACGCCGATCGGAGAGCTCTTCGTTCGCAACCTAGCCATTTGCTTTGATCGCCGAATCCGCGAGGGCAAGGAATCTACGGGACCCTCTTTCAGTCAAACCGTTTAGGGTCAGCACATGCATTTGGTCGTCGTTGGTGGTGGAATTTCTGGGCTGGCAGCCGCCTGGGCTGCTCAGCAGAAAGCCCTCAATTCCGGCATATCCGTGCAAATTACTTTGCTGGACGCCGCCGATCAGGTCGGGGGCAAGGCCATTTCCAATCACCACGAAGGCGGTTGGTTGACCGAGTCAGGGCCCACCGGATTTCTCGACAACGAACCCGCTCTCGACGAATTGGTGAAGTTGGCGGGCCTCACCAAACTTCCCGCGAATGAAGCCGCAGCCCACCGCTTTTTGGTGCTCGGCGGACGCCTGCGCGAAATCCACGCCCATCCCCTGAAGTTCCTAACCGGTCGCATTCTTTCGCCCTTGGGCCTCATGCGAATGGCCCGCGAAATCCTGGTGCCAGGGAAACAGGGGGACGGCGACGAGAGCGTTTGGGAATTCGGGCGGCGACGGCTTGGCAAGCAGGCGGCGGATCGCATGCTGGCCCCCATGGTTCAGGGTGTTTATGCCGGGGATGCCAAAAAAATATCCCTACCCGCCGCCTTTCCGCGCATGGCTGAAATGGAACAGCAGTATGGCTCGTTATTTAAGGCACTGGTCGCGATCAAGCGTGCTGGCAGCAAGGGCGGGCCATCCGGACCGAGTGGCACCTTGACCTCGTTTGCTGGAGGGTTGCAAGCGCTTCCTTTGGCGCTCGCTAAGAAGGCTCCCTTCACAGTTCGCTGTGGCATTCGCGTGGAAAGCGTACTGCGCGGAAACCACGGACAGTGGGCCCTGCGATTGGAAGGCGAGTCGGAAGATCTGATCGCGGATGCCGTTGTGCTCGCCACCGAAGGTCCCAGGATGGCGCGCATGTTCGATACGGATGCGCCGACCCTGTCCGCTGAATTGGACTCCATCGATCACCCGGGCGTGACCGTGTTGTCTCTTGGTTTTCCTCCCGAAGCCCAAGGATATTTCCCCAATGGTTTCGGGTGCTTAATACCCAGGTCCGAAAAGCCCCGCGCTTTAGGATTCCTCTGGGACAGCAGTATTTTTTCAGGCCGCGCTGCCACAGGACACACCTTGGTGCGCGCTCTGTACGGCGGCGCATTGGATCCTTCCATAGCCGTCCTGGACGCTGATCAGCTCAAACAAGTTGCTATCCACGAAATTCGAGACCTCTTTGGCTGTTCCGTGGCACCCGAGTTCTCCTTCGAAACGCGCTGGGACAAAGCGATTCCCCAATACAACCTGGGGCACTTGGATCGCGTGGCTCGTATCGAAGCGAGTTTGCGAACCTTCACGCAAGGCCAGGGCCCACTGCTCTTAGCCGGCAACTCAATGTATGGCGTTGCCTTCGGCAAGGCCGCTGCCCGCGGTTGGAAAATGGGCCAACAAGCCGTTCAGGAACTGCCTACAGAATCGTTCGATGCAGCTGCAGAACGCATCTAGTTTGCTATAGAAGGGGACTGGACGCGAAGGAGCCCGAGCGAGAGATTGCCAATTGGAGAGGTTTGTTTTCGGGTGTAGCTAGTGGTCCCCGCCCCTAGGCCGAAAGAGATTTTGAATCTGCGATGCCGGATGAGTTGAAAGGCAGTGGAGCCAAAACGAATAGGTAGAGCGGGCTGTCGATCTACTTTGCGTGGGTTCCATTGGTGCAGAACACCGCGCTTTCTCCCGATCGCGGCGCTTTACTCCGATCGACCCTCGCCGCGGCGCAGGGTGTGGATTTTGTCGCAGCTTAGGGTGCCAAAGGATTCGGTTTGGCCATCGGACCAAGTCATTTGGATGCCGGTGAGCTGGGTGGCTTGGCCCAGCCCGAAGTGCAGGCGGCCGTCGCTTGCAGCGCAATAACTTTCGGTTGTGCGGACTTGGCGGCGCATGACGCGCTCTCCAGCCTTGGCCGCGAAAGTAGCGCCAATGGCTTCGGATCCACTCTTTTCAAGCACATGAATCAGCGCCCAGTGACCTTTTTTGGGAGCCACGTTGCGTAACAAGTGAGCGCCTGAATCGAGGTTGTGGATCAGCAGATCCAGGTCGCCATCACCGTCGATATCACCGTACGCTGCGGCGCGGGATGTGGCTATGAGCGGTTGGGCTACTCCACCCAGAGGACTGACTTGTTCAAAGCGCATTTTGTCTAGGCCCCTAATCAAGTTGTTGTCGTCCGCGAAGGGATCGCCTTCTCCCAATTGAATGGGGTGGGTCACGTGACCGTTGGCTTGGTAGATGTCGATGAAACCATCGTGATCAAAGTCGCGCAGAACCACGCCGAAGCGCGTGCGCTTGTTGGAAAGGTGCGCTAGGCCAGCACGCGGCGTGCGATCTGAAAAACGACCCCCATCATTGCGATAGAGGGAATCGTCCTCGCCCTTCAGATTTACAACCAGCAAATCCTCATCGCCATCAAAGTCCAAGTCCGCGGCGGAAACGCCCATGCCTGCTTTTGCACGGCCTTGATTGTCGACGGCGCAGCCTTTCACAAGGCCTTTCTCCGTCCACTTGCCGTCTGCACCCACAACCCACAGTTTGTTCGGTGTGCCGTCGTTGGCCACGAAAATTTCCTGGTAGCCATTGCCATCGAAATCGGCGCACAGCACACCCAATCCATTGCCCTTGGATAAACGCAGGCCAACCTCAAGGGAAGCATCGGTGAAGGTGCCATCGCCTTCGTTGCGGTAGAGCGTGTCGGGGGTGGGCGCGCTGTAACTCTTGGGGCTGCAATAGGTCAGTCCGCGCGGCGGATCCTGGCAGGGGAGTTCCGAATCCTCGTCCCAATAGATGTAATTGGTTACGAAAAGGTCCAGGTCGCCATCGCGATCGTAGTCCAGGAAGGCCGAGCTCGCGCTCCACACGGATCCACCCACGCCTGCGCTTTCTGTCACGTCGGTAAAGTGCCCCTGACCGTCGTTTTTCAGCAGTGTGTTGCGATTGAGGTTGGAAACGTAGATATCCGTATCGCCATCGCCATCGTAGTCGCCGGTCGAGACACCCATGCCGTAACGCTTGTCGTCCGCGCCTGATCCTTGACTCACGTTCTTAAAAACACCTTGACCGTTGTTCTCGTAGAGCTGGTTGCCTTGCACGCCATCCCGAGCGCCTTCCTTTTGACTCCAATGTCCGCCTTGGACTAGGTAGGCGTCCAAATCGCCATCGCCATCCATATCGAACAAAGCGGCGCCCGTGCTCATGATCTCGGGGAAGACGAATTTTTGATCGTGCCCAGTAACGTGGAGGAAGTCGATGCCCGATTCGGCCGCACACTCGGTGAACCATGCCGGTCCCGCGGGTTCTTCCGTATTTTCCGTGCTGGAATTCGTCGTGGACTCTGCGGATTTTGAGCAGCCAGCAATGAAGCTACTAGCGATGGCGCAGGAGCCCACCAAAAGTACAACGTGGACGGACAGTGAAACTCTCATAGCTAATTGGGGAAGACTTCTGTGCCGTAATCGGCTTGCGCGCGTTGGATGATGGGGGGGAGCTTGTCCGGACGCTTGATAGCGGTGAGTCCTTCCATGAGCATTTGGTAGAAACGCACGGAGGGTTTGAACCCTTCTTGTTGGAACGCTGTTTCGAGGACGCGGACGGCGTCCCAGGGTTGCTTGAGGGCGCCATAGCGTTGGGCCTGGGCTTCATAAGCTCGGCTGGACGCGGGGTCCTTGTCGACAGCGGTGTTTGCAGCCATCAGGGCCTCCCGGTGCTTGCCTTCGCGAGCTAGTAGGGTGGATTTGAAAATGTACGCGTCGGGTCGATCGGGCGAAGTCATCAACGCTTGGGTGCATGCTTTCCATGCCCCAACCAAATCGTCTTGCTTGATCAAAAGGGCGCCGTAGAAGATCAACAGGCCCAAGTGGCTTGGATACCGTATGAGTGTCTCCTCCACAAGTTGCAAGGCTTCGCGACCACGCCCAGCTTGGAGCAGGGTGCGGGCCAGCCTTATGGGCAAGCGGACCTCGCCCGGACGACTCGCCATGATTTCCCGGTAGGTTCGAATCGCACCCGACCAATCGCCTTTGGCTTCCATGGCGCGTCCGCGTTCTAGGAGGTTGTGGTCCGCGGTACGACCGCCGCTGGCAATCCGGCTCCAAGGGTCGTTGACCGAAGGGGAAGAGCCTTGGCCTAAAGCCAGGTGCACCACAGCTTCTGACTCGCGCTCAAGTTGGCTCAATGTGATTCCAAACAGCAGGTGCAAGTAGGCGTCCGTTGAGTCCAGCTTGCGGGCCTTCTTGACCAGGGCTAGGGCCAACTCGGGTTCATCGGCTTGGAGGGCAACGCGCGCAAGACCCGCCCAGGTTTCGGAGTGGGTCGGCGCTAGGCTTGCGGCTTTTTGGTAGGCCTGCTTGGCTTCTTCCAGACGCCCCAATTCCAATAGCCAGTTTCCCTTGCGGTAAAACGACGTGGGATAGGTCGGGTCTAGCTCGATACTTCGCTCAATCCAAACGAGGGCCACTTCGGGGTTCTCCGTTCGGCCGGCCGACAGCGCTGCGCGGTAGGGCCAGCGGGCATGGGTCGGTAGGTGGTCGGAAGCCACCGCATAGCACACGAGAGCAGCTCCAGGAGCGCTATGGATCTCGTAACGCACGCCAAGTTTGGCCCAAAGCTCCCCGTTGTCGGGGTCTTGGCGAACCCGCTCTGTGGCCTCGACCAAATCCTCCTTGATGGAGGGTATCAAACGCCCCAGAGCGGCCACGTCAGGCGGGCTAGGCGGAGGCGCGGAATCCTTGCAGCAGGGCAGGATCGCGGCGAGGAGAAGGCTAGACAAGGCCCATTGGGTGCGTATGAAACGGTTCAAGACTTAGGACTCTTTCGGCTCGGAAGGGTCCTGTCGTGCGTTGTTTTCTTCGGGCAATTGACCGAGGACCTCGAGCAACGCGCGATTGAGGGTTTGGGCTTGCTCGCCTGAGAGGTGTGCGAATTGTGTTTCGTGCAGTTTGTCGATGGGGGCTTCCAGTTGCGCAAACATCTCTCGGCCCTTGCTGGTGAGATTGACGAGCACGATGCGGCGGTCCTTCTTGCTGCGTTCACGCCGTACTAGGTCGGAAGCCACCATGCGGTCGATCAAGCGAGTCACATCGGGCACCTTGGTCAGCAGGTGGGCGCTGATGTACTGGCAAGCGGCACCTTCCGGGGGAGCCCCTTGCAGAACCCGCATCACGTTGTATTGCGCGCCGGAGGCACCGTGTTCGCGCAGGAGGTTCGCCAATTCGCCGGTTAGGCGCTCATGAACGCGAATGAGGTTGCGATAGGTCTCGCGGGGCAGGGTTCTGGGACCGGTGGAGATGGGCATCCGCATATTATTTGGCAAAACAATGCTTGTGGCCACAGGTAAATGCCCTGCCTGGGTATTTACTCGGGTTCCAGGGCTTGAAAGACTGAACCCAAGGCGCCCGTCGGTTAGAGCTTGATCGTGAGCGGCTTGTGCAGGTTGAAGCTGTCGGGCTCTACCTTGGTGGAGTAGGCCAGGAGCTCTACGCCTTTGGCGGCGACCTCGCGCAGGGATGCGGTGTAGGCGGGATCGATGTGTTCCGCCGGGGAGAAGGACGTCACATCGTCCCGCGACACGACAAAGAGCATGACGCCGCGGTGGCCTTCCTCGACCATGTCGGCCAGCTCATACAGGTGCTTGCGGCCACGCTCGGTGACCGCGTCGGGGAACATGGCCAGTTTGCCGTCCACTAGAGTGGTGTTTTTGACCTCCACGTAGCAGCGACCCTTTTTTTCGTCCTCAAGCAGCACGTCGATGCGGCTGTTCTTGCCGTACTTGACCTCCCGGCGGGCCTTT
This sequence comes from Glaciecola sp., assembly GCA_047611645.1. Taxonomy (GTDB): domain Bacteria; phylum Planctomycetota; class UBA1135; order UBA1135; genus NORP259. The sequence continues at coordinate 11,766 of JBLFXY010000055.1, forward strand.
TCGAAGCCGGTCAGTGAGGGGATCAACCCGGCCTGAATGGCCTCGAAAGCCAGGGCCTCGGGCAGGCCCGTATCCACATTGACCCAGGTTCCGTCGACTTCGATGGTTTGCAGGGTGTATTGCAACTTGCGGGCGGGGTTTTGACTGTCGCGCAGCACAACCTTCGACCCGGCCTCCAAACAGCCCTTCAGCGAGCCGGTATTGGGGCAATGAGCCGTCAGGGTTTCCCCGTTTTCCATTTCTACATCGGCCAGGAATCGCTTGTACCGCTTGATGAGGCGGCCTTGCACGGTGGGCAGTTCGATTTGCATAGCGCTAAGGTACGGTCCCCGGGCGCAAAAAAAACGGCTGGGGACGTTTTCCGGAGCGTGGCGCTTATTAGAATCCCTGCCTATGGCGACTCTCACGGAACTTCAAGACGTTGAAAAGGATTTGCGCAGCCGGCTGACTCAGCTGAAGGAGAGTCTTTGACTACTCCAAGCGCGCAACACGACTGCTAGAGATCGAAAACCTCCAGGAATCGCCTGATTTCTGGAATGACGCCGAAAAGAGCCAAGCTCTTATCCATGAGGCGAAGGGCTTGAAGCTCACGGTAGACCCGATCCGCAAAGTAGAAACGGCGTTTGAGGAGATCGAAGTACTGGTGGAGATGGCTGAAGAGCTGGGCGAGGAAGAGGTCGCCATCGAGATAGAGAGCCAGCACGCCAGCATCGTCGAGCATATCGATAGCTTGGAATTCCAGGTCATGCTGGGCGGGCCCAACGATCGCGCCAACGCCTACCTGCAAATCAGTGCCGGTGCGGGGGGCGTGGACGCCTGCGACTGGGCGTCCATGTTGCTGCGCATGTTCGGGCGCTGGGCCGAGCGTCGTGGCTTTAAGGCCGAGCAGGTCGAATACCAGGAGGAGACCGAAGGTGGAATCCGCGGCGCGACCTTGCGCATCATCGGCGACTACGCATTCGGCTACCTCAAGGCTGAATCCGGGGTGCATCGCCTGGTTCGAATCAGTCCTTTCGACTCCCAATCACGCCGCCAAACATCGTTTGCTTCGGTGGATGTGACCCCGGAGCTTTCCGATGACGTCGATCTCGAAGTCAACGAAGCGGACATCCGGGTCGACACCATGCGCGCAGGCGGAGCCGGCGGCCAACACGTGAACAAGACCGAGTCCGCGGTACGCATGACTCACATTCCCACGGGCGTGGTCGTACGCTGCCAGAATGAACGCAGCCAGCACAAGAACCGGGCCCAGGCCCTCAAGCTGCTGAAAGGCAAGCTGATCCAGCTTGAAGAAAGCAAGCGGGACAAGGAGATGGCGGCGCTCTACGGTGAGAAAGGTGAAATTGCGTGGGGCAGCCAGATTCGCTCATACGTGATGCAGCCCTACCAGATGGTCAAGGATCACCGTACCAACGTGGAAGTCGGTAACGTGCAAGGGGTTATGGACGGCGATTTGGATGGCTTCATCGAAGCGTACCTCAAAAGTCGCAAAGCCTGATCCTGCCCGTATTGCTATCCTGGGGCCAGTAGCGCCCGCAATGAAGCGCGATCAAGGTGATCGCGCTTCTTCATTTGGGCGCTAACCCCGATCTTCCAATGAGCGAATCCAACAGCCATCCCCACTTCGATGACCAGGGTGCCCACAACTGGTTTGTGACCTTAGAAGGCGGCATCGAGCAGGCCAAACGATCGGGTCGCATGATCTTCGTGGAATTCGGCCGTAAGGCGTGCCCCGATTGTCGCAAGCTCGTCGAGAGTCTGCTCGTCGATGACTCCGTATCGGAAAAGCTGAGTTCCAACTTTGTCACAGTCGCTGCAGACGCGGACTCCGATGATGAGTCGATCATGCAGCTGATCATGCAGGTTGAGAACGCAACGACCCTGCCTTACGTCATGTTCACTGATGCCGAAGGTCAACTTCTGCACGGTTTTTCCGGACCTTGTTCCGCAGCGGACCTGGTGGAAATCATGGACCGTTTGATCGTGCAGCGCCAATAACCCGAGTTCTCTTCCACATGTTCAACAAGATCCTCTTCTTTGCCCTCCTTCTATTCCTTTCCTGTTCCGTGAAGGGACAAGAAGCGGACCACTCGGAATCCAAATTGCGCAAGCCCCTTCCTAGTGCCGAAGAGATACAGAAACTGCCTGCGGACGGTGGCCCCGAATTCAATCGGCTGGTCTTTGAGGTGAGCCCGTATTTAGCACAGCACGCGCGTAACCCCGTCGAATGGTATCCGTGGGGAGAGGAAGCCTTCGCGCTAGCTAGAAAACTAGACAAGCCTATCTTCCTATCGATTGGTTACTCCACCTGTCACTGGTGCCACGTCATGGAGCATGAAAGCTTCGAGGATGAAGAGGTGGCCGCGCTCATGAACGAGCACTTCGTTTGTATCAAGGTGGACCGCGAGGAACGCCCCGACGTAGACAATGTCTATATGAGTTTTGCTCAGGCATTTGGCCGCGGTGGTTGGCCAATGACCGTGCTCATGACCCCGGACAAAAAGCCGTTCCATGCAGGTACTTACTATCCCAAGACCGGCCGCGGTGGCCGTCCAGGAATGATGGAATTGGTGCCTCAGGTCGGGCAGACCTGGAAACAGGATCGAAGCAAACTCCTGACCCAATCCAACCGTCTGGTCGAGTGGGTTCAAAAACAAGGAGCGCCAAGTGATGGGAAAAGTTTGGATCGCAGCGTCTTGACCTCAGCCCGCAAAGAACTGCGCGCAGGGTTCGATCCCTCCATGGGTGGTTTTAGTAAGGCACCCAAATTCCCAGTCCCTCACAACATGCGCTTCCTGCTGCGCGAGTATGCGGATAGCGGTGATACGGCGAGCCTGCAGATGGTGAAGTTGACCCTCGACGAGATGCGCAAAGGTGGCATTTGGGACCATGTCGGATACGGTTTCCACCGTTATTCGACGGATGCACGCTGGCTTGTTCCGCACTTTGAAAAGATGCTCTACGATCAAGCCTTGATCGCTATGGCGTACACCGAGGCTTGGCAAGTTACAGGCAAAGCGGAGTACGCGGACACGGTGGATAAAATATTCACCTACGTATTGCGCGATATGACCGACCCTTTGGGCGGTTTCTACAGCGCGGAGGATGCGGACAGCGAGGGTGAGGAGGGGTTGTTCTACTTTTGGACCGTCAAGGAGCTGCGTGAGCTGCTCGCCAAAGAAGATGCGGACCTGTACATTGCGACCTATAACATCCAATCCGCCGGCAACTTTCGCGACGAGGTTTCTCGCACGCAGAATGGCAACAACATCCCGCACCTTACCTCCACTCTAGCGCAAGTGTCGGAACGCATTGGAGCTGAGGGCCCGGTCGTCCTGGCTCGGCTGGAGCGCATACGTGCGAAGCTCTTCGCCGTCCGTGAGAAACGCATTCATCCCTTCAAGGATGACAAGGTGCTCACCGACTGGAATGGGTTGATGATCGCGGCCCTCGCTCAAGCCGGGCGCGCCATGGATCGGCCCGACTGGACGCTCGCTGCCGAGCTCGCTGCGGACAATGCGTGGAATACCTTGAGGAATCCGGAAACCGGCCGCCTCTACAAGCGCTCGCGCGGCGGGCAAGCGGGCTTGCAGGGCATGCTTGAGGACTATGCGTTTATGACTTGGGGTATGCTTGAATTACACCAGGCCACTCAAAAACCAAAGTACCTGCGCTTTGCCAAAGAATTGACCGACGCGGCCATCACGCACTTTTGGGATGCGGAACACGGCGGCTTCTTTCTCTATCCTTCCGACGGAGAAGAACTCA
>JBLFXY010000056.1:0-15499 GCA_047611645.1 Glaciecola sp.
CCTCTAGCGCTGGCTGCCTCGTAGATCGCGGCAGTATCGTAAGCCGTACCTCCAATGACGCACGTGATGTCAGCCTTGACGGGGTCGATCAACTCAACGTCTGTTTCCGCATCGTCCACATTCCTGTCGATCAAGTCCTGCGCAAAGATTTTGCCAGCCCCTTTGACTCCGATGTGAAGCTTCCTCCAACCGCGCTTTCCCTGTTTGCCGTGCTTTGCTGCTGCCCATTCGCCCTGCCCGACGATCGAGAGGCCAGTGCTATCGATGATTAAATCAATGGGGCCTGCTGAGGTTCTGGGCGTCAAGTCGATGTTGATCTGGCGACTTCGTCGTGAGAGTGTGGTGTGATTTGGTGCGTCCAAGCCGAGGTCCAAGATGCCGAGCAGCGTACGCCAGAACCCCTCGGTTTCGCGAAGCGGAAGATCGTAGACCAGGCGCTGCGTCAAGTCTGTTTCAATAGCCAGGACCGAGTACTTGCGCGGGGCACCGCGTCGGCCTGAACGCGGTGGATTCGACGACCGGATTGCGCCCTCCGAGCCCCACAAAGTGATGTCGCCCCGCCGGACAAGAGCCTTGTCATACTGGTTCCAGTTGGTGATGCGACACTTGGTTTTGTACTTCGGGTGGACTCATGACTTCATGCACTGAGCCTAGCTGCAAGACCGCTGCAGGCTGAAATGCCGGGGCCGGAGAGCTCAGCCGCGGTCGGTTTGTGCACCAACGCCGCCGAAAGCTTGGATCCCGGATTACTCGGACGCGGGTAAGGGCAGGAGGCAGCCCACGGCCTTCGTTCGGGATTCCGGCACATCCTTGCCGGCCAAAGCCGCCTCTAGGGCCAGGCGCAGATCGTGCTGGCCCGCCTCCTGACGACGCCGGCCCACGGCCGTGTAGAGGTCGTTGATGCGCCCACGATAGAGCAGGCTCGCGTCCGGCCCGACGAGGGCCACCTCCGGGGTGCGAGTAGCGCCCAGGACCTTGGCCAAACTCAGGTCGCGGTCGAGCAAGAGGGTGTGGCTGCTCGCCACCTCCTGCACGCCTTCCACATCCTCGCCCACGTGCACGCGATACAAACTCACGCCGCGATTCTTGTACTCCAACTCGATACGCTCGAGCTCGGGACCAAAGACCGCCGCGATGGGACAGTCCGGCGTGGTGAACACCAGCACGTGCAACTGATTTATGCGCACATCCAAGGGCGTGTGGGTCTTGCCATGGGTGTCGTTGACCTTCATGGCCATGGACCCAAGAGCTAGCTCGGACAGCGGGCCCTGCGTACCGGGGTTGGCGTAGCCACGAGCCCGGTCCTCTTCGAGTCCCAACTCCCAGGGATCGAGGGCCTTGTCTCCGTCGAAGTCCCAAAAGCTCGCCGCGAGACGAAGCTTCTGAGGCAGCGCCGAGATCGGCACGCGCCCCATACCCTCCGCGTCGAATTCCATAACCTGCTCACCCAGCTCGGGCCGCAGGGTGACTCCATAACCACGGTTGAAATGGTGTTGCGATAAGGCACGCGCCAGCTTCTGAGCGTCGGCCTCATCCGCCGACACGAGGGCCAGGGTTACGCTGCCCATCTCGTCCGTGCTCTGCAGGCCCCATCGCACGGGACGCGGGGGCGAGTAAGGATTGTCGGGGTTCTCGTCGGAGTTGTCGTAGGTCACGCGCGCGGCCACACGTGTACCGGCCGGCAGGAACACGGGCTCGTCGTAGACGTAGCGCTGCTGCCAGTCGAACGCCCAACGGTCGATCAGAAAAAGGCTACGCCGCTCGGCGTCTGGCGGGGTCACCCACAGTTGGGCGCGTTCCGCCAGAAAGTGCGCGTGGGCGCCGACCGTAATAGCCAGAGTATCCACGGGTAGCGTGAAGCTGTCCTGCACGGCCACATCGCGCTCACCCGCGCCGATGCGTAGGCGCTCGAGCCCGCCAAACTCGGGCGGCAGCTGCAGGGCGTGCAGACTGCGCGTGGGCGCCTCCTTAGCGAAGTACAGGCCGAGCGTTGTGATCTCGGTCTCGGCCTTGCCGGAGGGGTGAAAGTGACTGCGCAGAATCAGGTCGGCACCGGCGGGGATACGCCGCGCCAAGCCCATGGGCAAGCGGAAGGGACGACCACCCACAGCCCAGCCACCGAGGCCAACACCGTCGATACCTGTGCCGGAAACGCCATCGCCCAGGCTCCTGCCGTTGCCGAGATCGCCCACGTTGTCATCGCTAAAGCCCACGCCGGGCTGCTGCTCATCCAATTCCCGGCCCCGCCCCTTTGTATCGATGCTGAAGAGCGTGTGATGCAACACACGCGGTGCGCCGGGATGCAGTTCGATGGCTTCGACCCACACGTCCTCTTTCAGGTCCAAGGGCACCACAAAGTCCCAGTAGATATCCGGACCATCGGCGGGCACGTCGTAGCCCTCGGTCATGGTCACGATCATGTCCGGCTCGCCGAGCACCCATTCCTCGGTGTAGGTGGGCGGTGTGGGAGCTGCCTGGGGATCACCCTCGGGAGCTCCCGCGTCTGCCCAAGCCACGAAGAGCGCCCTGGCCTGCGCCGACATGCGCCGGCTCGCCTTGAAGTTGCCGTGACCTTCCACCGGATGCCACGGGGGCATCAGCTCGTCCTCAACCATCTCCGCCAACATAGGCGCCCGCCGCCGGGCATCCGCGTAGGTCAGCAGCGGAAAAGGACCGGACTGGCCGGGTCGGTGGCACTCGGTGCAGTTGTTGTGCACGAGCTCCCCCATAGCGTTGGACCAGGTGGGTGCGGGGGCAGATCCCTGGACGAGCAGCGAGGCGATTGCGAGGATGATCATGGATAGAACGGTCTGGGTAGGGACGTATTGTGGCCCGTCGCTGCCAGGTAGGGACGATCCTTGGCCATCTACGGGTTCAGGTTTGTGATATTTGGGAAGGCCGTACAGCAGTACGGCCGCCGCCGCATTGACCAACAGGGAATCAACCCCCACGGGCATGGGAATCGAGACCAGCCCATCGAAGTACCCGTGATCCCGATCCTCCAACCCGAAGGCCTCCGAACCCAGGAATATGGCCTGTGGCCCTTCCACGGGTCTCAGATCGCGCAGGCTCTGCCCCTCCTTCGCACACGGAACCCCCGCGGTGCCCGCTTGCCGAAGGACCGCCGAGGCCTCCCTAGCTCGGAAAACTCGAGCACCGGCAGGCGGAAGATGCCGCCCATGGAGGTGCGTACGGCCCGCCGATAGAAGGGATCCGTGCAGTCCACCGCCACCAAGGCCGCGGCTCCGGAGGCGTGCGCGGTGCGTACCAGCGCCCCCACATGGCCCGGATCGTCGAGGCCCACGGCGCCTAGCAACAAGGGCTTCGGATCTCTGGCCGACGCACTCCTAGGGAAACATGGCCTGGGTAAGGTGATTGGCTTTCACTGCACAATCGCCGGATTTATGCCGCTTCACTTTGGTCACGAGGGTTTCGCTGTCATTTGCCAGTTAGCCCAGTTCCACAGCGCCTCGTATCCGGTTCCTGTACGTCGACTCGCCGTTTCGTTTCACGCTTCGCACAGACGGTCCCCCGCGGTTCCGCCCTTGCGCTTCCCTTCGGTCCCTCTGGCCAGGTCCGGGAAGAACTTTCATCTTCAAGTCAGTCCTCATGCCAGGCGCACCATAAGAGGAGGCGCTGCATATGCAGCGGCTCCTCTTTTTCGTTCTAGTGCGGCGATTCCTACCGCCTTGGGAGCCAACAGCTGTGCCCCCAGCGCAGGCAAAGGTCAGGATACAGCAGGACTGTATTGCAAGGCCTCGGCGCTGCTCTCGTCCGGCAAGAACACCAGGTGGTCGGGGCTGATGCGACACTGGCCTGCTGACTCAGGCATGTGATATTGCTTAGTCGTCGAGCAACCCACGAAGCGGTAGATCAATTCGCGCGAGCAATAGGCGCAATGGGCGCGCAGGGGTGAGCGGCTCTGCATGGTGAACATGGGCGGCACGTGGCGCGGCTCGGTGCGTGAAATGCAAGAAGGGTTGGGGCAGGGATTCTCTCCGGCCGCCACCCGCCAGGCGTCTTTGGCTGGGATCGTTCCCCCCTTGCCCAAGTCGATTTCTCCTAGCAAGGATGCGAGCAAAGCCATGCGAATCGGAACCCCGCGCGCGGCCTGCTTGAAATAAATGCTGCGCGGATCGTTGTCGATCTCTTCCGAGATCTCATCGCGACGGGGCAAGGGATGCATGACCACAGCATCGCGCAAGGAATCCGCCGCCATGGAGCTCTTTTGCAGGCGCATGTATTTGCCTGCGTCATTCTCCTGCTCTCCGAAACGCTCTGTCTGGGGTCGCGTCATGTAGACCGCGTCCACGTTCTCCACCTCCCAATCGCTCAAATCGGTGAATAGAGATAGCTGGTGAGGCTTTTGCGGCGTGAGGTATACAGCGTCACTCTCGCTGGCCAAGTCTCCCAAGCGCCGCACATCCGCGCGCACCGGCGCCACGCCAAACTCTTCCTTCAAACGCTGGACGACATATTCGGGCAGCTCAAATCCAGGCTGCGGAACACAGATGATGTTCGCGCCGAAGCGGGCCAGGGCATACACGAAGGAGTGCACCGTACGGCTGTACTTCAAATCGCCGGCGAGCACGACCTCCAGGCCCTCGATATGACCGCGCTCCACATGCAGGTTGTACAGATCGCACAGGGTTTGCGTGGGATGCTCATGGGCTCCGTCGCCCGCATTGATCACCGGGACCGGCGAATACTGGGCGGCGAGACGGGCAGCGCCTTCACTCGAGTGGCGCAGCACGATCACATCCGCGTACCCACCTCCCACCACTCGAATCGTATCGGCCAGGGACTCGCCCTTGGCCGAGCTCGAGGAGCGCATGTCCGCGGCGGTCAATACTCCCCCACCCAGGCGCAGCATGGCCGACTCGAAGGAGAGTCGCGTGCGCGTCGAGGGTTCGAAGAACAAGCTCGCGGCGATCATGCCGCGGCAGGTGTCCGAAAATTCTCGAGGGGCCGCCGCAAAACGGTCGGCGTGTTCGAATAGGGCTTGAACCTCTCCAAGGGAGAGGTCATCGATCGAAACCAAATGGCGCGGAGCTTGCATCTCGAAACTGTTGGGACAATCAAGCGGGGACGCTTGAGGGTACGCTCCACGGGTCTAATGCGATACGGGCGCGGTGCAAATCCTTGCTTTGCAAAGCTGGGCTGGAAGAGGGTTCCGGTATGGGGCACGCCCCTCCCTTTGCTTGTTACTTGGGCTCTTTACTTGGGCTCTGAGCAGAGTCCCCGGGACAAGGCCCCGCGCAGGAGCTCTTGCGCCGCGTGGACCGACTCCATGCGAGCCGCCTGACTCAGGAGCTGGCGCTGCTGCGCAGTGCACGGTGCGGCCCATGTGAATTGCCACCCCAACCCAGGATCGGCCCCAGGATTTAGGATCTCCCCCAGGCGCCGCCCCACGCTTTCGGCCGCGATCAACGGCTCGTGCAGGGCGTCGATTGCTCCCCTGGGAGCCCCTGCCCGATCCCCGTGGGTGACAAGCGCATGCGTCCCCTCCGGAATTGCATCGCTTGAGCCGAACGGGAGCAGGTGGAAGATCACCTGCGCGCTGCCCGCCAGGCGCTGGCCCAAACTCTGCCCGCGGCCCTCCAGACTGCCCGGCTCCACCTCCCTCAAACCGGCCGTATCCACCAACTCCACGGGCCAGCCGGCCAGACACGTGGACTCCAGGACCGGATCACGCGTGGTGCCGGCCTCGCCGCTGGTCACGACCCGCGCGAAGCCCACCAACGCATTGAACAGGGTGGATTTGCCCGCATTGGGCGCGCCTTGCAGTGCGATGCGTGTCGGCTCCAGCCAACGCCGAGCTCTTGCACCGCGCGCCTCCAGGCTTGCCAGGGCTGTGAAGAATTCACCTTCGTCGAGAGACTCGTCCAGATCCACCAAGCCACGCAGTGCGTCGCGCAGGAGCCCCTGGGATTGGGCCAGGGCGATGCGTGCCCCGACCTCGCTGGGCGCCTTAGCCATGGCTTGCCAGCAAGCCTCGTTCAAGCTGAGCTCGACCTCGCGCGATGGCCCGCCAAGGATGCTGAGAATCTCCTGCACCAAAGGCACGCTGCCGTGCACGTGCAATTCGACCCGGTCTTTTGCGCGTGCGCAGCACAGCGCTTCATCCAAGCGCTCACCGCCCGCATGCAAATGCACCAAAGCAAAACGGCCCACTTCAGGAGGCGCGATGCCCACGCGTTGTAGAGCCGCCGACAAATCGCTGCCGCGCAATTCGATCACCGCCACACCCGCAGGCCCTCCAGGTGTGATCAAGGAGACTCTAAAGTCCCGGGGCAAATCCCCTGACATCTCAGTAGTTGCATTCATGGGGAGGCCTTTCATGTGGAGGACTTCCCGGCCGCCAACCAGAGCCCCGCCAAAACCAAGCTAGGCTCCAAGATCAATTCCCATCCCGGGCGGGCCAGGATACGACTCAGATACTCGCTGGCGCCACCGGTCAAAACGACCGTGGGCTCGTGCAGTTCCGCTTCCTCGGCCAAGCGCTGCACCAGGTGCAAAGCGGCGCCTTCGAAACCGACCACCACTCCGGAAACCAGGGCGTCACGGGTCTCCTTTCCAAGCGCTTTGGCGTGGGGAGCCGGTTCGATTTGATGGAGTTGCGCTCCACCTGCGCCCAGGGCACGGGCCAACATATCGGGGCCCGGGGCGATGGAGCCTCCTAAGAAGGCCGCACTCCCGGACAGGCTTCCGGGCACCACCACATCCACCGTCAGTGCGGTGCCTGCATCCACCACGATCATGTCCTTACCACCGAACATCTCAAACGCCGCGCGCGCAGCGTACAGGCGATCCAAACCGGCGGTCTCGGGGTGACGAATGCGTAGCTCGAGTCCAGGATTTGGATTCACGTGTACAGATGCATACCCTGCGTTTTGAAAGGCCGCTAGCAAGCTGTCACGCACACGGGGCGCAGCTACGGAGGAGAGCGAGATGCGCGCCGGCTTCAGGCCTCGAGCATCGAGGGCGCTCCACAAGGGCCACCATGTATTGGGCTGGGTTGCGCCGCCATGGGGCCAAGCCAGCATGGTTTCCAATTCCCCAGCAACGGGCCGTGGCCCTGTCCCCAGGGCCACTTTGATGTAGCTGTTGCCTAAGTCGCACAACAAGCAAACGTCCGAGCTGCTATCGCTCTGCATGGTCAGTTCTACCGATCGGGCGAGCGGTAGATCATGGTTTCCGTGCGGCCATAGCGTTCCACCACAACGTTCCAAACTTCGTAGTTGTCTTTGTTAGCCCTGGCCCACTGCATGGCTTCTTGCTCGGAGTTCACCGGATGTCCGTTGACGCTGATGATCACGTCGCGTGCCACCAAACCGTGGCGTTGTGCAATCGAGCCCTCGCGCACGGTCATGATTTCGACGCCGGCGGCTTGTCCGTTTTTGTCACGGCGGGTTCGTGTGCGCAGATCATTGGTCAGGATGTTCTGGTAGTCGTTGCCAAACTCGTCCGCATCTGCGGTGCCGACGCGATAGACGCCCTTGGAGACTTCGACTGTATCCGTAGGTTGCTTTGCGGACGCGACTTTATCGTCGACCAAGTTGCCCCACTCTTGTATCAGCGCCTCGCCGTCCGCAGGGATCACATAGATCAACCCGCTGTCGAGCTCGCCGGGGAGGAAGGTCTCGTTTCCGCGGCCTTCTTTGGAGAAGCTGAACTCCACGGACTCGGCCGTGATGTCCACGATGGCGATGCCGTCGTGCGGGCTGGGCAGGGTGTCGGCCACTCGTAATTCCACGGTGCCATAGGTCGCGAGCGAGCCCAAGTAGCGAATCAGGACGCGGCTACCGCCGGCGTCCCCCGTGTCCACTTGGAAGTAAATGACCTGCAGGATATCTTCGATTTTGACATCGGGCTTTTTGACCGACGCGACAACGGGTAGCACGATAAGGTCGTCTTCAAACACCTCACCGGTCCAGTTGTATTCCACATAGTTGGGGACCACCGAGCCGTTGTAGTCCTGCTTCCAACCGCTGTCGGCCTTGACCACCTTGCCCGCGTTCAGGGCTTCCGTGGCCCGCGCGTTCCCTGCGGTATCCGAAGTCGAGTAAGGCTTGGGCGTTTCCAGGTACTTGATGTTCTTGTACCCGTAGGCTCCCAAGCCTCCGGTGAGGGCCAAAGACGCGGTCCAGGCGAAGATATTGATCGATGAGGCACTCATAGCTGTTTGGCATCCTAGCGGTTCTAGCGGCATGTGGCGAGCACGGAGGTGCCTCTACTGCGTTAGGAATGATCTCCGGGTAGTCCAGGGGACCATTTCTAGGTCCAATTACGCCCCGGCCGGGACAAACTTCCCGGCGAACAAGGCGCATTTGGGTACCAAGGCTCAAATAGGCGCGGGCACCTTAGGCAGCCCTCGCTACTTCAGCCCCTTCGGGAAGTCATCGTTGGCACGCCTGGGTTTGCTCAAAGTAGGCCCCCCGGGCGCGGGCTGCGCTTGAGCCCACGGGTTCTGACCCGAGGTGGCTTCCTTGCCACGATCGTTGCCAGCAGAAATCCCGCGTAGAGCCAAGAGCAGTTCCTCGGGCCGATCGGACGTTTCCAGGGCGTGGTCCAGCTCCACAATTCCATGCTGAACCATCTGGAGCAGGCATTGGTTGAAGGAGATCAAGCCCCTCTCAGTGCCCGATTCGATGACCCGAGCCAACTCTGTGGTCTTGCCCTCGGAAATCAATTCTTTCACATGCGGCGTGGTCATCATCAGCTCGAACGCGGGCCTCAGGCCTCCAGACTTATCCGGGATCAGGCGTTGGCTCAGCACGCCACCCAGGGTGTCCGCCATGCGCTGACGAATCTGCACGTGGCGCTCCGCTGGAAAGAACCCGAGCAGGCGCTCGATGGTTTGGGCCGCGTTCACTGTGTGCATTGTGCACAGAACCATGTGGCCCGTCTCGGTGGCCTCCAATGCGGCGATCACTGTTTCCGCGTCGCGCGCCTCACCGATCAGAATCACATCAGGGCTCTGGCGCAGGGCGTGCTTGAGGCCCTCGCTGAAAGTCGGGGTATCCGTCCCCACTTCCCGCTGGCTGATCACGCAGCGATCCTCCTTGAAGATCAATTCCACAGGGTCCTCCAAGGTGATGATATGGCGCTCAGCGTTGCGGTTGATGTGTTGGATCATGCCCGCCAAGGTGGTGGATTTACCCGATCCAGCCACCCCGGTGACGAAGACCAAACCACGCTTGCGCAAGGCCAAGGACTCCAATTCGCGGCTCGGAAGGTGCAAGCTGCCAAGCTCCGGCGCATCCTCATTGATGCGGCGGATGACTATGGCCGGTTCAGACATCTGCTTGTACGCATTGATTCGAAAACGGCCGAGGCCATCCAATTGGATACCGGCATCCGCCGAGCCTGTGTCGTTCCAGGTTTGCATGCGAACCTCACCCAAAACACCCGCCAATATTTCCCGCATGGGCCCGGGACCCGGAACCTCGCCGGGCAGGAAAGTGATGCGCCCGTTGATGCGCAGGGAAGGCTTACCGCCCGAGCGCAGGATGAGGTCCGAAGCACCCGACTTCACCATGGCTCCGAGCCAAGCTTCTACCTGATGGCGCGGCGACAAGCCTGGATGATTGGCCTGTGCGTGGGCCTGCGCCAGGGCGGCGAGACCGGGGTCCACGGGGGCCGGGTTCAAGACCTGGGCGGCCGTGGATTCAGCGTTCGAGATCAAGGACTCCACCGAGTCCAAGTCCAACAAACCACCCTCTGTTTCTGCCAGCGGTTCCTCCGCCAGGGTGGGCTTCACATCCGCAAAGCTAAACTCGTCATCGGAAATATGGACGGGGCTTTTGAGCTCGGACTCTTCTTTCGGGCAATCGTTGTGCATAAAACGGACCTGTAGGATCCCCCAAAATGGGATCTCCTCTATGCACAACATCGGCGCTTGGCATCGTTCGACTTGACCTACCCACGCCCCAAAGATCGTTCAGACTGAGACAATTCGCTCCTGAGGGCCCGCCAGGAGTGTGTCGGGCATAGGGGGTTTTGCCAGGAATCGTCCATCCATTGCGGAGAAAGGCGGATTGCCCCCCAATCGTTGAATGCTATTGGGGGGGAGCTCCGACGCTGTGCCGGAATGGAGGGGAGGTTTCTGGCAAAACCCCCTGTGCCCGACACACTCCTAGCCCAAGGGTCCGAACCACGCCCCCAGGGAATCGCGGCCTCCCAGCGGCTTGCGGCTAACTCCAGGTGTCTTCTATTTCGCCGTCGACCAGAGCCAGGGCCCGTCCCAGGACCTCGTTCAGCCCCAATCCGAGCACGCTCGAGATGGGCAGGAGTTCCTGACCTGCCGCCTCCACCACAACTTTCAGCTCCTGCAGGCGCTCTTCCGAGTCTTCATCCTCAAAGTGCTTGGTGGCGACGACCAACCGACGGCGGGCATGCAAGTCAGGGGATGCTTGCATCAATTCATCCTCCAAGGCGCGCCAGGCTTCGACGGGTTCTCGCTCGGCCGTGGTCGAGACATCGATCAAGTGCAGCAATACTTTGCAGCGCTCCACGTGCTTGAGGAACCGGTAGCCAAGTCCATGGCCCTCTGCGGCTCCTTCGATCAGACCGGGCAGGTCGGCGATGACCAAGGTTCGGTAATCGGGAAGAGCTGCGATACCGACCTGGGGCACCAGGGTGGTGAATGGATAGTCCGCGATTTTCGGCGTAGCTTGGGTGACGCGCGATAGAAAAGTGGACTTGCCTGCGTTCGGGAAACCTAGCAGACCGACCTGGGCAAAGAGCTTCAGTTCGAGCTTAATGCGGCGCTCTTCGCCGTCGATTCCTTTGGTGGCCTTGCGCGGCACCTGGACGATCGAGCTGGCAAAGCGCGGGTTGCCTCTGCCCCCACGTCCGCCCTTGGCCACGATTAATTCCATGCCATCTTCCGAAAGGTCGCGCAGCAGGTTGCCGTGCTTCGCTTCAAAGATTTGCGTTCCGACCGGCACCTCAATTAGGACGTGATCGCCGCGGGCTCCGGTGCGCTTGCGCGGACCGCCCGGTCCACCGCCCTTGGCGGCATAACGGAAGTGGCGTCCCACGCGCAACAGCGAGTTCAGCTGATGATTGGCCTTGAGGATCACATCCCCTCCGCCGCCCCCGTCGCCTCCGTCGGGGCCACCATGGGCCACGTACTTTTCCCTCCGGAAAGAGATCAGTCCGTCACCGCCTTTTCCGGCTATGACTTCAATGGTGGCTTCGTCGCGAAACATGGAACGTGCTGCGTTAGGGATGTCGGATCAGACAAGTGCCGTGGCCCGTAACCTGCGCGAATGCTCAGATTGCGGGCCACGGCCTTTCGTGATCCATGATTGGATTTGAGGGAGTTTTTACTCCGCCAACGGATCCACGTGAACGCGGCGTCCGGTTTGGAAACGGACCGTTCCGTCGACGAGCGCGAACAGGGTGTAATCCCTGCCCAGGCCGACGTTGTGTCCCTGCTTAAAGCGGGTGCCGCACTGGCGAACCAGGATGGTTCCGGCGGTGACCGCTTGGCCACCGTAGCGCTTCACGCCGCGGAACTGGGGGTTGGAATCACGACCGTTACGGGTGGAACCTTGACCTTTCTTATGTGCCATAGCTGTTGACCTCTGTGGTGTTTGGGTTGGGCCTGGAACTAGGCGCTGATGTCCGTGATACGGATTTTAGTGTAGGACTGGCGGTGACCGGTCTTACGGCGAACGTTCTTGCGACGCTTAAAGCGGAAGATGACGAGCTTCTTACCGCGTGTCAAGCCGATCACTTCCGCTTTCACGGTAGCTCCAGCGACAAGGGGCTTGCCCACTTGGATTTTGCCGTCGGCGGCCACCAAGAGAACACTGTCGAAGATGACTTCGCTACCGGGAGCGGCGTCCATTAGGTCGCAGGTCACTTCGTCGCCAACGCGAACGGTGAGCTGCTGATTTCTGTCTGATACGATTGCGTACAAGGGAATGTTTCTCTTGTTCTCCTGCGGTGGATAACCTCCCGCAGGCGCCTTAAGGCGGGGTCAATACGATTTGTAGGGTCGGGAAGCATACAGGCCACCACCCCCACTGCAAACCCCCCGGGTCAGTCATTCCTCACTTTTTTGGTGAATTGAGGGTCTTCCCCAGACCGGCTGGCCAGGTTTAAGCCCAAAACGACCGAATCCCACACCCTGGCAGGGCCAGGACGTGGGATTCGGAGAGAGTGAGTCGCCCAGCTAGCGCTTGCGGCGGCCTCCGGGGCGCACCTCGCGGCCGTCGACCCTGAGGTAGCGCAGCACGCTGTCCTCGGCCTGGTCCGGCACGGAAGTGAACTGGATTTCACGCTCGAAACGATGCTCGAGGGCCCGAACGTAATCGTTCAGGTGCTCCTTCAGGTAGACCACGACCTCGGGATGGGCGCGCACCTCGACCCGGCTGAATCCCTTCTGGGTCAGGGCAGAGCCCAATCGACGCAGGATCGCCTGGGCGCGGGATTGCACGGTACGGATGCGGCCTGTGCCTCGGCAGCGCGGGCAGGACTGGAAGACCTTCTTGTGGGTGCCGGGACCCAGGCGCTGACGGGTCAGCTCCAGCAGTCCGAATTGGCCGATGCGTCCGATCTTGCTGCGGGCCCGGTCCTTGGTCAGCTCCGTACGCAGGGCGCGCTCCACGGCCCGGTTGCTCGAGGACTTCATCATATCGATGAAGTCG
Organism: Glaciecola sp.; assembly: GCA_047611645.1. Classification (GTDB taxonomy): domain Bacteria; phylum Planctomycetota; class UBA1135; order UBA1135; genus NORP259. The sequence goes on from JBLFXY010000056.1 coordinate 12,663, forward strand.
CAGACGATGATGCCACCCAGGTCGCGCAGACGAATCTGCAGGGCGATCTCGGGTACGGCTTCCAGGTTGGTCTTGAGTGCGACCTCTTCGAAGTCGAACGAATTGGTGCGCGTACGACCCGAGTTCACATCGATCGCCACCAAAGCCTCCGCCTGGTCAAAAACGATGGAGCCGCCCGAAGGCAGGTCCACGCTACGGTCGAAGATCTGCTCGAAATCCTGCTCGATCCCAAATTCATGGAAAATCGGACGCTGGCCCTCGAAGCGCTTGATGCGCTCCACGTGCTCGGGCATGAGGCGCTCGGCAAACTCAACCATGCGCTCGTGCACGGCAAAATCGTCGACCACGACCTCCTTGGTCTCCTTGTTAAACAAGTCGCGCAAGGTGCGTGTAGCCACGTCGGACTCCTGATAGAGCGGCGTCGGGCCGCGGCCCTGGCGCAGTTTATTCTCGAAGGTTTGCCAGACGCCCAGGAGATAATCCAGGTCGCGCTTGAGGTCCTTCTTGAGCTTGCCCACACCCGCGGTGCGCACGATCACGCCCATCTCCGCCGGAGCGTTCAATTGGGTCAGGATACGCTTGAGTCGACGGCGCTCGTTATCGTCGGGGATTTTGCGGCTCACACCCGTGCGCGCCATCGAAGGCATCAGCACCAGGTAACGGCCGGGGATCGAGATGTAGGTGGTCAGGGTAGGTCCCTTGTCGCCGATAGCATCCTTCGTGATCTGGACCACAACCTGGTCCCCCACCTTCAAAAGGTCGGAGATCGGCAAGCGCTGACGCGTACGCCAGCCACTGCTGTTTCCACGGCCGCGCTTGGCGCCTTTCTTGGAAGCCTTGGAACTCTTCTTGTTGTCCTCCTCATCGTCGTCATGGTCTTCATCATCCACGTCGGGATGACCTTCCTCGTCCTCCATGCGCGTGGTCAACAACTTGTCCAAAGTGAAGCCTTCCTCGCCGTACACAGGTAGCACGTCGGAAGTATGCAGGAAGCCGTTGCGGCCCTGGCCGAAGTCCACGAAGGCCGCTCCGATGGCGGGCTCGAGGTTCACGACCTTGCCCCGATAGATGTCGTTGACCAGGTTCTTCTGGCTTTCCGCCGTCATGAGAAGGTCTTCGATACGATTGTCCGTTCCCACGACCACCACGCGGCGCTCCTCCGGGTCGGTGGAGTTCACCAAGATAACCTTGGTGCGCAAAGCCTCGGCTTCCGCTTCCAATTCCTCGTCGGTCTTGCCCGTCGCGGACTTGCGCGTACGCTTGCGGGTAGCCTTCTTGCGGGGCGAAGCGTCACTCGCGTCGCGATCATCACGCTCGTCGCGATCATCCCTCTCATCGCGATCATCCCTCATATCGCGATCGTCTAGCTCATCATCCTCGCTCCTACTCGAGCGAGTGCGACGTGACTTGGTAGCCTTCTTTGAGACCTTTTTCTTAGAGGACGCTGTCTTGGATCGAGAGCGACGCGCGGGAGCGCGTTCCTCCTCACCTTCATCATCGCGGCGATCGCGATCATCCTCATCGTCCCTGGAAGTGGTCGAGCGACGACGCGTCCGAGTCCTGGTGGTTTTCTTGCGGCGAGGGGCGCGACCTTCGTCGTCGCGGGACTCGCGATCGTTGTCGTCGTCCCTGTGATCCCTGTCACGGTCACGGTCACGGTCACGATCCTCATCGCGGCTGCTGCCGCGGCCTTCTCGATCGCGATCACGATCGTAATCATCATTGCGCCCGCCGCGCTCCTGCCTGTCGTAGTTATCGCGGTCGCGGTCATCGCGGTCATCGCGATCGCGATCATTGCGGTCATTGCGACCATCACGGTCATTGCGGTCACGATCATCACGATCATCACGCGGACTCTCATCCCGACGTGCGGAACTACGCTTCCGAGGAGCACGCTTGCGAGTCGCCTCACGGGGAGCTCGTTCACGAGCCTCGGTTTCGTCCCTACGGTCATCCTCCACATCCGCTTCTTCACGAACGCTGGTACGCGACGTGGAACGCTTGCGGACCGGAGCTTTCTTCGCGCGGGACTTGCGGGCCGGAGCTCGATCCCTGGGCTCGGTGTCCTCTTGTTGTTCGGGTTCGGCTTTCCGCGAGGCGGCCTTCCGAGCCCGGGGACGCGGCTCTTCAGAGCGCGCTTCCTCACCAGAGTCTTCCCGAGAAGCCTCCTGGGGCGCATCCTGGGGCGCATCGTCATCCGCGCGGCCGGTCGCGTTGCGACGGCCACCTCGGGTGCCACGCTTTTTGCGCGGAGCTTTGGAAGTGCGGGCTTTGGAAGCCCTTCCAGAAGAAGCCTTGGACGAGACCTTTAGGCCCGCGCCGAAGGCGGGTGAGGAGTCCGAGTGGTCTTGGGCCGAAGCCCCCTGGTTCCCAGAGCCTGCGGCGTCTGGAGTTTGGTGTTCGCTCATTGTCAGAGTTCATCCCCGCGGGCACCGGGCCTAGTATCGGGGACCGCCGGCCCCCGTGAGGGGAACCCGGAGGTCAAACCGCCGGGATACTGGGCAGTCCCAGGACTCCAAGCGAGGGGTCGGGGAACGAATTCGGGTTGCCAAAGGCGGCCTTAGGCCGCAATTGTGGGTCTGGGCTCCGTTTGAAGCCCGTGATCTATGGGAATCCCCGGGCCTTGGGCCAGCCGGAGAATTCCGGGGCTGGGGCGGGGGGGGTTGAAGGGTCTCAGCCGTATGGCGAGGGCCCTTCAGGGTCGGGCCGTGGCCCGAGTGCCTATGCTGCCTACTCTTGGCCTAGGATTCGATCCCTGACCAAGGTTTCTTACAAAAGTGCCCCGAATAAGGGGCCGAGGGGTCGTTTCTGGCCGTTTGAGGGCATCTCTGTCACCA
>JBLFXY010000057.1:0-15459 GCA_047611645.1 Glaciecola sp.
GTGCGTGGACATCAAGCGCCGCGAGCGCTCCAGGAGCCGGCCGCGGCTGACCATCGTGGGCGATGACATGCCCGAGCAGGTCGATGAACACCCGGGTCCCGAGGAGGAAGCGGGCACGCTCGAGGTAGGTGGATACGTGCGCCAGGCCATGAGCAGCCTCGAACCCGAGCAGCGCACCCTGCTGAATCGCCGATTCGTACAAGGTGAAACCTTGGGCAAGATATCTGGCGATCTTTCGATATCCTTGGAGCAAACCAAATACCGTCTGCGTCGGGCCACTATCAGCCTGCGCAAGGTTCTACTGAACGAATACGCGCTGGAAGAGGCCTAAACCGCTTCCGCAAGCCCATGGCAAGTCCCCCCGAAAATAGACCTCCCTTTTCCGACCCCGCAGATGCCGGTCGGTCGGAGTCCTATGCAGGTTCTCCAGACCCCCCTGCCCCCTCCGAAGACTTGCATCAACAACTGGAACATTGGGACGAACTGAGCCAAGAAGACTTGGCTCGCTTCGAATCGAACCCCGAAGCGCGGGCCAAACTCCAGCGCCTGCGCGACGCACAATCCTGGCTCGAGGATTCCTTGCTCACCCAGCAGGAATGCCCTCAAGCCGAAGAGCTTTTTGCCCTGGCCATGCCGTTCTCAGGGGAATCCCTCGATGAAACGCGTCGGGTTGAGATTCAAGAGCACCTAAAACTCTGCGCCGACTGCGCACAGGACATTCAAACTTTGGAGCGCCGCCCGCCCGCCCCGCTGCTAGTGGACAACCCGGACCGGTTCGAAGTGCCCCCGCCCAACATCGTGCGCGGCGAAGCCCCGGCTCCCCTACGCCGCATGCGCTCGATCGTGATTGGTGCGGCCGCACTCATGCTGCTTTGGTTGTTTGGCGGCCGCGAACTTTTCTCATCTTTCAGCCAGGTGGACGCGGCCAGCGGCGCCTGGCCAGAAACGACGACTCTGCGTGGCGACGGAAGCTCCGTCCTGCTCACTCCGCGCGGCAAGCTACTCGCCCGCGACGGCGCTGAAACTTGGAAGGGCTCATTCGCGTGGATTCCTAAAGAGGATGCACAAGGCTACCGCGTGACCCTTCTTGAAAACGACGGCAGTGCGTTTGACCCCGGCCGCGAAGTCCATAGCGAGACGATAGCGGACGCCTCCTTCGATCTAGCTGAGCCCTTGTCCGCAGGCCACTATACGGTGGAAATTTTCGTCACCATCTTCGGGTTGGAAACCCCTTTGGGAAGCGCGGAGTTCCAGGTGGTTGCCGCGCCTAAGGAACTGGCCGAACTAGAATCGCTTGTGGGGCCGGACCGCGTCACATTCCTACACCACGCTGGATGGCTGAGCGACGCTCTATTGGAAGCACGCAACTTACCCGAGGGCCCCGAGCGCGAATCTTATATCAAGGTCATGGAAGCCCGCTGATGCGGCTTCGCAGTCTGCGGATCGCTTGCCTGAGTGCGATTTGCCTGAGTGCGGCATGCTGGCTGCCTGGGATATCGCGGGCCCAGCAGACCATTGCCTCCGAAAAGGAATTCGGGGTCGAAGGCGTGCATACGCAGCTCCAAACCACACGCAACGGGCTCGTTGAGTTTGGAAATCTCCTGCAAGAATTGCGTGCGGGGGAGAATCAACACGAGGCAGCCTTGCTGCAAGTTGCCCACCGACTGGCGCAGCAAGGCCGCACGGATGCGCTAGACGTGGCGCGCTTCTACCTGGCCCTGCCCCCCGGCGCTCGGCAAAGAGGCTTGGCCGCGGAGCAAAAGTTCTTTGAAATCCGGGCGCAGGTTCAGGATGCCGAAGAATTGCGCGGCGAGGCTTGGCGCGAGGTTCGCGAGGATGTGCGCATCGACTTGCTCGCATTGATCGCATCTCAAAGCGACGACCCCGACAAGACTCCCGCCGCGCGCGCCCACGCGCTACTGGCTCGCTTGGCCGTCTCGCGATTGGATAGGGACGGATCCGTGGTTCGCGACGTCGCGGTGCAGCTCGCTTCGCAAGCCAACGAGCACGCCCTCGCGGGGATCCAGATATTCCAGCGCGCGGGGCAACGCACGCCGCAACTCGAACCTATCTGGTTGCTCGCGGAGTTGAACCGCCTGCGCGGGCAAAGTGTGGTCGCGCGTACTTACTACCAGGACCTCGCACGGCTTGCAGCGTTCACCCACCGCGCAGATTATGAAGTGCACGCCCTGCGCGGCCTGGTCTGCCTGGCCCGCGAGTCCGGCGATGCGCCCCGGGTTGGCCGGCACCTGCAAACTTGGGCGAAGCTACAAACTCCCCAGGCGTCTTGGGAATTAGCGCGGGAACAAGCGCTCTGGCTGCTCGGTGAAGATCAGGCCCAAGCCGCGCTGAGCTTCCTGTGGGATTGCAAGCCCACGCGCACGGAACAGGCCCTGCAATGGAAGGCGCTGTCATGCGCGGCGTTACGCCGCCGGGGCCACCTCAGCGCTGCACGCCGCACGCTCGATTCCATGCGAATCGAACATGCCGACGAGCACGAGTTGTTGACACTGACCGAGGCCTTGCAGCTGCAAGCGGAAGGCTTTCACTCCCGAGCGGAGGATTTATTGCATGCGGAGGATCCGTTCGAGGGGTGGTCCGCGCGCGGTCGTGTGCAAGCCCGCACCTTGCTGGGCGACCTCCTGCTCGCGCAAGACCAAGCTTCACGCGCCTTGAGCCCCTTGCGCCAAGCCCTGCGCGAAGCACAAAGCTGGGAGTCCCGACGCTTGGGCCCAGGCAGCGTCAGCGGCGAGTGGTTGGGATTGCACGCTGTCGTTCTAGCCGCACAGGCCGCTGCGGAAAGCAACGATGCGGTGCTCGCAGCCACTCTGCTGGAAGAAAACCAAGCGCGCCATTTAGGGCGTGACCTGCGGGACAGTCTCGGAATGACGAGCGCTTCTTCATCCTTGCGCAAAACGTTGCAGTCACAACGCAGCCAAGGCGCAGGGGTCATAACGTTCGCATTCGGCTCCGAATTTGGACTCTCGGTTCACCTGGGTCCGAAGGGCCAGTCACACACTCGGCGCATCGAGGTTTCGAGGGGTCGGATGCAGCTCGCGGTGCTGCGTTTGCGCCAGGCGATCGCACAAGGCGATGAAGAACGTGCGCGCATGCTGGCTGCTCAGCTGTCCTCCCTACTGGCGGAGGGCATTGGGCCTTGGGCCCACAACGCCGACGCGGCGCCGCAAAAACTGCGCATGCTCCTGCACGGTCCACTGGAGGAGTTGCCCGTATCCGCGTTGCGCTATGGGCCGATAGCACTTGCCGAAGCCTTCGAGCTGGTCTGCAATAACACCCTTTGGAGCGAGTCCGGTGCAGCCGACGAGAACGCGCTGAATGGGAGCACGCTGAACTGGAGCACTCTGAACTGGCGCTTCCTCGGCGCCCCGCACAGCACGGCCTATCCCGAACTGCCTTTCGCCAGGATCGAACTTCCGGATCTCGCACGCGCACGGCCCGGATCCGCTCTAAGCACGGGCGCGGATTTCACCCAGGAAGCCATGCACGCGGCCTTGACCGGGCGGGACGCCCTACACTTGGCCACACACTTGGTGATCTCCCCGACCTGTGAGGACCCGGAGCTGCAAGCCCACGGGTTACTGCTCGCAGGCGATCAGGTTTTGTGCGCCAGCACGATCCGTGACTGGGCCCCGCGCTTGCCATTGGTGTTCCTCGGCGCCTGCGCATCGGGTTCGGGAGTGCGCGTCGATGGCGAAGGCCAACTCGGTCTAGCCCGCGCCTTGCAAGCGGGCGGAACGCGCAACCTGGTCGTGACCCTGTGGCCTGTCAGCGACGAGGGTTCCTCCGCATTCGCCAAGGCCTTCCACGCCGCCATCCTCAATGGCTTGCCCCCCTCCCAAGCCACCGCGCAGGCCTGCATTGCCCTGCGCCAAACAGGCCACCCCATGCGCGAGTGGGCCGGATTTGTACACCTTGGAATGGACTGATACGGATACGGATACGGTGTCGGGCACCGTATCAAGCGTTAGGATAGGCGCATGCAAATCACAATCGTGGGGCCAGGAGTCATGGGACGTGCGCTGGCAATGGGACTTCAGAAGGCAGAACAACACGTTGCGCTGCGCTTCTTGACCCGCACAGAGGAATCGGCTGCTGAGGCGTCTGCTTCCACATCGATTCCAGCCAACCACCAAGTGGAAGCCAGTATCGCCGGTGCGGAAGTCGTAGTGCTTTGTTTGAAGCCGCACAAAACCATGGCGGCCTTGGAATCCATTGCGCCCCATCTAGCGCCCAACACGGTGGTCATTTCGATTGCCGCAGGCTTGCGTTTGGCGCAACTATCCAAAGCTACGCAAGCCGACCAACCCTTGATACGCGCGATGCCTAACACGCCGTGTCGCGTGGGCTCCGGCATGACCGTACTGTGCGGATCCGAAGCCACCGATAGCAATCTTGTCGCCAAGGTCAAAACCATCTTCGAGGTGTTTGGCGAAGTGATGGAACTTGAAGAAGAACACTTCGACGCGGTCACTGGCCTTTCCGCCAGTGGCCCCGCCTTCATATTCCTGGTGATCGAAGCCTTATCCGACGGTGGCGTCATGGCGGGTCTGCCCCGTGATGTCGCCGTCAAACTCGCGACCCAAGCGACTCTAGGTGCTGCCGCTATGGTGCAGCAAACAGGCGAGCACCCCGCCAGCCTACGCGATGCGGTGACCACGCCCGCAGGCTGCACTATTTCCGCGTTGCTGCGCATGGAGGACGGAAAATTGCGCAGCGTATTGGCCAGGGGAGTGCAAGAGGCTGCCGAGAGTGCTGCACGACTTGGGGGCTAGATCAGATTCGGAGATACCGTGTCCGACACGGTATCTCGTATCTCATTGGGGCAACGTCCAGCTATCGAGCAATGGCCTAGCCGTTTCGACCTCAGCCAATTGACCCTGCCGCCACCGCAAGTACAGCACGAGAGCGTGGCGCTCGCGGGTCATATTGATTCGCATAGAGTCATGAAACACCGGTGTCTCGTCATCCATCCTGAAGTGCCGCATACGCACAAAAGGCAGTCGGAAGCCATTCCACGACACGTGCCCGCTATCGACCACAGTGCCTCCGCCATGCTTGGGAAGTGTGGAAAGGTCCTTGAAGTCCAGGTAGCCGAACTCCTTGGCCAAAATCCTCTCGGCGGACTTGCTGCCGGGATAGTGCACGAGTGCCGCCTGCCACGGGGCCTGCCCCGTTTCGCCCATGGGCACCTTGGGCCACAGACTGTTGGGGTCCGGTTCACCTCCCCCAAATCCACCACCGCCACCCCATCCACCACGTCCACCACCCATTCCCCGGCCCTCGTCGTCCATGCCCTTTTCTTCGCCCATCTCTTTTTCTGTGGGTAGATCTTCCGGATCACCCATGAGGGCGAGCATGCGACCGTCGCCCAGTTTCTCTAGGGCCAAAATCTGCATGCCATGGCTCGGCTGGGCCACCACTTCCAACTCGCCGAGCACCTCCTGGAGTTCAATAACCGGGCTGGACGCCTTGCCAGCTGTTAAGAAAAGCCAAAAGAGGAGTAGCAAGCCCGAGCTGCTCGCGAGAATGGCGCCTGTACTCCGTGTTTGTTCTAGTTCGGCGTTCGTCATGGAATTGGTTGGGGATCGAGTGAAGTCTTGAATCGATGGGGCCCGGTTCCGTATACGGATGCCCGAGTGTTTGTTTCATTGCCCGGGAATCAAAACAACTTTTCCGACCACGCCACGGTCTTCGAGTACGCGATGGGCTTGGGCCACCTCGCTCATGGGCATGGTGGAATTCAATACGGGGCGGTAAATACCCGCCGCCAGACGTTCCAGAATCAAAGGAAAGGCGGAGCGCGGCCCCATGGTCGAGCCCAAGATCGACAGGTTCTTGATAAACAGGTGCGGCAGGATCAAATTAACCTTGGGGCCAGTCGTACCTCCGCAGGTCACCAGGCGCGCGTTACGGGCCATGCAACGCATAGATTCGCTCCACGTTGCGGGTCCCACGTGCTCCACAACAAGGTCCACCCCACGACCGCCGGTCAAGCGCTTGACCTCCTTGGACCAATCGTCGGGACAGTGATCCACCACGTGATCCGCCCCGAGATCTAAACCGAGCTGCAACTTTCGATCGCATCCCGCGGTGGCGATCACAGTAGCGCCTTCGGCTTTAGCGATTTGAATCGCTGCGGAGCCCACACCGGAACCAGCCGCGAGAACGAGTACCGTTTCGCCAGCACGCACCCGAGCGCGCTCCATGAGCATGCCCCAAGCCGTAAGAAAAACGAGCGGGGTCGCGGCCGTTGTGACGGGATCCAATCCGGCGGGCAAGGGCGTCACATAACGCTCGTGAAGCACCACGTACTCCGCGTCAAAGCCGTCGCAGTGTTCCCCGCGCAGACCATAGTCCGCAGCTAGGTAATCCTCACCCCGACGCACCTCCGCGCTTTCCAGGCTCTGGTTGTACCCGGGCTCTAGTAGAACTTTTTGGCCCACGCCTGTGGTCTTCACGCCCCGACCCACCGCAACGATTTCAGCTGTACCATCGCATCCCAGAATACGCGGGAAGGGCACGTCGAAGCCCGGCATACCGCGCCTGACCCAAATGTCCAAGTGATTGACCGATACAGCCAGCACTTTGCATAGCACTTCCCCCGGGCCCGGTTCGGGGCGCGGAATGTCGACGACTTGCAAGACTTCGGGGCCCCCGTGGGCGTGGATTTGCACGGCTTGCATGATCAGTTCCCTTTGAATTCGGGTTTGCGTTTCTCTTTGAAGGCCGCGATGCCTTCCTTGGCATCTTCGGATTGGAACAGGCGCTGTTGCAGCTCGCGCTCCAAGGCTAGGCCCGCTTCCAGGGGCAGGTCCAAGCCCGCTTTGATCGAACGCTTGATGAGCCCCACGCTCATGGAGGCCCGGTTCGGCGCGCAGAACGTGCTGGCCCGTTGGAGCACTTGCTGGATGAAATCTTCCTCATCGGCGGCTTCCAATTGCTCGTCGACCAACCCCAGATCTTGGGCGCGGTCGTAATCGAAGACCTCGCCGGTCGCCATGAGCGTGATGGCCTTACTGGCTCCCACGATGCGACCGAGGCGCTGGGTGCCGCCGGTACCCGGCAATACACCCAAGGTCACCTCGGGCAACCCACACTTGCCCGAACCCTTGCGCGCCCAACGCAGGTCGGCAGCCAGTGCGACCTCCAAACCTCCGCCCACGCAATGTCCACCGAGCGCTGCCACCACGAGCATGGAGCTGTTCTCCATTCGCAGCAGCGTCTCGTTGGCGTGCAAACAGAATTGATATTTGAAGGTCGGTGTCACGCCCCCCAACATGGCGATGTCCGCGCCCGCACAGAAGAATTTCTCACCCTGACCTGCTAAAACGACAACCTGCACCGCATCGTCAAAGCGAGCCCGCAGGATGGCCTCATCCAAGTCGCGCATCATCTCATGGCTGTATCCGTTGGCCGGAGGAAAGCACAGGGTAACGAGCGCCATTCCTTGGCCAGAGCAATAGGTGACCTTGCCGTTGGGCATGGCTTCCGGAGTGGAGAGTTGGATCTTTTCGGACATAAGGTTGTCTGGGGAAGTCAGGAGAGGAGATTCTCGAGCGGGAAAGTACCAAATCGCGGGACCCCGCGGTGCGGCTGGCCGAGCGTTGATCGAGGGCTTACATAAAAACGGGCTCCAACCCTCAAATTGGCGGCTGGCGCCCCCGCTCGGAGAGGAATTCGCAACAAAGTACCTATTCGGTTTCCCCCACGGAGTTTTGCTTGGCGTTTGAGCCCAACATAGCGTCAGAAAAAAACCTTGGACCTGAACAGCACGATCAAACACCACCGGTTTCACATGATCCAATGTATGCGATCGACGTACAGGCTCCCTCGCAGGGCCCTATTCGAATTCTATCAAGTAGCGATTGTCGTCAGGGGGCGTGATACCCGATTCCGCCGCTACGAACATCACTTCGATCACATCGCGTTGCACAGGACCTTCCTTGGTGCGTTCTCTAACAAATGTGAACTCTTTGAAGCCATCACCCCCTCCTGCTAGATAACTATTGGTAGCGACTCGGTAAGCGCGCTCGGGCTCGATCGGTTGGCCACCGATCAGGAGTTGGGTCATTTGCCAAGCGGACCCGTTCTGCTTAGCTCCTACCTGCATTCCGCTCATCTCTAAGGTGGCCCCATTTTCGCTTTCGATGGTGCGACGCATGAGCGACTCCAGCTCGGTCCCCTTCATGGTCAAAACAATAACGGTATTATTAAAAGGCAGCATGCGAAAAACGTCGCGTCGGGTGATGGGCCCCGCGACCAGGTTGGAGCGCAGTCCCCCACGATTTTGCAAGGCCACATCGGCCTGCGTTTGACTGCGCATCACGTCCGTGACCCAGTTGCCTGCGTTCGAGGTTTGCCTGGGAGCCTTGCCGCGCTTCAAGTCCGCGTTCAAGTGGCCAACGACCACATTCATGCGCTGCTCACTGCGCTGCAATAACTCACGGGTAAGCTCAGCGACCTTCGGGTTGCTAAAGCCCTCTGCCGTTTCCTTATACAGATTGACCACCGCAGGAACGATACGCTCCAACGTGCGCGTTTGCGGGTCGACCCAAACCTCCACTCGGCCCACTCCCCGCGCCTTGCTTCCCGCCTGCACAATCCACGTATCGCCCTGTTTGCTGCCCTGGGCTAAGAGCGTATGCGAATGGCCTCCGATCACGAGCGGTATCCCCGGAACCTGAGCCACCAATTCTTGATCTCCCCTAAACCCCATGTGCGTCAACGGCAGGACCCAATCCACGTCATCCTTCAGGTCCTCGGCCAATGAAATCAGGACCTTGGCGGGGTCCGCCCAAAACAAAGTGGAAGCCGAATGGTGCGTGATGCTGGGCGTGTCCACGGTAAGCAACCCGACGAGCGCGATGCGCAATCCAGCGCGTTCCACGATCAGATACGGCTGGGTCCCTTTCAGGAAACTGCCCGAAGGCTCTGAGGTGTTGGCGAGCAGGGCGGGAATCTCCAAGACACTGAGATGATCCTCCAGGATCTGAACCCCGTGGTCGAATTCGTGGTTGCCCACGGCCATGGCGTCATAACCCACCTCGCCTAGGATCTCCAAAAATGGCAAGCCATCCTCGATGCCGCCCTCCGGCGTGCCCTGGAACCAATCCCCCGCGTCCACGACCAACACCTCGTGCCCGTCCCGCTCGGCCTGGGCGCGCACCTTTTTGACGTAAGCCGCCAAGCGCTCCACGCCACCCGTATCGGGTACCGGCTCGCGATCCTTCAACCAGGTGGCGGGCAGGGGCAAAACCTGTCCATGAATATCGTTCGTGTGCAGAATGATCAGCTTCCTCCAGTGATCTTGCACAGGGGCTTCTTCATGAACGCCCGCCGTCTGTGAGCATGCGAACAAACAGAGAAGCGAGGCCGCCAGGACCAGGTGATTTGTGATTCGAAAGATTTTCATAGCTGTCGAAAGTGTGTCTCCCATTGGACATAAAGCCCAACAGCTTTCTTGCAATCACGATGTGCCGCACCGAAACAGCCACTGGAAAAACATTCCGGTCCCTTGGAAGTTGGATTCTTGGCCTTCCTTCAAGGTTGTCCCCCTCTCCCACTCGATGCAGGGGGTAAGGCTTCTTTCAATCCCGAGGGGCCCCATTTTGCGCCGCCAACTCTCGTCGACATGTACAACCATTTCAAATTCGTTCCCATCCTGCTCGCCTCCACCCTCTCATTTACGTCCTGCACGCAAGATGAGACTGCTGCACCGCCGGTGCAAGCCGCCAAAACAACGGCCAACAAGCCAGCGCCAGGCGTAGCTGTGGCCAAGCAAGAGAGCGCCTCGGTACAAGTGAGTGCCGGCGATTCGATCCATGGGATGGCCCCCAAGAACACGGTCATGTGGTTGGAGATCAAAAGTTTTGACGCCTTGACCAGCGCTTTCGAAAGCGCTGTTGGGGATTCGTTGGAAGGCCTCGACGGACCTTCGGATCCGGAGAGCGCCCTCGCTTTTCTGCAACTCATGGGTTTGCCCACGAACAAACTGCAGTTGGATCAACCCTTGGCCTTGGCTCTCAGTCTGGATTTGGGAGCCAAGGAACCTAACTTCACCTTGATCCTCCCCATGGCCGACGCGCCGGACACTGCCAAGAATTTTCAGGAGACCAGCAAGGATATGAAAGTCGTGGGCCTTGGTGACTTCATCGCAATCTCCAACTCGCCCAGCTATCGCGCCGACATCACGCTCGCCGCCTCCCTGAGGGACGTTCGGCGCGACGGTTTACTCGGCATGCGGGTACAAACCGCACGCCTGGTGGATCGCTTTGAACAGGAATTGGATTTAGGCCTGAGAGCGATGTTCGCCCAAAATGCAGCCGGCCCCCAATTGAATCAAGCTCGACAAGCCGGAGTCATGGCCCTCGTTGACACCCTAGGCGCTTTGAGCAAAGGCGTGAAGGATATGTCCTTCCGCATCGATCTGGTCGACGGCCAACTGACTCTCGAATGCGACGCCAATCTGCGCGCCGGATCCCGGCTCACCGAATTCGGACTGGACGACTCCTCCGACCTGGGAACCTTGTTGCGCCATGTGGATGCGGCGCGCGACGAATTGCTGCTGGGAACCGCCCATAAGGGCGCCCTGCGCTTCCTCGCAGATCCCCTGGTCGCCATGTACGACAAGCACGCTGTCGCCACCGAAACCGAAGCCATGGGGAACGAATTCGAACAGCTCATGGGCATGGTCGTTTCCGATAGCGTCGACCTCGCACTGACCGGCAATTTGGCCGAGTACAAGACCGACCTAGCCATCTTCATGGAGGGAGTGGACAGCGCCCAATGCGTCGCATTGGCCGAACGCTTCGTGGAAACCAACCTGATGGGATTCCAGGAGCTGACACTCATGCAACCGCGCAAGGGACAGGACGAAGACAGCCGCTTCGCCCAATACGATTTGGTGGCGCAGGCGCGCAGCCAAATGGCCCAAGAGCTCGAGCACTTGCTGGGCAGCCCGCGCGTCCGTTTGCGCTTCTTGGGTCATGGAAATGAGACCATGATCACCGTGGGCGAGGGCGCTTACTTCCAGGATCGCGAGCCGACCACGAAAGGCCCCTTGCCCGCCAACTTGGCCTGGGCCTTCGACCAGACAAATGGCAGCAACCCGGCCTTTGTGAGTCGCACGCACGCTCAGCACGGGTACCTGGATGACCTGGCCCAAAGGGTGCTGCTCGGCACCGAGCCCGTATCGACTCCGGAGTCCAGTTCGACCCCCTCTGGTTATTCACCCTGGGTTACCAGCTATATGGCCTTCGGCAGCACGGAATGGCGCATGGGAGCGCGCATGGATCTCAAGGCCTTGAGCCAGCAGATTCAAAAGGCAGCCCAGCTCCAAAGCGTGGCTTCCGGCCAAGTTCGATAAAACCTTCCGTTCAAGAGACCTGGGAACGGGAATCCGGTGAGCGCGGCCTGCGCCTTCCTGGATTGCCAGGTGGCGCGCATCTAGTTTGGGTGCATGACCCTGGCTCCGCCCGACCACACCTCTGAGGCCAACGCTTCCTCCGGGCTTCCCGCCCGCAAGGTTTGTGTGGTGCGCCCCAACGTGTCCCGGCCTGTGGATGGGGAGATCATCCCTCTCGAAGCCCTCAGCTTAGCCGGCTGGGCGCGCCACCAGAGCCAGCGCGCCGTACGCCTGCTCGACGCTGCCGACCAGCACTTGAGTCTGGAAGCGACCTGCGAACGCCTGGTACACGCCGCCCCGGATGTGATCGTGATCTCGAATCACGGTCAGGATCCCGCAGACCTGCAACCGATCCTGGAGGCCATCGCCAGCCGCCTTCCCGAATGCGTTCGGGTCTTGGCTGAGCAAGGCGCGCGCCCCCACCCGGAAGGCGCGGACTTTCCTCCGGTGCAATTCCTGCTCAACGGCGACGTGGGACCCGGGCTGCAAAGAGTGCTGCACCAACTCGAACTGGGCACGCGCGACTTCGCCGGTATTCCCGGACTCAGTTGGCGCACGTGGCAGGGCGAGTGGAAAAGCACGCCGCCCTGGCACACCAGCTCCAGCCTGCCGGACTCACCGGCACCCGCCTGGGACTTGATCCATCGCGAAGGCCAAAGCTTGCACGGCGCCCTACGCACCGCGCGCGTCTGCCCGCCCGACTGCCCCACTTGCCACGGCGCCTACGGCCGCACGATCCGCCGCCGCTCGACCACCGAAGCGTTGAATGAAGCGCGCCTCCTGGTGCAAACCTACGGCGTGCGCCAACTGTCGATCGTGGACGAGGTCTTCGACTTCGAGC
This sequence comes from Glaciecola sp., assembly GCA_047611645.1. Lineage (GTDB taxonomy): Bacteria > Planctomycetota > UBA1135 > UBA1135 > NORP259. The sequence goes on from JBLFXY010000057.1 coordinate 12,267, forward strand.
CGAGTCGCGCCAAGGACCTGCTGCGCGGACTCATCGCTCTGCAAGCGGACCTGGACCTGCGCCTGCCCGAGGGCTTGCGCGGAGATCGCATCGATGCGGAAATGGCCCAGCTGCTACGCCAAGCCGGGTTGCGCTCCTGTCACATTCAAATCGGCTCCACCACACCGCGCATCCAACGCCAACTCGGCTCCAACCTGGACTTGCCCGCATTGCGCAAGGGCATCGAAGCCCTCGCAGCCCAGGGCATTCGAGTCCACGGCCACTTCGGCCTGGGTTTCGAATTCGAAGACCCGCGCCAACGCGAGCGCACCATCGCATTCGCCAAGAGTTCCGGCTTGCACAGCGCCTCCTTCAAGAACCTGGGTTCCGGAAACCAAGGCCCCGTTGGGCGCCGCCTGGTCGCTGTGCGCTTTTACTGCAACCGCGAGCGTCTCAGCGCCTGGCGCCTGTGGGCTAAGGACCGCTACACCACACGTATCGAACCCAAATTGCAGACCTGGGCCCAGAAGGCCAAGGATCGGATCAAACGCCTGCGCCGCCAAACGGCATCGTAATCACGAAAAAGGGCCCGCAATGCGAGCCCTTTTTCGTGCCTGCTGGCCTTCCCCTAGAAAGTCACTTTCAACGAGATCGAAAAATTGGACTGGCCCTGGGCTTGCTCCCGATACCAGCACTGAAAGTGGTAGGACTGACCCACTTGGACAATCGGCAAGCCCGTAAGGGGCAAGCTAGCAGGCATATCGAAACCGCTACCCGTTGAAGAAGTGCTCACAAGATTCTGCATCACCCCCGACGGATCAAACCATCCCACAGAATTCATGTCGGTGTCGGCCGCATTGTACCGACCCATCCGATGGCCCGCTTTCGTCGCAAGGCAAAGGAATCCATTGCTGATCATGAGGGGATTGAACGAAGCCTCGCCGGTGCCAACCAGGAAGAACCCGTAAGAACTGAAATCCCCTCCTATAACCTCCAGGTGTAAGCCTCTCCCTGCGGAACTACTGTAGCTACCGAGCATAGTAGCAATATTGCCACTGCCATTCGGCAGTGCTGACCAGCATCGAGGTTCCATAACAGGTCCTCCTCCGTTGTCCTCCCCGGCTGTGTCGGACTGCAGATCGTCACCCAGAATCAGCCTTCCGTAGCTGAATTTTCCAGCGTGCAGCACGGGCGACGACGGCCCGGCATCAAGGCCGACGGGATAGCCACCATAGGTCAAAGTCGTCCAATCGGAACCCGATGTGAAGTTGACCGCGTCGACCAGTTGGGTCCAAGGCGTTGAGTCCAAAGTCCAGTCATCATCCACATCCAAGTCTTGGCCCACGCTTCCAGAAAAAACCAGTGACCAAAAAGTGCGTGGAGTTCTGCTGATCATCGAAACCCAACGAGGCCACATGGTCAGGCGTAGAGAGGGTCATGGAGCTCTCGGCCACGAGCTAAAAGGGGTCGGCGGGCATCACGGCGGGAAGGGGAACCGCGACCTCGATCACGCCAGAACCGTCGACGGCATTGGCCCCGATCACCAAGTAGGTCAAACCGGCCAGGGTTTCACCCGGGGCCACGCGCAACTCGAAGTACTCGTTCAAATCCGGGCCGGCCTCCCCCACTCGAATCTCATTGATCGAAACCTAGCCGGCAGCAAGGCAGGACAGCAGAAAAAGGGTGGGGAGATGGAAGCGCATGAAATGGATAGATGCTGGAGAAAAATCGAAAGGCAACCTGGAACTTAGCCCAGCTTAACAATCCGTGTGGAATTTGGGCGGCCTACCACCGAAGCAACCTGTCCAGATACGGGAGCTGGGTTGCCAAGGGCGCCCTTTCCCCCGCAGCGGAGGGACGCGGTACGAATGCGGATTGGATCCCGCATGGAAACTCCACCCCCAGCCCGGGTCCGAGTACACTTGCGCCCATGTCCAACTCAGGATTCCTCCCCATCACACCTTCCGAGGTGCAAGCCCTCGGCTGGCAGCAACCCGACATCGTTTTCGTGTCGGGCGATGCCTACGTGGATCACCCTTCCTTCGCCAACGCGCTGCTAGGCCGGGTCCTCGAGTCCCACGGCTTCAAGGTCGCCATCCTGAGCCAGCCCGATTGGAAGAGCGCCGATCCTTGGCGCGCCATGGGCAAGCCGCGCCTCTTCTACGCGGTGAGTGCGGGCAACATGGACTCCATGATCAACCACTACACGGCCAACAAGAAGCGTCGCAATCAGGACGCCTATTCGCCGGGTGGAGAGATCGAATTGCGTCCCGACCGGCCCACCGGCGTGTACGCGCAACGCTGCCGCGAAGCTTTCTCGGACGTGCCCGTGGTGATCGGCGGCGTCGAAGCGAGCTTGCGCCGTATCGCGCACTACGACTACTGGTCGGACACGGTCAAGCCGTCCATGCTGGTGACGAGCAAGGCCGACCTTTTGGGCTTCGGAATGGGCGAAGAGCAGATCGTCGCCATCGCGCAACGTCTTGCTGCGGGCGAGAACATTCGCGACTGCCGCGACCTGCGCGGCGTGGCTTATCTGCTGGGCAAAAAAGACGAGCTGCCCGAGCACGCCTTCGATCGCCCCTTCGGCGAACCGAACAAAGAAACGCGTGAGCTGCCTTCGTTCGAATTGGTCAAGGAAGACAAGGTGGCCTTCGCGGAGATGACGCGCACCCTGCACCAGGAAACCAACCCGCAAGCCGCCGCACGCCTCATCCAAAGCCACGGGGATCGCACCCTGGTCGTCAACCCGCCCGCGCTAGCCCTCACCGAGCCCGAGCTCGACCGCGTCTACGACCTGCCCTTCACGCGCCGCGGCCACCCGACCTACACGCAGCCCGTGCCCGCCGACACCATGATCCGCGACTCGGTCACGATCATGCGCGGTTGCTTTGGCGGTTGCACCTTCTGCTCGATCACCATGCACCAGGGCAATGCGATCCAAAGTCGCAGCGAGGAATCGATCCTGAAAGAGGTGCGCACCATGGCCGCGGATCCCGAGTTCAAGGGCGTCATCTCGGACCTGGGCGGCCCCACCGCGAACATGTACCGCATGCGCTGCACCAAGCCCGAGGTCGAAGCCGTGTGCCGTCGCGCCTCCTGCGTGCACCCCACGGTCTGCAAGCTGCTCGATACCAGCCACGATCCCACCAAACGTCTCATGAAGCAGACGCGCGAGATCAAGGGCATCAAGAAGGTGCACATCGCCTCCGGC
>JBLFXY010000058.1:0-15346 GCA_047611645.1 Glaciecola sp.
CGTTCTATATCTTCTTCGCTGAAACCCTTGGAAGTTCCGTGGGGCATGGAGGTCGGGGGTTCTTCGGAGGGAGCGCGTGACTCTTGTTCAAACCCCTGTGCAGGGTCCTGGGGGAATCTGCCGCGGCCCATCTTGCGCAGCATGTCGGCCAAGGGGTTGGCGCCACCGGCACCCATGTGCTTGAGTCGTGTGGACCACAGTTCGCGCGAGCCCGCGAAGAAGAGGTAGAGGCTGATGAAGAAGAGGCCCCATTCCGCCAAGGCGATGGAGGCGAAGAACATCAACCAAGCCATCGAGCGCCCGATCTTGGCGGCCGCTTCGGTGGCAGGCAGCCAGTCTCTGGTTTTGGCGAAGTGGGAGCGCAAGATTTTGCCGCCATCCATGGGGAATGCGGGGATCAGGTTGAAGAGGCCCAGCGAGAGGTGGCAGAGAGCGGAGAATGAGAGTGCGGACGCCAGGCTATCGACCCGCGTACTGAACAAGGCCTCGGCCCGAAAAGCACCTTCGAGGGGGATCCACAGGAGCAAGCAAAGCGTGCCGAGGACCAGGTTGGTCAGGGGGCCGGCCGCAGCAATACGGCCTTCCACATTGGCGTCCTCGGGCATGTTGCGCAGCATGGCCATGCCGCCCAAGGGCCAAAGAGTGATTTCCAAGACTTCCACGCCCAGGCGTTTCGCGGCCAGCGCGTGTCCCATTTCGTGCAACAAAACCGTGAGGAAAAGCAGGCAGAGTGCCAGCCCCGTACTGAGCATGTTGGCGCCGGCGGACCCATCGGGGGTCGTGCTGCCGGCCATCAGAACCATGAAACCCATGAGAATCAGGAGCCATTTATGGACTCGAATGGGGATGCCCTGGAATTGGAAGAGCAGAATGTTGCGGCTGGGAGGGGCTTGCATGGTTTTGGGTTCTGAACACCTTTTATACGTGGCCGAGGGCCCCTGTTGTACCCTTGAGCCCATGGACTTCTCGTGGAGAGCAACTCAAGGCCCTCCGGCCCTGTGGACGGTGGATTTGGGGCTCGTGCTCCAGGTAGGCCCTATTCCCACTCCCGCATTGCATTCGCTGAATGCCGAGGATTTTGAAGGCGGTTTGCAGGCCATTGCTGGGTGGGGAGGCGCTGCCTTAGCCCTTGCGGCGTGGAAAAACACCCCCGGAGCCGGGTTGGCCTTGGTCGTGGGGCAGGCCGTGCGTGCCGGTCAAGCTACGGCTTCCCGGGCCAGCGTCATCGCACGCTCCCCATTGACCGGTCATTTGAATCAAGCCCAGGTGGGTACGGATCTGGCGCGGCGCTTGGGGGCCTTGTGCGACGGACTCCTACTCTGCGGAGCGACGCGAGTGTCGGACGCGGTTCTGGTCTTGCACTCAAAGAGTGGATTTCACCTAGAGAGCGTTCCGGGGGTGAAGTCCATGGACACACGGCGATCGGCTCGCGAGTTGCGCGAACGATTCGGCGACTGTTCGGTCTTGCGCCCTGGACCGGCCGCGCACGCAGGAGTGCGCTGGTCGAATCTATGTGCGGGTCAGGAACCGGCCAGCTTTGTGGGCAGCGGAGGATTGGGCGAGGTGCTGGCGAGCATGGGGCTGGCAGCTCTGGTCGTTTGCGCAGAGCCCGTGGAACCCGCGCGCGAGTTGGACGGTTGGCTGCAGAGTTTGGTGCGCTCTCCGCGGCTCATCGCACGGGCGCAGGGTCAATCCCTGCAGGAGGAGAGTCGTACAACTCCGCAGCCCAAAGAGTTGGAGCGCCACGGCTGCAGCGGATGTCCCACGCCCTGTGGTTTTGTTTTCGAGCGGCCGGATCGCGGCAAGGGAAACGCGCGCTTCAGCGCGTTGCGCCCCCTGATGGAATTGGCGGGCGATCCAGGAGATCAGGGAATCCAGGGCATTTTGCAAGCATGCAACGATCTCGGTGTGGATGCGCGGGAAGCTGCGGCTTGCTTGCAGCTCTTTCTTCGACACGAGGATCGTAAGGGGCTGGAGTTGCCCGACCTGCTGAAGCGCTTATGCAGCGGGGAGATGGGCCCGCCCGCGTTCCGTAAGGGAGCGGTCTCCTTAGCCCAACACTACGGCGCCTCGATCCCTGAATCGCACGACCCGAAGCGCAAGCAACAGCATGCTGCCGACCCCGCCCAGCGCCTGGCAGAATGCCTCGGAGTGCGCGGCGCGGAACCCCTGCGCAGCTACCCGTTCCTGGTGGGTCATCAGGCGGACGCCAATCTCATGCGTGAATTGGTTGCGCCCTTGGCCTTGCCTCCCGGCAGCGAACTCCCGGAATCCGAAGCAGGCAAGGGACGGCTTCTTTGGTGGCACGAGAATCTGATCTGCGGAGTCGACGTGCTCGGCGTGTGCGCCTTCACGGTCGCGGCTCTATTGAGCGATGGCGTTTCCGATTTGTCCGAATTAGCCGGACGCATTCTGCCCGATGGATTTCAAGTGCCTGGATCGTGCAGCGAATCCGAAAGCCTTTTGGCCGTGGGGGCCAATACCTTGCTGCTCTTCCGTGAGTTGGATTTCGCTGGCAGGCCTGACGGCGCTGCGGTGGAAAACGTGCCCGCCGCTTTGCATCGGGAAGGCGAGCAATACTTGTCGTTGCGTGGCTTGCAATCCGATGGATGGCCAGCCGTGGCGCCCATGGCGCAGTTGGGCAGGGCTGAATGGACTCGGACGCCCCAGGGCATGACGGTAGCTCAGGACGCTTTCAGCCCCGGAGCCTCGCGCCTGGGGAATCAGGAGCCAGGATTGCAAGTGGGGGTCGAGCTGAGATTTCTCGGAGCCCTCGAACCGCGTTTGGGCGCAGGTCTGTGTTTGCTGTTCCAGAGTGAGCCGACTTTGACCCAGGCTTTGCAAGTCATCTGCACGCTCTTCCCGCGCAACGCTCACTGGTTGCTTTCCCAGGACAGACCCGTACCTGCTGTGATGCGTGAGGGAAAGGTTTTGACGGGTGGCAGCTCACTGCGCCACGGGGATGTGCTTGATTTGATCCTGGCCATATCCGGGGGATGATCCTGTCTTGGAATCCGCATGAAAGGGGGCCGGGTCCCGTGCACCCGAATCGCTATACTGCTCAAGTCCCCAGAATCGCATGATGCACCTAGTCCGACTCACTTTCCTGATCCTTAGCCTTGGCGCGGCTGGGGTTGTTTGGGCCTACGGGGCACACCCCGAGTGGGTGGGGCGCATGGATCGCTGGTTTTGTGAGCGCCACTTGGAAGCGACACAGGAACTCAGCGATCGTGTGCAAAACATAGAGAGTGGGGACGCAAGCACAGGGCTCCACAGCGACGTGGTCCAGCACCTGCAGCAACTTGGCGCTGTCCAATTCGGTGAGCGCCGCTTTGAACTTTGGCGTCAATTGGTGCTTTGGTACGCGGGGGAGGCCAGGAAATGGGGTGAATTGGATGTAGCCCTTACATGGCAGGCAACACTGATGGCCGCCACACCGCGCGACATGGAACAGCGCTTGATTTGGATCGAGCTGCTCATGGAGAAGGCACGGCCCGAGGACTTGGACCAAGCCCGCAAGCTTCTCGCATCGATGCGTTTGGGTTTACCCGAATGGAAGCCAGCGCTTGAAATGGACCTGCGCATGTCTTGTGTCGAAAAGGATTGGAGCCGGTTGGCTGTAACCCTGGAACAATGGCAATCCATAGGGGGCGAGAGCTTGTCCGCAGGTTGGCAGTGGTTCGTGCGCTCTGCAGACAATGTCAAATGGCAACCCAGTCCCCGCGTGTCCGCTCTTTCGGCGGAGGGAGCCACGCACTGCGTGCTCACGTGGACCTTGACTGGCGAGAAGCTGCAAGCCTTGCGCGTCGACCCGCCGGCAGGCTCCACCGGTATTCTTGAGCAGGTGCAATTCGTAGGACTGGATGCCCAGGGGCAAGCGATTGAGTTGTCCCTGATCGACGCCAAAGACTGCGTATGGGTGCCCGCCGAGAAACGCCTTCATCTATCGGGTTTGTCCGATCCGCGCATGACCTTGGAAGTGCCGCCCCAAGCATTGAGCGCGATTCAAGTCCACTACGAACCCAAACTGGCGATTCCCGGTTGGATTCTTAATCAGGCTGCAAAGCATCCCGAATTGGCCGCTCAGCTCGCTGAGAAACAACGCGTAAAAAGCACCGGAGAGAACTCACGTTGAAGCGTAAAGGGTGGAACAAAGCCTTACACCAGCTGTGGGCCTACAGTCTGATCGTCACCCTGCCGGTGACGCTGGTATTCTTCGTTTGGCTATTCGCGGTCAACGAGCGCTACAACACCCTTGGTGTTCGCCTCGACGTTCAAGGCGGCGAGGCCAAACTGCTGCGGCCGATCATGGAGTACGAGTGGTATCTCGTTAGGCGTCGGATGAGCGCGCTACTCGCTGTTGGAGTGTCAGGCAGCGAACTTCGAAGCGTGGAGCTGTGGTTGTCCGATGGGGCCGAAGGCGAACTCAATCAGAACCTTCCAACCTCTGGACGTGAATACGCGAAGGGCGAAATCACGTACCCCGATGGATCCCTCGGAAAGGCCAGTCTTCGTTATCGCGGGGATATGATGCATCACTGGGCCTTGGGCAAGAAGTCGTGGCGCATCAAGACCAAGAAGAAGAAACTGTGGAATGGCCTGCGCAAGTTCAACCTGATCGTTCCTGAAACCTGGGGAGTCTTGGAAGAGCATTTCGGATACCGCCTGGCGACGGATTTGGGCTTGCTCGCGCCTGTCAGCGAGGTCGTGGACCTGCGGATTAACGGATCCAATCGCGGGGTGCATACCTTGGTGGGGCAGGTGGATGAATTGTTCCTGCGGCGCAATGAGCGCATGCCGGGGGACCTCTTTGTTGGGGACTTGGTGCTCGGGGATGCGATTCCTGGGTTCGAGAACAAAGTGTTCGACCTACCGGGTATGTGGACCAAGGCTGCGATCAACAATCACTACGCAGACGAGCACGCGGCATCCATGTTCCGTCTTTGCGCAGTACTGGATTGGGCACCGGGACCCCGCAAGGCCAAAGCTCTGGAGAACATTCTGGATTTGCAAGCCTGCGCGCGGTTCGCGGCCTACCGTTCACTGGTGCAATCCGGGCATGTGGATTCTTACCACAACTGGAAACTCTACTACGACCCCTGGCGCAATCGTTTCGAACCGGTGGTTTGGGATCCCAATGCATGGGGTGCGGGATGGGCGCCGACATTGGAGGATCCCGCTTTCGAGTGGCCCTTGTTCGCGGAATTTGACCGGGTCTTGGTCCACGACCATCGCTACCGCTGGGCTAAACACAAAGCGCTCTACGAGTTCTTCCAGGGCTCGATGGCGGAGTCCCTGCTCGCGGACATGGCAGACTATGGGGCCAAGGTGGTCCACTCTGCCAAGAGTGATCCCGCGCTCGCTTTTTCGATCCTGCCGAGCAGCCCAGAGAAAGCGGCCCAAGGGGTCGAAACCCATCGCGCTCAAGTTCAAGAGTACTTTGATCTGTTCCGCGCGCGGCATGTCGAGGATCCGGCTCGAATTGTAAGGGGGCCAGTGACACAAGGAATGGCCGAGGAGTGGACGCTTCCAGTGACCATCGACGGTTGGAAACCTGTCGCGGGGGTACGCTTGACTTTTGGTCCGCCCGTGCCCGCCGAGGCACGCTTCTATTGGAGCGTCACCCGAGCGGGAGAAGTGCTTGAAGCGCCGGCACGCGCTACGGTTCAGGGTGCGACTGTGACTCTCGATCAACCCTTGTTGCCGGGAGTTCTCGTCGAAGCACACCCTCGCGGCCACTCTTTCAGCCATAAGAGTTCTCCGCGGCCCTTGACGTACCAGCTGCGAATGGTCTTGCCCGGTCGCAAGATGTTGGGCCTCAAAGAATTCGCCAGCGTGGACTTGGGGGGCACAAATCGTGCGGTACCCATTGAGACCGAGGCTCTCCGTGGGGAAATCGGGGACGACTTTGCGGCCCTCTTTCGAGCGGCAGATCCGGCACCCGTTCGTTGGTCGGGCAGCAAGCGCTTGGACGGCTTGACCGAGATTCACGGCGACCTAGTCATCGAAGCCGGCACGGAACTAGCCATGGACGAGGGAGCCAGCGTCATCGTGCACGGGCGCTTAACCGCGTTGGGCAATGCCCAAGAGCCCATTCTAATTGGACCGGCACGTGCCGGTCAGAAGCCGTGGGGTACGCTGGCCATCCGAACGCCTCGTGCGGACGGGTCGATCTTGCAGCACGTTCACATGCGTGGGGGCAGCGGCTACATGGATGATCTTCAAGAGTACAGCGGCATGTTCTCCGCCCATGACGCGGACGGCTTGCGCCTTCTGAATTGCCGCTTTGAGAATGGGCGTGTCGTGGATGACATGGTGCATGTGGTGTATGGGAAAAACCTGCAGATCACGGATTGCTCGTTCTCGGGGGCTTTGTCGGATGCCCTTGATCTGGATGGCTGTCAAGGTCGCATCGAGCGCTGCCACTTTGATAAGAGCGGCAACGACGCCATCGACCTGATGATGAGCCAAGTGGAAGTGCACGAAACCATTTTGAATCGCAGCGGAGACAAGGGTGTTTCGGTAGGCGAGGGCAGCGAGTTGCTTTGGTCCGGTGGGCGGGTGCTGCAATGCGGCATCGGCATTCAGGTCAAGGATGGTTCCCTGGCTTGGATACGCGGGGCCACTTTTCAATCCAACGGCCAAGCCCTGCACGCTTACACAAAAAACTGGCAGTACGGAGGAGGGGGGGACGGTCTGGTTCAGGACTGCGAATTCCGCTTGAACGACCTCTTTGCCGATGCGGATGAGAATTCCTCGTGGAGTTTTGTCAGCAGCCGCATTCCCGAAAGTGCAGAGGCCCACATGCGCCTCCATCAGCTCTCTAGTTTCTCGGAGCAGCTCCCCTCCGACATTCGTCGAAAATTCCAATCCTCCCAATGGCTCGGGGCGGCCCTGGACGATTGAGCGATCGGCCCGCCGCGGTGCGGGCGGCATTAACGAATGGATAAAGGGCTTCCGCAAGCATGGGGAGGCTGAATTGATTAGGATTTTGGATCTCTTTTCGGACCCGTTGGCCGATCTAGAGGGTGAGATGTCCGCCGCAAACGGGCGTTCCCAGCAGAACCAAACCGCTCCATGACTCGCATCCTAATCATTAAGACCGGCGCCCTCGGTGACGTGTTGCGTACCACATCCATCCTTCCTGGGCTGGCGGTTCGTTTTCCAGATCTGCAAATTACCTGGCTCACGGCACATGGAGCTCGCCGCCTGGTGGAGCGCCACGCTTTGGTGGACACGGTTCTCGGCGTGGATCCAAAGGATTCGGCTGAGATAGAACGTGTCGGGGCGGAGCTTTTAGAACAGAGTTTTGATTGGGTTCTTTCCCTCGACGATGAGAAGCCGTTTTGCCGGCTGGCCAGTGCCCAAGCAGGGGCGCGTTTGTCGGGTGCTTTTATCGACGAGCAGGGGCGGCGTGACTACACCCAGGATGTGGCACCGTGGTTTGACATGGGGCTGCTCTCACACCAGGGCAAGGACGCCGCCGACCGTTTGAAGGTGGTCAACGAAGAAAGCCACCCCGCCATATTTGCGCGCATGTTTGGTGTGGACATGGGACAACCTGACCTGGGATTGAGCTTGGGAGAAGTGGAAGGAGCCAAGGCTTTTTTCGAGAGTCACGGTTTGAATGATGGTCACCCCGTGATCGGTTTGAATACGGGCGCCGGTGGGCGTTGGACCTCCAAAACCATGGACGTGGCGGAAGTTGTGAATTGCATGCAGGTGCTGCATCGCTCTTTGGCCGGCCAGTGCCACTTCCTGATCCTGGGCGGAGTGGCCGAAGCCGTTCGCAACCAGGAGATCATGCTACGCGCCTCCTCGCTTGGCGAAGATGTGGATGTGATCGATGGGGGAGATGACAATACCCTGGGTGCATTTGCTGCCCTTGTCGACCGGTTGCAACTGCTGATATCGAGCGATTCTCTCGCCATGCATATGGCCGTAGCCAGGTGCCGACCGGTCGTCGCCTTCTTCGCGCCCACCTCCGCGGCGGAGATTGAGCTTTATGGTCTTGGTGAAAAAGTGATCAGCACATCTCCGGACTATTGCTCGTATCAAAAGGACGCGGACAACTCGTCGATCACCGGAAAGCGCGTGGCTGAGGCTGCCCTGCGCGCCCTGGGGCAAGAGTCGGTTGCCTGAGTCGTATACGGCGTCTGACGCCGTATACGTACACGACGCTACGCTTCCATCTCAAACTGCAATTCGTGCAGTTTGGCGTAGGTGCCGCCGAGTTCGAGCAATTCTTCGTGGGTGCCGGACTCGACTATGAGGCCTTTGTCGAGCACCAAAATCGTGTGTGAGCGACGGATCGTGGAGAGCCTGTGGGCGACCACCAAAGCGCTGCGACCCTGCAGCAACGAGCGCGTCGCATTTTCGATTCCTGCCTCGGTCTCGGAGTCCACGCTGGCGGTGGCCTCGTCTAAAATGACGACGCTCGGCTTGCCTGCCAGCGTGCGCGCGATGGCTATCAGCTGGCGCTCCCCGGTGGAGAAGGTCACCCCGCGTTCCGCGACGGGAGCCTGCAAGCCACCCGGTAAACTGTCCACCAAGCGATCCGCAGAGCTCGAGGACAGCGCGTCCATAAGGTCTTGCTCGTCGATGTCAGGCCGGTCCAGGATTAGGTTCTCCTCGATGGTGCCGGAGAAGAGGAAGTTCTCCTGCAATACCAGGCCGAAGCGTGCGCGCAGGTCGCGCAGGGAGATGTCCCGAATGTCGATGCCATCCAAAGTGATGCGACCCTGGGTGGGGTCATAGAAGCGCAGCAGCAGATTGATCAGCGTGGACTTGCCCGAACCCGTCGCCCCCACGAGCGCCACGGTGTGTCCGGGAGGAATCTCGAAGCTGACCCCGTGGAGGACCTCCTTACCGGTCGCGTAGGAGAAGCGAATGTCCTCGAACCGAATGTGGGGAGGGTTGGAGCCCGACGAGGTCAGTGCCTTAGGCTCGGCGCTTTCCGGAACCCCTGATTGGGTGTCCAGGACCTGGAATATGCGTTCCGCGGAAGCGAAGGCCGATTGCAGCACGTTGTAACGCTCGCCCAATTCCCGAATGGGGCGCACGAGCATCTCTAGCAAAAGCCAGAATTGGATGAACTGACCGTTTGTGAGTTTGCCCTCGGATATCGCGTCCACGCCCACGCTTAGGGCGGTTCCCTGGATGATAAAAACGCCCAGGGACATGGCGGGGAAGAACAGGGCAAAGAGGAAGATCGTGCGCTTGTTGGCTAGGAAGTAAGCGTGCAGTCGATCTCCAAATCGGTTGGATACGCGCTCCTCGCGGCGGAATACCTGCACGACGCGTACCCCCGACAGCACTTCCTGGAGATAGCCATTGAGACTCGCGAGACGGGCGCGCACCGTGCGGTGGGCCTTGCGCGCGCCGCCCCGGAAAATGATCGAGATCCCGATCAAGATGGGGAGTAATAGCAACACTACCAGGGCCAACTGGGAGTGAATCATGAAGAGTATGATCACCAGAACCACGATGCGCAGACTGTCAAATCCGAGTGCCACAATGCCCGACGAAAATAGCTCCGCCAGATTTTCAACGTCCGAGGTGACGCGCGTCACTAGCGATCCGGTGGGCTGCTTATCGAAGAAGGACAAGTCCAGACGTTGGATGTGCTTGAATAGCTTGGTGCGCAGGTCGTGGATGACCGTCTGACCTGTGCGGTTCAAGGTCGAGACCTGGAAGTAGCGCAGGATGGTCGATCCGAGAATGACCGCACCGTACAAGGCCACCCAGCCCATAAGCGAATTCACATAGACCGACCGATCGGCTCCCTCAGGGGCATTCCAGGCGTCGGCTACCGGGCCATCAATGCTCTGACGCCAGATCCAGGGACCCAGAAGTTCGAGCACGAACAAGGACGACAGCACGCCGAAGCAGGCCACGAACAGGCGCCAGTGGGGGCGCGCGTAGGTCACCAAGCGTTGGAACAAACGGTGGTCCCAAGCCTTGGTGGCGACCGCGCCTGCATCTTCTTTGTATTGGCTCATTCGCTGACCCCCGTTTGCTGCTCACGGCGCTGTTGGTGGGCCCAGGTCTCTTTGTACCAGCCCGATTGTTTGAGCAATTCCTGGTGGGTACCGAGGGCTTCCATGTGTCCGCGTTCGTCCAGCACCAGAATCTGCTGGGCGCTGGACACGCTCGACAGGCGGTGGGCAGCAATCAGAACCGTGCGGCTTTGACCAGCTTCACGCAGGCTTTCGAGCAATTGCTGTTCGGTTTCTGAGTCTACCGCAGAGAGGCAATCATCCAGAATCAGCACGCGTGGTTCCTTGGCCAAGGCGCGCGCGATGCACGTGCGTTGTCGTTGCCCGCCCGATAGCGTGACCCCGCGTTCGCCCACCAACTGGTGATACTGATCGGGGAAGTTTAATACCTCGTCGCGCATGGCGGCGCGCCGCACGTATTCTTCCACCTGGGCCTCAGTCATTTCCTCATCCGCACCAAAGCGAATGTTTTCGTCGTAAGGAGCAGAGAAAAGGAATGAATCCTGGGGCACGTAGCCCAATCCGCTGCGCAAGCTTTGCAGGGTGACCTGGCGAATCGGGATCCCGTCGATCAGCAATTCTCCTTCGCAATCGAAAAGCCGCCCCATAAGAGAGAGCAGGGTGGTCTTGCCCGCGCCGGTGGGGCCCACCACGCCCAGGGTGGAGCCAGCGGGAACGCGCAGGGAGATGTCTTGGAGCGCCGGCGCTTCAGCCCCTTCGTACTGGAATGTCACATTGCGCAATTCCAATTCACCCTTAAAGGGATCGAGTGTCACGGCATCCGCGGCGTCCTGGATGGATGGCTCCTCGTCCAATAGTTCCGTGATACGCGTGGCGCTGGCCATGGCCCGCGCGTACATGCCTGCGATCCAACCCATGGCGATCAGGGGCCAGAAGACTTTGATGGTAAGGTCGATGAACTTGAAGAGGTCGCCCACAGGCAGGGTGCGATCGATGGCCGCCAAGCCACCCACAACAAGAATCACGATGAAGGTCACATCGAAGGCACCGTGGATCGACGCGTGGGTCAAACCCCGGGCGGAGCCCATGGCGATTTGGTTGTCCCGGTTGGTTGTGCTGGAATCTGCGAAGCGATCCGCTTGCCCGTCTTCGATGCCGGTGGCCTGCACGACCCGAATACCGCCGAAGTTCTCTTGTGCCCGGTGACTGATATTTCCAAGGCTCTCCTGAACCGCCACCGAGTGCCGGTGAATACGCGGGGTGAGCTTCTTCATGATCCATCCCATGAACACCATGGGGAAGATCATGGTCAGGGTCACCGCGGGTTGAAGGGTGTACAGGTAGGCCAGGGACACGGGTACTACGACGATCGCACCGACGGTGTACATGAGCCCGGGACCCAGGAACATGCGTACGTTTTCCACGTCCGAGGTAAGGCGGCTGACCACATCCCCCGATCGGCTGCGGTTGTGGAAGTCGAAGGACAGGCGCGTGAGTCGATCGAAGGTGTCCTGCTTTAGGTCCACCTCTACCTGGCGTGAAACCACCACGATCAACCAACGCTGCAGGAAGCGGAACACCACACGACCCAAGGCGAACACGGTCAACCAGATCAGGACACTGCGCATCCAGTCGGTGTCTTCGGAGGCACTCGCACGAGTGATCGCATCGCCGATGTAAAGCGTGATGCGCACATCGGCTAACTGAGCTAGGGGAATACACAACAAACCCGCGAAGAGGCGGGTTCGGTAGCGCAGGAAGCGTTTGAAGTAAGGCCAGAGGGCGTTCAACGACTGTCCTTGGATTCCTTGCGCCGGGGCACTAATTTCCAGGCACCGGCTAGGGCTTCGATCTCTTTGATGAGGCGTTCCACTTCGAAATCAAGGGCTCCGGAAGACCCGGCATCGATGCATAGGTGCATGACGGGAAACGATTGGCTGCCGTAACCGGACTCTTGGTCGGGGGTCCACAGGGCGTTGCGGAACCACGGGCGGAGCGGCAATCCTTCGGTGCGGAGCAAGCCGCGGTACAACATGGGCGGTCGCAAGGCGCCTTGCACGCCCTTGGCGTTCGCATCGTCGATGGAATTGGCCAGGCGGTCGAAGGAAGCAGCGATGCCGCCGCTGTGGCGGATGCCCATCCAGTCCCGCGCTTCCCGAGCTCGGCGCGCCCAATCGCGGGCGGCTCGGCTATCGCTGAAAACCCCGCGACCCATTTCCGATGCGGTCGTTAGCAGTGCCGCCATCGTACGTCCGGCCAACTCATGGTTTTTGTAGCCAGGATCGAGGAAGCGTTCGACCATGGGCACATCGTCGAACGCCGTGTGGTACTGGCCCCCCCGATTCCCCGAGAACGAGATGTCCAGAACAGGCAAACCTAGGTGGTGCAGGAAGGGCGCGAAGTCGGAACCGGATCCGGGCAAACTGAAATTTTTCAACTGGCCGGCCTTGGACAACCAACTGGGGAATGGGCCCTCGCTGCCTTCTGGATGTTCCATCTCGAAGAGGGCCTTGGCCAGGAACGGCTCCAGCCCCGGTGACCCGGACGCATTGAAGTTCGGACCACTGACCGCGGCATCCGCATTGATATAGAGGCTGAGGGCCTGGCTCAAAACACCCTGGTGCAACTCCACCCATTCGGTGCTCCCGATCAGGCCTTGTTCCTCCGCATCCCAAAACGCCAAATAGATGGTGGCCTGGGGTTTCCAGCCCGCTTCGATCTGGGCGGCCAGATGCTGGGCGGCTCTCAGCAAGGTCACGGTTCCGCTACCCGCATCGTGCGCGCCGCGCACCCAGGAGTCCCGGTGGTTGCCGGCCATGACCACGTTGGGCCGCGTGCCTTGCAGACTTCCAATCACGTTGGTAATCGTGCGAACCTCGCGGGGCGCGTCGACCTCGAGGCGTACGGTGGTGGGGCCGGGCCCGATGGCGACGGACTTGATCTTGCCCGCAGCATCCGGCAGGCGGCGGCGTCCCAAGCCACTTAATATTTGGGCCGCATCGGCCGCGCCGATGGGCATGCAAGGGATTTTAGGCAAGGCTTGGGCCAGCGCAAAATCGGTGAGACGCGATTGGCCTTCGCCCACGTTGCGACCGGGCAAGGGGGAGGCGAAACCGGGCGTGGACGGATCGCCGGGAGTACGCCCCATGGGACCCACCGAACCACGCTGGGCATCGTTCGGTGATTTCCAAGGACCCTTGGGCCAAGTCAGTCCTTTTTTGGCACCATCGTCCTTCGGGTCACTGAACAAAAGCATGCCAGCGCAGCCGAATTCCTCGGCCAGGGACAGCTTATTGCCACGATAGCCCTTGCCATAGCGCGCGATGGCGATGGTGCCCTTGATCTTGATGCGCGCTTCTTTCAGCCGCTCAAAATCGGAGCGTGTTCCGTAGCCCACATCCAAAACCATGGCTCGCACCAGGCCACTCGCGCTCCAGGCGTTGAAGGGCGGAATGTCGCCGGCAGGAATCGCGTCGGGGTCGTAGTTCCAGAGGCGTGAAACAAAGGGCTCTTGCCCATTCGCATCGGGATAGGCCTGGACTGACAATCTGCGCGGCAGTGAAAGCAGGACTTCGCGCTTATCCAGGGCGACGACAAATCCACATTCCCCCAGTACGCGGGCGACCATGTCCGTGGCTCGCTCGGAAGTCGGGGTGCCGGCGACCCGTGGTTGCTGGCACAACTCGCGCAGCAAGGCTTGGGACGGGGGGGCTGACTCTTGACCTAGGGCGACCAGGGGCAAAGCGAGGAGGGAGATGTTGAGTAGGAATTGCATGGGCGCGGGGGGGGACCTGGTTCCCAAGAGCATATCGCCCAAGCCCCTCCGAGCCGAGGGGAGCTTGGGCGTGGGGCCGGAATTGGGCGAGTTCGAAGACCCGGGGTGGGGATTTTGGACGCCAACCACTATCTTGACCCTGTGCAAAGCCCAAATTTCCCCTTCGATGCGGTGCTGTTCGATCTGGACGGCACCCTGGTAGCGACCGACCGTTTTTGGCCCGATGCGGCCAGGGCGGGGGCTCTTCGGGCATTCGAGGCCCTCGGTTTACAACGCCAGCTGCCCACTAGCGAACAGTGGATGTCCATGGTCGGTATGCCTCTTGAGCAGGGCTTCGACCGGGTCTTTGAGGATTTGGCGCAGGACCAGCGCAAGCGCGTGCTCAAAGCGTGTGTGGAAGAAGAGCAAAGCCTGCTTAAAGAGGGGCGCGTGGGCCTTCTACCGGGGGTGAGCAAGACACTTCAGGATTTGCAGGACCGCGGGGTGGCGATGGGGGTCGCGAGCAACTGCTCGCAGTCTTACTTGGACACCATGTTGGAAGCCGGTGGTTTGGGGCAATGGGTCCAGGAAGCGCGTTGCCTGGAGACTCCGGGTGTGCGCAATAAGGCCGACATGATCCAGGAGCTTCTGATCCTGTTTCAAACGCGCAGCGCCGTGATGGTCGGAGACCGCGCCGGGGATCGACATGCGGCTTGGGCCAATGGGGTGCCCCATGTGCATTTGACCCGGGGTTATGCGGACCGTGGTGAAGGGCGTGGGGCGGAGGCTCTGCTGCCCGGTATGGATGGGCTTGTACCGCGGCTTTTGCAACGTGCGAGCTGGCTAGAGGGGGTCTTAGAAGAGCTGTGCTTGGGCGGGGATTCGGGTGTGCTACTCATTCTTGGGCCTATGGGCGCGGGGAAATCCTTGCTCGCCAGAGACTTGGCTCGGACTTTGGAGGCACGCGGTAAATCAGCCCAGTGCTTTGACATGGCCGCTCTGTGTGCGGATTCTCTGCAATCCTTGAAACACTCCGAATTGGAGAATGGCGACCTGGTCTTGGCGACCGTTCCGCGCGCACCCTTGCAGAATCTGCTGAACGCCGCCGGGCCCGGATGGAATATCGTTCACGGAGCTTTTTTGCAGCAACCGTGGGTATTGCGCTTGGCGGACCGCGTGCTGCATGTTTCGGCGGATCCAGAAGTGCGTGCGCGGCGGATTCATGGTGGGGCCCTGCAGGAGCGTTATCCCCGTTTGGACCGGGAGTGGGCATTGGGCCCTGGGGCTCAACTGAGTCAGGAATCACAGGTTAGGTTTCCCTCCCAGACCATCGCGCACCACAGCATCTCGGGCGACAATCCTTTGGGACCCGAGGCGTAGACCCTCGCCAAATGCAAAGGTCAGAACGCACAACGCCCCGCGGGTGGGCGGGGCGCTTTGAGGTGCGATGGGACCCGGCTAAGCCGGTCTATTGCGGCTGTTACTTGCTGCACTTGGCCTTGCAGGCGTCGGAACCAGGAGCTGCGCAGCAGGCTTCTTGCGCGGCGCAATTGGCTTTACATGCCTCGGAGCCGTCAATTTCGCCACAGCCGCACAATTTGGCGTCGGGGCCCTGTTCCATTTTACAGCAGCC
>JBLFXY010000059.1:0-15337 GCA_047611645.1 Glaciecola sp.
GCATCGAAGTGCACGACTTCTGCCTGATGATCATCCCCTTGCACTTGCTGGTCAGGAGCCCCTGTGGGGAGAGATCGAAGGCCAAGCGGCGCATCCAGAGCGATTTCTCAAGGTACTTCAACCGCACGCGGCGACTCCCTGGGCCCCTTGTCCGTGCTCGGTTCTTCTCCAAGCCCGTGCACTCCGACGGGTATCGAGTTGCAAGTCCTTCAAACCAATGAGCGCTAAGCCGCACGAGTAGAAAATGTAGCCAGCCCCGCACTAGAACCCAGCCTGGAACCAAGAACGCTCCACCTGCATTGATCGGTACCAGTACTTTCTCACAGCAATTGATTGGTGGGGTGTGCGACACCGTAGCCCTTGCGCTTCCCTTCGGTCCCTGTAGCCAGGTCCCGGAAGAACTTTCATCTTCGAGTCAATCAGCATGCCAGACACACCAGCAAAGTGAGCGCCAGCATACGATGCTGGCGCTCACTCTCAACACATGCAGAAGTCTCGGCCATTCCGTTGACTCACTCCTTGTCCATTGGGTCAAGGAATAGAGGACTCAAATCGATGCTCCCATGACTTTCGATGGGAAAGTCCGGATGGTTGCGATCGGCAGGATTCAGGTTGGAAGCCGTGTCGGGCGGAGCAAACAAGACAAGCGTGGAAAGGAAATCGAGGAGATTCCTACGCTCTCCACCATTCAAGTTGGCGTAGCTCATTGCCTGGGCACTGGCATCGCCACCGTGGCGACGGATGACCTCATCTAGTGTTCCACTACGACCGTCATGGCCGTATGGCGGAGAGTTGGCAACCCCCCACAACGCTTCCGTCATGAACTCTTTCTGCAATGTTCCATCGAAGTTGCGCTCCCAGAAGTTTGGCCCCAAGTCGTGCCGCTTGAAATCTGTGTAGATGGCCTCCACCAAAAAACTGCTTCTATTCGGCTTGCGCAGTAGAGGTAAACCCGAACCATCGTCAAATTCCGTGTACAGCGGGACAGCTGTTGCAAACAAGGAATTGAATACACCATTGCTATCGTTGGCGTTGAATTCAGTTTCAACATCAGCTACGCGGCGATCACTCTTGATGAGCATGTCCGGAATGTGGCAGACCGCGCACCCGATTTCTTCAAAAGTACCCTCCCCGCGTCGCACATTATTCGTAATCCGACCTCGACCGGGTTTGAAATAGTTGAGCAGATAGAATTCCAGGTGATCCACGCCAGCCATCGGCATTTCATTTACGACACCATCGAAATCAGAGTCCTCAGTGGCGCTCGCAACCGGGGGCGGCTCGATGTTGTCCCTGGACCCGCTTAAAAGGAATCCAGAAGGCGTGCGCACATCTTGCCCATTGTACGCACTTAGCATGTCCGTATCCGGTGCCTCGACGCCCATTTCAGCGTTGAGCGCTCCAACCACAAACTCCCGGATAGAAATCGTCGAACCTTCTGCAAAGAAAGGACGTACCCGAAGATCGGGATCGACGCCATCCACCTGCGATGTATCGAAGGTGCCATCCGGCATTGCCGTGATAGACCCATAGTCGACTCCTTTACTCCTCAGGGGAACCACAAAAGGCTGTCCGCCCAGAGCCGCCACATGGGAAGCCCTGGTACGAAGATGCCTCAATTCAGTGGAAATCTCATCCGCCAGCATTTCCTGAAGGCCTAGGCCAAATAGGTGGGGAGTGTCACGGCTGTCTGGCCGCGTGAATACGTTCCCCCCAAACCCCGCGGATCCAAGCGGGCGGGAGTGGCAACTCGCACAGCTATCACTGAGCCCAGCTCCAATAGAACCATCATTTGCAATGTCTCCCAAACCATCCCCCGTTCGCGGACCCAGCCCGTGCGCAACTCGGAACTTGCGCTGGAACAATTGGCGACCGCGAACAATAGAACGGAAGGGATCCCGTTGAATCAAGTACTGAGAAGTGCCCGGCGAAAGAACATCGCCACGACCGGCACTTACTTCCTCCATGAATGATTTCTGAATGCCCGCATTTGCGGCGTTCGGTGTCTGTGTCACATCGGTGAGTTGCGTAAATGCAACGGATTCACTGCCAAGCAAAACCAAAGTGGCAAGGCCAACTAGGTAGTGAGATTGGATACTCATGGGTTTTTCCTTTCCGATAGGATTTCAGGCCGTCAATGGGTTCATGGACCAAACCGGTACTGGGAGATCGGGTTCCGTAGTAAATACGCAGCGCTTTCGATTTCTGTTAAAAGTGATTCCAATGAGCGTTGAGTATTGGCTCAATAAATGGGGAGAGCCTGCAGGTTGCGTTACCCCATGCTCGACAAATCCGCAGCTAGCCGAAAAACATTCTGGGATTAACCAGAACTCCAAGTTTAGTACCTAGTTCAAGACCTAGGTTTGCCAATGAGTTCTACAGGCGTGCAAGGGAGTGGTGACCTTCCCCCCTCCCTTTTCATTCGCAGCCAAGTACGTTTCGCGCAGCATACCGCGGCATGCAGAGTCCCGCGGCATACAGAGTCCCCGGCATACAGAGTCCCCGGCATACCGAATCGCACACCCCACCACGGTTTCGTTACGGGAAAATACCAGCAGCCTGCAACCATGTAGACCAATTCCTGTCTTGTGGGTATGGCACGCAAACCCCTACTAATTTTTCCAGGTACTTGGCACCATGTGACAGCTCGGGGGATCGCAAAGCGATCGCTCTTCGAGACTCGCACCGGTGCCCGCGACTTCCTATCCTCGCTCGCCCGGCAAGTTCACGCGGGGCGCATCGAAGGGCACGTCTTCTGCCTGATGACCACCCAATTTCACCTGTGCAGGTCAGGAGCCCAAGTGGGGAGATGTCGGAGGCCAAGCGGCGCATCCAGAACGATTTCTCAAGGTACTTCAACCGCAAGCGGCGACCCGCTGGGCCCCTTGTCCGTGGTCGGTTCTTCTCCAAGCCCGTGTACTCCGACCGGTATTGAATTCCAATGATTTCAAAACGATGAGAGCTAAGCCGCAAGAGTAGCAAATGTAGCCAGCCCCACACTCGCACCCCGCCTGGGACCAAGAACGCGCCACCTGCGTAGATCGGTACCGGCAGTTTCTAGCGGCAAGTGAGTGATGGGGTGTGCGACTCCGTATCCCTATATCCCTAGACGAGAAACAGGAATTTGGAATATTTTTAAGAACCCTGAGGGAGGAGATCGATGGTCTGCGCCTTAGGTCATGAAGTGAGTGGGGAGCTCCCACATCACTACTGACCTCCCTCGAAAACAAACCCAATTATTTCCATGAAAGTGACTCTCAGTGTCTTGGCCCTGGCCCTTTGCCTACCCCTGGTCAATGCCCAATCAAACTCTTCCGCGAAAGCTAGTGATCCGACATCTACAGCAACCAGCCACAACCTCGGGGACCTGCCTCCTGAGATCGGTGTGACTTATTGCGATGGTGTTCCCGGAATCCTCAACACCGGATCCATACACGCCAGAGGTTCGGTCGTTGCGGCGGATAACATGGTGCTTCTAAGTGTCCAGGATATAACGGCAAACTCCCTCGGCTACTTCATTGTGGGCGAAGCGCGGGAATATATTCCGAACCCTGCCGGGTCCCAAGGCGACCTTTGCATTGGAGGGGCGATCGGCCGGCTCCATGGACTCAATGGATTTGGTCAGATTCTGAATTCGGGCCCCAATGGGTTTTACGAACTGTGGATAGACCTGACAGCCTTACCCTTGAACCCGAATCGCATGGTTGTGGCTGGAGAAACCTGGCGCTTCCAATCGTGGTACCGCATGCCCGGTCAACCGGTCGCTGACAACAGCGACAGTGACTTCACCAACGCGATCGAGATTCAATTCCAGTAGTGGATCAGCTGCGCGCAGGAACAACCCCCAGTGCAGGGCTTTGCTTTAGGTAAAGGAGCCAATCAAAGAGCCAGCAGTGATTCACTGCTGGCTCTTTGACACGGCATATAGCACGGCATATAGAGTCGCGGCATACCGCGGAATACTGAGTCCGTCATACCGAGTCGCACATGCCACCATGGTTTCGCGACGGGAAAGTTCCGGGTAAAAAAGAGCAGGGCGCCATCTGGCGCCCTGCTCATATATACCCGGAATATTTACGTCGCAAAACCATGGTGGCATGTGCGACTCCGTATCCCGTATCCGATCTATCCCTTACTGGAAGGAAATCTCCAGGCCGTCCGTGAAGTTGGAGGTGCTGCTGGGGTTTTGGTCCCGGTGCCAGTTCTGGAAGAACCAAGATTGACCGGCAGCTACCATTTGCACGGGGTTCGTGGGCATGGCGGTTAGGTCGATAGCGAGCTCTACGCTGCCGGTGGCTCCGCTGAACAGGATATTGCCGGGCTGGTTGTAGCGACCGCCGGTTCCGCCCAGGCAGAGGTTGCCTTGGGAGCCTGCCGGGTTCGGGGCGAAGGCCGAGGCCGTTCCCGTTAAGAAGTAGTTGAACTGGTTCAGGGGCAGTCCATCAGCGTGCAAGGTCACGTCGTTGAGGCTGACCAGGTTGCTGCCTATAGCTCTGATCGAAGCCGCACTTCCCGTACTGTTCGGCGCGCCAGGGCCGCAGTAATTCGATCCGATGCTTCCGAAGGAGCAAACCGTCGAGCGAACTTTCACGCCGTCGATTCCAGCCTCCACGATGCTTTGCGGATCGGCATCGTTTGCGGTGAAGCGTAGGCGTGCGTCATTCGAAGGACTCATGCCTGCGCTCGACCATTGGGAGGACAGGATGTCCATAGTTGTCCAAGAAAGCCCTCCTGAAGTGGTGATATCCGCCACCAAGTTCCACGGACCTGCCAGGCCATTTGAACTCATCTCCACCAGCAGGTGGTCAGTGGAATCCGTCTCGGTCAGATTGAGGAAGTAGTCGAATCGAATGGAGCTATCGGAACTCAATTCGAACTGGGGCGAGGTCAAGATCACCGATCCCCCATCCACGTCCGTGTTGCCTGAAGCGTTCTGGGTTAGATAACAGCTTCCACTGCCATCGCCATCGGACGTGGGGTCGTAGGCCCAACCGGCATCGTTCACGGGAACTCCCCGCTGCCACATACCCGAGGAGGCCCCTACCGTTTGGGTAGTCCAACCTAAATTGGTTTCAAAGTCGTCCGCCAATGCCAGAGTCTCCTCGCCCACTTCAACAATGTGGTGGACCGAGGGAGCTCCAGCCGGGGAATAAAGCAAGCCGCACTCCACCGAGTCCATGCTGAAGTACAACTCTAGATTGAACCCACAAACAGGCGCAGGCAACTGCCCGGAATAAACACCGCTGCCCGCGGGAGAAAGCGTCACCGATTGGAAGGCCGCTCCACCAATGGAGTAGCGCGCTACAACACTGCCAGGCCACACCGTTCCAGAGGTCTGCACCATCACATCCACGGGCACGCCCGGAGGCACAATGCTCGGAATAGGGTTCAAGCTACCAAAGGTCAAGCCCAAGCAAACACCCAGAGGGTTAGCCAAGGCAGCCTGAAGGTCGGGATGGTTGGCGTTGGTACCCGAGTTGTAGCCACCACTTGAGCTACAGCCGCCATGGGTGTGGATGCCGATGGCTGCGCCGGTCTGCTCCCAGATCACGGGTGAGCCCGAATTGCCGCCTTCCGTATCGGTCGCATAACCAAGGTGCGTTCCGTTGTTCACGCTGAACGGGCCCACTAGCGTTTGCTGGGTCTGGTTGCGAGAACTGGGAGTGCTGTCGACGCCGAACCCTGTAATGCGGATGTCATTGCCAGACACGCTCGGAGCTGTGCCCAGAATGTAGGTGCTGCCTTGAGCTTGGCCCGCGTTCAGACCTGTGTTCGGGTTGGGGAATGTGCCGTAGTAAGCCCAGTCATCGCCTACGCCTTGGCCGCCGTTGCTTTGGATCGAAGCCGCATCCACTGCGTATTGATCGTCCGGGGAAGGGTGGTTCAGTCCGCCGCCCGAGGAAGATGCAGGCACATTGAATTCCACAACCGACATGTTGCTAGAACAGTGGCCCGCAGTCAGGTAGCACTCGGAGCAATCGTTGATCAACCAACCTGTGCAACCGACCGGAAGGATGCGCCCGGCGCGCGGATCCGTCGAAGGCAATCGATCATCGGTGGCGCCGCACTGACTATTAAAAGTGCCCCAAGCCATGTCAATGTGGTCCATGCTTAAACGATTCAAGCCCGTACCGGGGTAGGCGACGATGTCGACTTCCACGGCATCGCCGTTGAAGTACGCACTCGACTCTGACCACTGCAATACGTTCAATGCATTCAACTCCTGAACGCCACCGTCCGCGTGTGAGGTCATTCGAATGAACGACCCGGTTCCTTGCAGCACATCTCCGGACAAGGTGGTCTCATCGAAGAACATGCGTATCCAAGACGCTCCGGGAACTTCCACTGTAAAGGAGGCGATCACGGCGGGCGCCGAACCGTCGTTTTGAACCCAACCGGTGTCGGATCCGAAGGGTATCGAGCTCTGCGGCTCGGATTGAACTTGGGCCCATGCGGAGGCCAGAAGTAGGGAGCTCAGGCCCAGGCCAAGGGCCAGGGATTGCAAGCGGTGTCGAAACATCATGGGGATTTCGGAGTCAGGAGAGAGTCAGGATTAAAGGAGAGAGGCCTTAGCATAACCCAAGGACTGAAATCCGCCTCAGAATACGGGCCAGCGGGGCCCAGGCTCCCCATCAGGGACACACGAACGTGCCCCGGCAGGCAGGGCGGTGACTTGCTTAACCCCCATCGGGCACCCGATGCGTGCAGCCGCGAGTGTGTTTGGACCCGCCCCCAGCTCCAGAACTGCGCTCGATGTGCGCGGTGCCTTTTGAAGATGCTGGCTTTCATTTCGTCAAGGCGCCCCTATTCAAATTCAAGTTCCACCAAACCAACTACCGCATTTACGTAGTTGACAAAAAGACGGGCGAGCGCGTGGTTTGGTTTCTGAGCACCACGCTGGGATCTTGGACCGTGACGCCTTGCCGTGCCTTGTGGTGTCCCCCATGGCTCTCGGCGCGCTACGCGAGCACGCACTCTTGGAATACGACCACGGGGCGCTACGACTCTTTCCGTTATGAGGTTCAATCCAATTGGATCCCTGCCACTATCGACCTGCACGACACCGGCGAAGCGATCCCCATCGCACCCGGCTCTAATTCCCGCGACGACATGATGTTGTGCCTCACCCAACCGGTCGAAGGTTTTCACCACCGACTGAATGGCACGCTGGGTGGTTATTCGGTGTCCCAAGACATCCTGCAATTGCACCGAGCCAAACCTCGAAGGCTCCACTTAGACCTCTTCGAACGCTTGGACCTCCTCAGCTCGAAAGAGATGCAAACGCCCTATTCCGCTTGGATCTGCCCAAAGACCGAATTCCACATTTACATGTCACCGATCGTGATGACTCCATAACCGCGGAGGCTTTCCAACAATCCAGAGCAGCGCTTCCTTTGAGTTATCAACCTGGTCAAAACCCGCACCGCGGTCCTGCGCATTGAGGGTTTGGCTCTTGTAACCAATCCATTGTGTACACTCCTGCTCCTGCCCTTCCTGCCTACCTGGAATCAAATCCCCATGCATAAAGCACTACTGCTACTCCCATTGTATTTGTTGGGCTGCTCCGCACTCCAGCAAGCGGAACCGACCCCTATCATTTATCGCATTGGGGAAATTCATCGAACGGTCCACACGAGCGTTCCAGAAGCTCAGCTTTGGTTTGATCGGGGACTCGCCCTGAGTTTCGGATTCAACCACGAGGCGGCGGTGGTGTGCTTCGAAAAAGCTGCCGAGCTAGATCCTGAATGCGCCATGGCTTATTGGGGCAAGGCGTATGCACTCGGTCCCAACTACAACAACTTCGCTTTGTCTGAAGAAGCTTGCGCGGGTGCGTATGAAGCGTTGGTGCAAGCCGAACGGCTTTCCAGTCCAATCCGTCCCTTGGAGCAAGCTCTGATCCAAGCCCTGTTCACGCGCCAACCCTCTCCCAATGTGGAGGAGGACCGCGCGCCGCTCGAAAAGGCCTACGCCAACGCGATGCGACGCATCTACAAGGAATACTCCGATGATCCGGATGTGGTCGCACTGACCGGCGAATCGCTGATGAATTTGCGCCCCTGGAAACTGTGGAGTCCCGAGGGCGTCGCGGCACCGGAGGTCTTTGAAATCCGCCAAGTACTAGAAGCCGGACTCGAACGCTGGCCCGACCATCCCGCACTCTGCCACCTATACATCCACACAATGGAAGCTGGACCCGAGGTCGCCGCGGCCACGGAAGCAGCCGATCGCCTTGTGGGCCTGGCCCCGGGCCTCGGACATCTCGTGCACATGCCCACGCACATTTACATTTGGACCGGAAGGTACAAAGACGCGGTACGCATCAATCAGCAGGCGGTCGCTGCCGACACCGCCTATGTGGAGCATGCGGGCCGCATGAACTTCTACACCGGCTACCGCCTTCACAACTATCACTTCATCGCTTATGCCGGCATGTGGAGTGGACAGCGGGAGGTCGCCTTACAAGCCGCTCGCACGATCCCTGGGGAAGTACCCGCTGACTTGCTGGCCGCCCACCCCGACTTCGTAGAGATCTTCCTGGCGACCCATCTGCACGTCATGGTTCGCTTTGGAATGTGGGAAGAAATCCTGCAGGAACCCCAACCGCCGGCCACCCAACTGGGCCCCACCGCCGTTTGGCAATATTCCCGCGCCCTGGCCTTCGCATCCCTCGGCCGGGTGGAAGAAGCCCTGAAGAGCCAACAGGATTTCCTCGCCGCCAAAGCGGCCGTGCCCGAAACGCGAACCCTGTTCCAAAACCCGGTTATTGAAATCCTGACCGTGGCGGAGGCTTTCCTCCAAGGCGAGATCCTCTACCGCCAAGGCGAATTCGATGCGGCCTTCGTTTCCCTGCGAGAGGCCACAGCGCTCGACAAGAAACTCAACTACGACGAGCCCTGGGGCTGGATGGAACCCGCCAGCCACGCGCTCGGCGCCTTGCTGCTCGAGCAAGGACACCACGCCGAGGCCCTTGAAGTCTACCAAGCAAACCTGGCCCGCTTCCCCGAGAATGGCTGGGCCCTCAACGGCCTCGCCGAATGCCTCGATGCTCTAGGACAACCGGAAGCCGCACTCGACGCACGCCAGCGATTCGAAACCGCCTTCTCCCTAGCCGACGTGGAGATCCCCGGTTCCTGCTTCTGCCGCACGGCCAAGCAGTAGCGAAATCGACAGCGATCGTTGGAAACTGTGTATTCCAGCGATCGCTCGCACCGCTGCTGGCCACGCACCCCGCTTTCTTCGTTCACATCATTAGGGGACGATCAGGCGCAAGCACTTCGCACGCACTTCGATGTGCAGCTCGGATGTGAGCCCCATGGCGTCGCCGTCCGCTTGCCAGTGGAAAGGTTGGCTGGCGCGAATGCGCATGCTTGCGGCGGAACCACTGACGGCTAGCGATGCCGGTAGTTGCTTGTGTCGGGCGGCGGCCATTAAGGACAACGCAGTGCTCGGTAGCCAACCGGGTTTGAGGGCCTGGTAATTCAACAAACCGTCCTGGGGGTCCGCGTTTGGGTTAGGTGCCCAGCCCTTGGCATAGGTGCGCATGTTGCTCACGATGCAACCGGTAAACCGCCCGGCTACGGGTTGCTCATTGACGATCAACTCAAAGCGTCGGCGCTCCGGTTTGAGAAGGCAGAGCGTACCCACCGCACCGTATAAGGAATCCCCGTGGAATCGATACCAACCCTTGCCCACGCCCGAACGAGCACGATCCATACCCGCCGCCAGCTGAGCATCGTACCCCACGCCAACCATGGCGAGCACCAGTTGCCCATTCACCTGCAAAGCATCAAAGGCCTCTGCGTGCCCCACTAAAAGCGCATCCACGGCCGCGTCCGGATTCAGCGGCACACCCAATTCGCGCGCCACCACGTTGGCATTGCCCAAAGGAATGTGAGCCAAAGCCGCGCTGCCCCCGCTTTCCAGAACACCACCCGCCACCTCGCGCAAGGTGCCGTCCCCACCCACCACGAAGATCCTCTGCACTTCTGGGGACAAGGCTGCGGCGCGAAGTGTTCCGTCCCCCGCAGCTTGCGTGGCCAAAACTTCGACAGCAGCACCCGCCTCCTGCAAACCACGCTTTACGCGCTGGGCCAATTCCAGCGCACGACCCCGGCCAGCGACCGGGTTGTAAATCACAGCGACTTGCTCCATCACGCAAACTGCTTAGCGGACCAAACACCGATCAAAAGCGCCACACCGGATGCGGCCAAACTAGCCGCCACATACCCCGCGGCCATCACGGTGTGCCCACGATCGACCAACGACATCGTCTCGTAGCCAAAGGCTGAAAATGTGGTAAATGATCCTAAGAAGCCAGTGACCAAGAACCAGCGCGTGCGCTCCCCCATCCAGGACCGCGTCTCACCGAACCCTAGTAGGTATCCGATCAACAGGCAGCCGACCACATTCACGACTAGGGTCCCCATGGGCATTCCGTAAGCCATTACGGAGCCGACCCGACGTGCCACAGCAAATCGAGCCACGGCTCCCCCTGCTCCGCCCAATGCTACCAGTACCCATGAGTTCATGTTTACCAGCCTAAACTCCCTGGCCCGACTTGCGCCAACTTGAACCCCTGTACGGGGCCCATTTCCCGGGCCAGACTCAAACTTAAATGCAACGACCCCAGGCCCGAAGACCAGGGGTCGCTAAGGCCCTCTCCCGCGGGCCTTTGGCCAAGAAGCAACAAGCCGCATGACACATCTCACCATGTGCAACCCCCGTGCCAACACATGGGTGCCTCTGCAACAGCCTTAGGGAGCTTTTTGATGTCTCTGATTGCCTTGGTGACACAAACCGCACACCTCGCTGAGCGCGGACCCGCTCGCTTGTTTTGGGGGCTTTGGCAGCTGGTGGACGACGCAGCTGCGGGGGACGGGATGGATGCTTTTAGGTGTAAGGAGAGAGTCGAGGTTTAGTTCACGCGAAGAAACGAAGGGGCGAAGGACGCGAAAATGCGGCGGGTTGGGAGGGAGTGGGGTTGCGGATTTAGAGGCGGGGTAGGGAGGCAAAGTTAGGGGAAGGTGTCGGCTCCCCCGCATAAAAGCAACTCACGCAACCCCCACATGCCCCCGAACCTCACGCCGGGGGCAAACCACCACTCGACCTCGTTTACCGCCCAATCAAAAAGTTACAGACATCATCTTCACGCATGACATATTCACGCCCCTCAGTACGAAGCTTACCCGCAGCCTTAATCGCAGCTTCAGTGGCGTATTCAACCAAATTCTCAATGGAATAAACCTCAACCCGAATGAAGCCTTTCTCAAAGTCCGTATGAATCTCCCCCGCAGCCTTAGGCCCTTTGTCACCCTTGTGAATAGTCCAAGCCCGAATCTCTTTCGGACCCGCGGTGTAATAGGTCTGCAATCCAAGTAGCCCATAAGTCGCCTGGATGAGGCGGTCGAGGCCGGAGCTCGTAAGCCCCAGATCCGCCATAAAGACCTCGCGCTCGTCGTCTTCCATACCACGCAACTCAGACTCCATATCACTGCAAATCGCAATCCAACGCGAACCAGTAGCATCCGCATGCTTAGCCACAGCTTGAGCATGGTCGCTAGAACCATCAAAGTCATCGTCGCCCACGTTAGCCACGTACAGCACAGGTTTAGCAGAGAGCAGGCACAAGGGCTTGAATGCAACCCGTTCCGCTTCCGTCCACTCCGCGCTGCGCACGTTGCGGCCCTCCTCCATTAGATCTTTGATCTTGGTGAACAAGTCCCGCTCGTAGATGGAATCCTTGTCCCCACTGCGCGCCTTTTTGGACACGCGCTCAATGGCTTTCGTGACCGTTTCCAGGTCAGCCAAAACCAGTTCGAGTTCGATGACCTCAATGTCCCCCTTAGGGTCCACCGGATCCTCGCGCACGACCGTGCCGCTCTCGAAGCAACGCACCACATGCATGATGGCGTCGGTTTCGCGGATGTTCGCCAGGAACTTGTTGCCCAGGCCTTCGCCCTTCGAAGCGCCCGCGATCAAGCCGGCGATGTCGACGATCTTGACGCTGGCCGGGATGATCTTTTTGCTATCGATGTGCTTGAGCAAAATAGCCAAGTTCGCATCGGGGACTTCGGCGATTGCCAGGTTGGGGTCGATGGTGCAAAAGGGGAAGTTGCCTTCTTCGGCACCAGCCGAGGTCAGGGCATTAAACAGGGTGGACTTGCCCACATTGGGGAGGCCCACGATGCCACAGGAAACACTCATGATTGGAAGGTCGGTTAGGTTGTTGGTTGTTCGGAGGGTCGGACTTAGCGGGATGTGGCTAGCCGAGGAAAGCGACGCAGTCGATTTCGACCATTACGTCCTTGGGGAGTCGCGCCACTTCCACACAGGCGCGCGCGGGCGGCGTTTCGCCGGGGAAGAACTCGGCGTAGACCTCATTGACGGCCACGAAGTCGCTTAGGTCTTTCAAAAAGACCTGGCACTTGACGGCGCTCGCGAGGGTGCTGCCAGCAGCTTTGAGCACGCCTTGCAGATTGACCAAAGCTTGGCGGGTTTGCGCTTTCACGTCGCCCTCGCCCACGATTTCCATGGTGTTGGGATCCAAGGGAATCTGGCCCGAGCAATACAACCAACCGCCGGCCTGAATGGCCTGGCTGTAGGGGCCGATGGCGGCGGGTGCGTTTTCGGTGGAGATGCGTTGCAACATAGTGAAGTAGGGATCAGAGGGCCGCGATAGCGTCGCGCACGGAATCGGGTACGAAGGGAGAAACGTCCCCGCCCATTTGCGCGATTTGGCGTACCAAGGTACTCGATATGTGGGAGTGTTCGGGTGCCGAGATCAGGAGAACCGTTTCAATTTCCGGGGCCATCGCGCTGTTGGTCAGTGCCATCTCGCGTTCGTAGTCCAAATCGGCGCCGGTGCGCACACCGCGTAGGATCACGTTAGCCCCCGCCTTACGGCAACCATCCACCAGCAGGCCTTCCATCCATTGGACCTCCACATCGGGCATGTCCTCGGTGCACTTCTGAATCATCTTCAGGCGCTCTTCCGGTTGGAACAAGTGACCCTTGGAGTGGTGCTTGGCCACCGAGATGACCGTCTTCGAGAACAATTTCCGGCTGCGCCGGACCAGATCCAGGTGGCCCTTGGTGAAGGGATCGAAGGTGCCCGGGAAGAGGGCCAAGCTTTGCTTTTCCATGGCGGCATGGTAGCAGCGTGGCCCCGGCGGTGAAATCGGCGATAATGGGGCTTTTTCTTGCCACCTAGGGCCCTTCCAGGAGGTCTAGGGCCCATGGCGATGGCAGATTTTGTGCTTCCGCGCAGGCCCCTACCGGTCCTGACGCTTGGATTGGCGGGGACCGCGCTGTTGGCGCAGGCCCTGGGGCCCGGCGTTCTGGGTGCGCTTTGGCTGGCCGGAGCCCTGATCGGTGCCCTGGCATGTCGCCGATCCATTGCCCAAGGCACGGACGCAAGGTGCTTCGAACAGAGCCCGGCCCCCTGGGTCATAGGCGCGCTCGTGCTGGTCGGAATCACAGGCCTGCGAGCCTTGCCCGGGCCCGAACATCCTGGGGCCCAGGGCGCCTACCACTCTCGCTGGGCGGGCCAGGGTCGTGAGTTGGGAGAAATGGAAGGACACCCTGTGCCGGTCCAGATACCGGCCGGCTTCGTGCACGAGGGCGATCGAATGCAGGTCCACTCGAGCGCGCAAGTGGTGCTCTACGCCGCGCCACCTGGGGAGCTGCCGGCTCCCCATTCCTGGGCCGCCGACCCGGGGCAGATTCGAAGAACCAGCACGGCCCGCCCTTCGTTCTGGCGCATACCCGCCCCCATCAAGAACCTGCGAAACGGTCTGAGCCTGCGGCTGGAGCAGCTGGAGCAAGCCCACAATCAGGGTTTGGCCCAAGCCCTATTGCTGGGTCGCATCGAAGCGGTCGATCCCGCACTCAAGGATCGCTTCACGCGTACGGGGACCCGGCACCTGCTGGCGCTTTCCGGTCTGCACGTGGGTTTGATGTGGTGGCTTTGGATGCGGCCGATCTGCCATGCTTTAGCCAGCCTGTTGTCTTTGCGTTTTGCGGGGCGCGGATTGCCGCGTGGCAAGCAAGGACTGATGGCCGCAATTTTACAAGCTCTGGCCCTGCTGCTTTTCCTACCGATCCTGGGGGGTGGCACCCCGGCCTTGCGCGCCACCTTGGCCCTGGGGTTTGCGGACTGCGCTCGCCAGGTGTTTGCCGCGCCCGGAGCGCCCAAGGGTGCGGGACGGCGCGTGGACCCGGTCAGCATTTGGGCCCTATCCATGGTGCTTGAGATTCTCTGGGACCCGAGTGCTGTGACCAGCATCTCGCTGCAACTCAGTTATGCAGCCACCTTGGGCCTGATTCTCTTTTGGTCACCGTGCCAAGCCATTGGCCTTGAGCTTTGGAGCAAGGCTGTTCCAACCAAGCACTGGGAATCCAACTCGCTTGGCAAGCCCAGGCACGCCGCTTGGCCCTGGTTGCTGCGTGCAGGAGCGAGCTACACGTTGGGTGGATTGCTCGCTTCGATCATCGCGACGCTTTCCACTCTGCCATTTATCTGGATCCACTTTGGGGAGTGGAGTCCCATGGGCATCGTGGCCACTCTGGTTCTACTGCCCTATGTGGCGGGAGGACTGTTGCTAGGTTGGGCCTATGCCGTGCTTCCCTGGTTGATCCCTGTGAGTTGGGCCGCCTGGCCCTTCGCACAAATTCCGCGCTGGCTCGAACACTTCGATCGATGGGTTTTCACGCCGCATCTGCTACCCGACAGCAGCGCGCCCTGCATCGTGTCCTTGTTCCTCTTGGCCTGGCTCAGCCTGTGGATGAAAAAGCATCGATGTGCGCCTCGCCGACGCGCCTGGTGTTTTCGTATGGCACTGGGACTCGCGGCCTACCTGTTCATGCCGACCCTCTCACCACCCCGTCACATGACGGCTCACGTCTGCGATGTGGGCCATGGAACCGCGATCCTCGTTCAAATGCCTTGTGGTCGAAACTGGCTGTTCGACGCGGGTTCTCGAGACCGCAAGGGGGTGGCCAAGCGCGCATTGCTTCCGCTGCTGCGCAGGCATGCTGTGACCGAACTGCACGTGGTCATTTCCCACGGGGACCGCGACCACCAAGCCGCATTGGCCCGCATCGCCTCACGCATCAAAGTACTTTCCTACACCGGCCCAGCCCCTTCGTTTGGCTTCGAAAAAGCGGAGACCGTTGCGGACTCCGGCGTGGATTGGGATTTGGGAACCGGCTGGCTGCAGACCTCCGTTTGCTCCCTGGGTCGCTGTAGAAGTCGTGTCCTGCGAGGGCTCAACGAAAGCGGAAACGAGGGCTCTCGCAATCTTTGGCTCGAGTGTGATGGACAGGCCATTCTGCTGTG
>JBLFXY010000060.1:0-15169 GCA_047611645.1 Glaciecola sp.
GATAAGGGAAGAAGATCACCGGAGTCCCTTGGACCGCAGCCGACGCGGCTGTTCCAAAGCGCCCGCGGAACAGGCCCCCACCATCACCATCCTTCAAACCCACCTCCAGGGACCCACGCGGCATCATAAATTGGCTTCCCAGCTTATCTGTGTAATGCACGAGCTCCTGTCCGATGAGCAAGGTGCCTTCGTTCGGGAAACGGGTCACATCCAGAACAGGAAGCTCAGCGGAGTCCCCTTCGATTGCACGGTCCAACAAACTGACCGGAATCGAAGTCAACGGATAGAGCACCGTGCCCGCACAGTGAGGGGTCGGGGTCGTACCCAATAGACCGCGGCCGCCAGCGGCTAGCTCGATCAGCCCGCTTTGATCGTCCTTGTTGATGTAGCACAGGATCTCGTCGCCGATACGTGCCAAGCCCACGTTGTGCGGCAGAGTATTGAGTACCTCGAGGGTGCCGCCAACCTGCCCTCTTGAAGTGAACAAAGCCGCGCGCACCCGCAGAATGGCGTCGCTCTCGCCGATGTCCTCGGCCAAGACCAAACCCGCGCCCATACCGGCCTCGGGCGTCAAGTTGTCCAGCACACCTTGGCCATGGGTTAGGGTTTGGAACAGAACCTCATCCACAACCACATCGGGCGCGGGAAGTCCCGCTCCGGAGCTGGCCGAATCCCCACCGAGCACGACCTGGTCCACACTGCTAGGCCGCTCTCCGCTGGGGAACTTCGCGATGCGCGGGAGGAGTCGCTGATCCTCGTCGCCCGCTGCAGTGCTGAGCGCCAGTGGCGCACTCAAACCCGAGCCCAAGGCGACCCAGTATCCGCGCATTTGGGGGGGATAAGCGACGACAGCCTCCGCGCTCTCGGTGGCCGCGCTCGCAATATCGAAGTCCTGCCATTCGCGTTGAAGCGTGGTCAGCGGGGTCGAATAGGCCCTGTGAATGAGACTGGTTTGCATGCCCGCGCTCGAGACCAAACCGCCGGTTAGGAACACGGCATCCTGGGCTCCCGGCCACAGGTCCGCCCTCTCGTTGATGCGAAAAATCGGCATGACCAGCGTGGTCGCTTCGTGAGTCTGTGGATAGGTGTCGGCCACACCGCGGAAGCGCAAGTGATCTGCGATGGAGTTCGTCAGAGACAAGTCCAAATCCTCAGGCTCGCCCAATTGAGCGCGCCAGTTGCCACCCGTCCCTTGGGGCGGCGTGATCGTCTTGGATACGACAAGCGGGAGCATGGAAGAACTCGGCACCGGGCTGCCCCCCAACAATTCAGACTGGATCGGCGGAAGCTCGCCAGCGTGCAACCAGGCCACAATGCTCGCAACGATGACGGGGTCCAAGCGCACCAGCTGGCCAAAATTCGACTGTACGATGTCGAAGCGCACCCACTCCGTCAACTCGCCGGCCCCGGTATGGGTCAGTTGCACCATCTTGGACAGACCGGTGGCCCCTGCGAAGATCCCGACCGGTGTCGCCGGAATGGAAATCGGAATGCAGAATAGACTGCGCTCCATACGTTCGTTGACCTGGACTCCATCGGTGTCCAGGAGCGAGCCGAATTCGATGATGAACGCGCGCGCTTCGTCCAAATAGTCCACGCTCAATTCGTCGTGGGCTGCGCGCCTCGCGACCACCAATTGATTGTTCAAGGTGCCCGAATAGCGGATCACTTCCACCCCACCGATCGGCGTGTTATCGGGCGCCGCAGTGAAACCGCCCTGGCCAAACTGGGTCCCGCCCCAGCCTTGCACGAGCAGGGCGTACCCGCCGTTCGGACTGAAGCCCTTTATCGCCTCATCGCCACCAGGATCCGACGCGGGGTTGTCCGCCAAGGCCAAAACCAGGGAGTCCGTATTGTCCGCTTTCAATCCCATCATGCCGTCCACGCCCACGGCGCCGTCGATAGAGATGGCATCCATGCTGCCCGATCCCAAGCCCGTGACCCGCGCCACGCGGAAAGGACCGATCGGAGCGCCCAAAGTCGCCTGGCCGGAAGGTATCACATCCTGTAAGCCGATCGAATATCCGTAGTGTTCCACCAAGGTGCCTGCGGGGTGTACGCCGCGTACTTCTCCGGTTGCGATGCCTATGGGCAAGGATCTGGGATCGCGCTCTTGAGCCCGACGGCTGCGCGCCAAACGTCCACCAAAACCCGCCATGGGGCCCGTAGCGTTGTAGCGGCAAAGCAACCCGCCATCCTGCAGCACGTACTCCACGAGCTCCGACCCCACACGCGCCACGCCCACCGGCGGAAAGCCCTCCGTAGACTCCACCGCGATCACGGAATCATTCAGCCCCACCGCGGCCAAGGTATGCGTCATTCCCATGACCTCCACACCATGGTACGTACCATCCAACAGCATGTTCAGTTGGGTCGGTTTGTTACCCAGCACACTGAGGTCCACATGCCCCCAGGTAGCGGGAGCGATACTGGGACCCTGCTGGCTGACCGGCACCTGCAAACGCGCCTCCTCCACAAATTGGGTGGCGGGGTGATCGCCAAAAGCGTCGCGTACTGTGAGGGACAAGCCGGCCTCATCGAAGGCCAAGAAGATGCGATCCGTGCGCCGGTCGCCCAAGTTAACGTCCAAAACTGTGCCCAAGGGCGTTCCCACCAGCCGCATCCAGAAAGAGACCGAAATGCCCGGTAGCAGGCCCGATCCGGTTTCTGAGATCCAAGAGACGACGCCTTGGGTGGGATCCAAAGCCAAGGGTGCTTCCGCAAGGGCGCGGCCTTCCGGATCTGCGGTCTCCAAATCGAAGTGCAGTTGGCGCCCGCGCCAAGCCGAAGTTGACCCCATGCGGGCCGGCCACAATTGTGCGTAGCCCCCCTTCTCGCGATCAGCGAACACGTGGATAGGCACCACGGCTTCACCCTCCTCATCCAGCGGAACATCTTCGGTGATTCCGGGCAGCACGATGGCTCCGTTGTGAGTCCCCATGTTCACCATGGCCCGCGACGGTGGACTTTGTCCGCCATCATAGGGACTGGTGGCACGGGGCCCTGTCATCCAAAGCGGCGCATCGCGGTCGAGTTCAAGAGAGTCTTCGAAGTCTTGCTGCCTGTGAAAGAGCGATAGCAGCGGACGCTGGGGCACGATGCGCTCTACGCGTTCGCGACTGGCAAATACACGCTCCAAACCACTCGGCGCCTGCACGGAAGCGCGCAAGTCCATTCGAAACACATCGCGTGCAACGAAGGAAAAGGGCATGGTCGAATAGGACAGCCGCCCGTCGTTGGCGTTGAGACCGTTGATGTACAAAGCCAAGGCGTCCAGGCTCGAAATGATGGCGGCCGCCGGCTCGCCTTGGGCATTTCCTTCGGCCGCATCCGCTCCGGGCTCGGCTTCCATTCCGGCCGCGGGTAGCAAAACCCGACGGAGGAAATCCTCGCGGTGTTCAAAGGGCCTGGCTTCCATCACCCGGGCGACCAAGCGTGTGGCTTCCGAGCGCGTCACCCGATCGTTACGACCGGCGATCGCCACGTTTTCGAACAAGGCTGTCAAGACCTCGGCGCGGGCCGTGTTCAGATTCACGGGCTTGCGAACCAGGGCGCTCACCGTGGCATTGATACTGCGGTAGTCGTAACCGAGAACCCGATTGATCGCCACTCTGCTTTTTCCCACCGCTGTCACATAGCGCAATTCGGAACGGCCATCACCCTCGATCTTGAGCGTGGTGCCCGGCGCCATGTAGCGCGCGTCTTTCACACGCAGCCACAGGGTTTCATCGGCCTCCACGTCCTGAACCACACGCACCGGACGCTGCCATCGGGCTCCCGCGCCCAGGTCCGCGTAGGTACTGTGAGTGTTCGTAAGCGCGGAATACCATTCCGACAGGGGCATGGCATTGCGGGCGAAGGCCTTGGCTCCAGGCAACTCCTCCAGCACATCAAAGCGATACAACTTGCCTTCGGGCCCACCCAGGTTGCGCCGGTCGGCGAAAGCGTAGGCGCGCTGATCGATCATAGGCGTGCCGAAACCATGGGTGCCTGCTGGCAACGGGCCCCAGAGTTCCCACTCCTTGTCGACCTTCTGTGTTTCCACGCCCCGCGTCAGTCCCATCAAGCGCGTGCCGCCTTCGCCCTGCATGATGGATGTGTATTCGATCCACTCGCCTCCGACGATCAACACTCCGCCCTCGGGGTTGAGCGCGCCAGGACTCGCGATCTGGGCCACCTTGGAGGCTTGGCCAAGCACTTCCCCTAGACGTGTGTGCCACCCCAGAACGTTGGCGATCACCTGGGGTGAAGCGCTGTTGATATCGATCAGTCCCGCTTCATCGGACACATCCATGCCCCAGAGAGCGCGAGGCCCGTCCCCGACCGTGGGTTCTGTCTGCGACTGCGCCGCTTCCAAGGGCACGGCCTGCGCTTTGGCCAAGAGTTCCGCCAAGGAATCCCCGTCGGGGGTGGCATCCATCGAGCGGTGGCTCTCGCCTAAACGCGCGCGGGCTCCGCGTGCGGCGGAATCCAAGGAGAGTCGGGCCTGGGCTTCATCCGCGCCGAAACTGCTCTGCAAGGTCGCGTCGCGCGCGCTGGAAAGGAACGGCGCGCTCAGCGCCAGCAGCGCCAACAGCACGAAGAGTACGGTCAGAAGAACCATGCCCGAACGCTGTTGATTTCGATGGGATGCGTGCTTTTTCATTCTGTGTGCCCCTGTAATCCGACCCTCAAGAATTCTTGTTCGCCTTCGCCCAGGTCCCAGCCGATTTGTACCTCACCCGCATGCCAAAGTGGATCCAATCCACCACCGGGCGCGAAGATAATTTCACGGGGAGACGAATCCAAGAAACGGGCTCCTCCTGGCAACGGTTTGACGGGTAACACCTGCTGTACGTGGAACACCAATCGGTCTAAAACTCCCGGGAAAGGTCGGGTTCTGTTGGAGACGATGATGCTGGGCTCTCCGATCCAAACGCGAGCCTGTTCGGTTCGCCGGACCCGTTCGATGCCGTCCACCAAGATCCGAAGAGAATGACGATCGTAAGCGATTTCCACCCGCTTCCACCGACCAGGGATCATCACACCGGGTTCGGTTTGGGCCGATACTTTTGAGCCACGGGATTCGTTGCCAGCCTCGTCGATGGCGGCGGTACGGAACTCAACCCCCAGCGCTCCGTGGGAAGAAAGAGCCACCAACATGCCCTGACCCAGTTGTAGCAGAATCGAGTCCTGCCAATCCTCAACGCGCAGGGCGCAGCGGATGGAAAACCCATCGGACCAATCGAATCCAGGATCCGAGGCCAGGGAGATCTCGAGGATGCCAGGGGCCCCGGCTTGCAGATCGAAACCATGACCTTCAAAACCATTGGAGACGAAGGGCGCTTCCGCAGCTCCCAGCCAGACGGCCTCTAGCTGCTGGGCCCCCATCAAACTTTGATTTTCAAAGTGCCAAGTGCCCACGGGCCGCATGACCTGGGCTTGGATTTCCTCACCGCGCAGCTCCACACGGGCTGGGGTGCCCAACACGGCTGCGGAACGTTGACTCATGCGCAAAGTCTCCTCGATCAATCCAGCCACAGCGCGCTTCCCCGGAGACAAACCTGCAAGCAATCCCAAACCCGTTCCGAGCAACACACCGATCAGCCCCATGACCATCAACAGCTCCACAAGTGTGAAACCAGCGGCGGCGGGGCGCAGCGAGGCGCGGCTCTGGGACAAGGACACGCGTCGTTTCACTCGGTCTCCACGGTGAAGTTGTGAATGTCGTCGCTGCCACCAAACATGCCGTCCGGACCTGCGGAGATCAACTGGAACCGTCGCTTGTGAAAGTGATCTCCGGTCTTGAGGCTCTTGATGGCTTGCACTTGGTTGTCGATCAGGGATCCATCCTGTCCGTCAAAAGTCACGTAGCTGAATTTCTTGCCATAGTCACGACGGTGGATGTACGCGATGGGATTGCCCCAATCATCCGCGAATTCGAAGACGGATCCAGCGGAGAAGCTGGTAAGAGCTTTCTTGGAGGCGTCCTCGTCGGTGTTGCAAAGACGATCTTCGGGCACATCGATCGCTTGATACGTGTTATCCACTGGATAGAAACTCAGTATCAACATTTCACTGCCCATGTTGGCGTTCGACGGTTGATCCGGGAGATTGCTGGGGAAGCTCGACGTGGGATAGTCCCCTTTTTCCGATTCATAATCGATGACCATCGTTTCGATTTGGTCCATAAACATGCGCGTATTTTTGCCGCGCACCACATCGCCACTGCGCATCATGGTGCCCACCAAAAATGCGCTCAGGATCCCGAGAATGACCAAAACGGCCATGATCTCAATCAGGGTAAAGCCTGCCTGAAGGCGGCTCTTAGGGGTCATTATTTGCATGAAGTTCGAACTCCTAGAGGTGACGGCGCACCACGCGCACGTCGTCCATGGTCACATCGGCGGCCCGGTTGGTTTGGCCTTCCACGAACAGACCGAAGCGTAGAACCTGAGTCGAGGAACCCAGGGTCGGCAGGGGCAAAAACTCCACCACCGGCTCGCCATTCACATACATGCGAATGACCGCCTCCGATCCTTGTCCGACCTTGGCGATGGTCCATTGGGCAGTTTCCCCAATCTCCAAGCGCGGTCCGGGGATGTCGGTGGGGTCGGTGCCGCCTTCGCCTTGGCGCACGATACGGTACTGGTAGCCACCATCCGCCGTGCGATGGAAGGTCACTTCCGCTTGCACGACCACGTCGCCGCTGTGACCTGTTCGCTCGCGAGCTAGGAACAAGCCGGCTTGGCTTCCGCGGTGCTCTGGACCGATCGTCACTTTGGCTTCCATGGAAAGGAAGGAGTCCGCGGAGAGCTCGTTGTAGATGCGGGTACGACCCGATCCGGTGAACATACCTTTGATGCTGACCGCACCATCGCGCAATTCCACCAACGGGCCCACGCCCTCCTTGACCGACCAACCGTTGCCGATACGACCGGGACGGCGCTCGAAGTTATCGCTCCAGACCTCTTTGGAATCGTGGTCCACAATGCGCTCGGATTGAACACCGGCGTACACGACGATAGCGTCACTCTCGCCGAAGCTGCGCCGCTTCTCGACCCATTCCCCCATGCGTGTGATGGCTTCTTCGCTGTCGCCCGCGGCATAGTGCCACCAAGCTTCGCCAAGGCCTGCTGCTGCGGAGGCACCGTCCAATTCCAGAGCTTTGAGGAACGCGTCTCGACCCTCATCAAAGCGCCGTTGATCGTAGTAGTTGAAACCCACAAGGGTCCACCAAGCGGCGTTGTTCGGCTCGCGCTGCAAGGCACGCTCCAAGTAACGTCCGGCCGCCTCGAATTCCGAGCGTTGCCGTTCCAAGACCGCCATGGCTACCAGGGCGTCGGGGAAGTCCAACTCCAATTCCAACGCGCTACGCAGGGCCTCCTGGGCACCGGTCAGATCGTCCTGGGCCATCAAGATACGAGCCCGGGTGTAGTGGGCCCATGCGAAAGGCGGGTAAACCTCGATCGCTTGATCCAGGAATTCCATGGCCCGATCCGCATGTCCTGTTTGCTCGGCTAGGAAAGCCAGTGCGCCCAAGGAAAGGTGACTGCGGAAAGGATCGACTTGACCCGCCAACTCCAACTGGCGCCTGGCGCCAGCCCAGGACTGAAGCTCGATCGCGAGCAGCCCACGCACCAGACTCAGGTCAAAATCTGCTTCCAGGATGACGTCGCTGGCACCGCCACCGGCAGCCTCGAGCGCTTGCGAGCGTTCCGCCGCCGGCATCAGACGCGCGGCCTGAAGAAGTCCCGCGCGCGCTTGCGGCGCGCTGGGATCCAGATTGAGCGCGCGCTGGAAAGCCTGCGTTGCTTGCGCTCCCTGGCCCATGGCCAAGAGCGCGCGACCGTGGTTCAAACGAATGGCCAGACGGGCCTGCTTGCCCTGCACTCCGCGGGGTTCAAACTGCTCCGCCTGCTTCAGGTGGACCAGAGCCTCTTTCGATTCACCCAAGTCGAGCAAGAGCTTGCCCAACAAGTGATGCGCGTGGGCATTGGAGCGATCCAATTCCAGGGCACGCAAATAGGATCCCTGCGCATCCTCGCGCATGCCCAATTTGTGATAGAGGTTACCAGCAGCAACCCACACGCCCGGCTGCACGGAGTAGGCCGATTGCTCTTGAAGCGATTTATAGACACCAAATGCCTGTTCAAAGTCGAAACGCGCTTCATAGATCTGGGCCAACAGCAAACGACCTTCCAGGTGCTCCCCCTTTTCCAGGGCGATCACACTTTGGCATAGCTCTTCCGCCATTTCGAGCGCGTCATCCGCTTCGTCCCTAATCGCGAGACAGCGCGCGGCCAGCTCGAGGGCGCGAGTTTGATTGGAAGGACGAATCTCATCGCCCAAAGCGACACGATCCAGGCGCAGTGAGTTGGCTGGTGTCTCCGCGAACCCGAAGGCCACCAAACGCTCACGCTCGTACGGAATGGGTGCTTGGCCCGCGAAGACTTCCTTGCCGGTTTCCGGATCAATTTCCACAAAAAGCAGCGCCTCGCTCGCGCGCCGATTCAAGCGAAAGCGATCCTCGTTGGCAATGCGCCCAAAGCGCTGCGTGGGCATTTGGATCCAGTCGTATTGCGCCCTGTAGCTCGCGATACGTTCGCCCGCACTCATTTCGGGCAAATCCAATTCCAAGCCGGACCCCTCGACCATCGAGCGAATCTGGGACATGGCGCGCTTGGCGTCCGGCGAATCCACGGTGGAGAGGATTTCCATGGCGCGGGTCAAGTTGTCCTCCGCGACCTGCTTCAATTCCTCGAGATCCGCTTCCCCCACTTGGCCTGCCAGCGCCGAGCTCATATCGCCGCTCAGCAAATCCGCTCCACTCTCGGCAAACAAGCCGGGAATGAAGGTTGCGATCGGAACCCTGCGCAAGAAGGGCGCCATGGCATGCGTGTCGGGACCGGCCGATCCGGGCGGAGCCAACACTCGCAAGGGCTCCACCGGCGGCATTTCAAAGCCAAGCTTGGCGAGCGGTTGCGTATCCCGCGGGGGCGAAAACAAATCTCGAACCAGCGAGTCCGGATCCACAGGTTTACCTTCCAGCACACCCAGGTCGGGGGCTGAATAGCTCACCAGGTCCGGGGCGGATGCGCCGGCACGCTGGCGACGAGGTGTACTCTGCGATGTGTCGAGCCACACCCACCAGCCGAGGAAAAGGACCACACAAACAAAGACGATTTGATGCTGATTGACTTTCATGGGTCTACTCCAACTCGTCCTGCTCGTGGGTTTCGTGGAGTCGCAAAGCGCTACACACCAGATTCAACGTCACTTGCCCCGCATTGCGGCGCGGTGTCTTGGCCAGGATGGAATCCAAGACGACCGGTTGGCCGTACTTGTCACCCTGAATGGCTAATACCGTGGCCGTTATACTCTTGGAAGGTCCTGTCATATCGAATTGCACTTGGGTTCGTTCCACGGAGCCCAATCCTTGCTTGCTGCGGAAGTTCGGGTCTAGCTCCACACGAATGCGGTCCACGGATTCGACGCCGCTGCCCAGAGCCTCCGTCACCACGCGCTCGATCAAATCCAAGGCGTCCAAGTGGCGCTCGATGGTGTTCGAATCGTTGGTCATCAACGGCTCCAGGTCCAAGCCTTCGGGCAACCGCGCCCTGGATCGGCTAGCCAATCGGCGCAGGCGTTCCCCGACCTCCGCCACCCGTTGGAAATACAGGTTGCTTGCCGATTCGGATCCCGGAGTCCACCGGAAGGGCTCACGCGGTACGAATGCCGTCCTCTCGGATAGGGACTGCAAGGCGGCGCGCAGAGCATCGTTTTCCTGCTCCGCCACATCTCGGTCGGCAGCGCCGTACAAAGGCTTCCGCAAGTCGGTCCGCAAGGAACTGATCTCACGTTTGGCGTCGCGCGCCTGGCTCCCGTAGGAACCCGCCAACATCCAGTAAGCCACAAAGAACACAAGTACCCCGCCCACCACCGTGGTCACGAAGCGTTTGTTCTCTTGCCAGTAGTCTGAAAGATTCATGGTTGCTATCGGTTATTCTTGCGATTCGGTGTCGGCATCCGGAGCTTCGAGCGCATCTCCGAATCGGGTGAAGTCCACACGGAAGCTTGTGCGATCCACCGAATGGTTGATGCGTGCTGTAGGAAAACGGGTCTGCAGGGCTGCGATCATCTCTCGCTGTTGCGCAGCGGGAGAAACTGCACTCTCGCGCGCCTTGCCTTTCGCGGCCAGCATCGGGCGTTCGCCCGATTCCCGGGGAATACCTAATTCAGCGTCCGCGCCGCGCTGCAATTCGATCTGGGTCAGCCAGAAATCATCGGGCAAACCCTTACCAAAGAAACCGAGGGATTGTCCGAGCTGCACTCCCATGCCCGCCGACCAATACAGCTCGTTCGCGGTTCGTTCAATGCGAGCGTTTTCTGCCATCGTTTTCCGCGTGTGGGTGTCCGCACTGACATTTTTCCGCAAGCGACTTTTCAGCACGCGCACTTCCTTTTGGTTGACCTCCACCTGCTTCTTGGTTTCCGATGTGAACCAACCCAGGTAGGCGATACCCATAAGAGCCGCCGCGATCA
The DNA here is from genome assembly GCA_047611645.1 of Glaciecola sp. Lineage (GTDB taxonomy): Bacteria > Planctomycetota > UBA1135 > UBA1135 > NORP259. The sequence continues at coordinate 10,525 of JBLFXY010000060.1, forward strand.
AAAAGATTTTACCGCCCCAGAACTCGCGCTTGGCCGCCAACGCCGCAGGCAATATCTCAAGCGAGAAGCTGTCATCGCTGGCAGACATGGTTGCCAAACCCAGAGCCGCCACAGCCTCCAAGCGGTAGTCTTCCAGGTTTTGCCCTTGCTCCGGCGAGAGGGCCGAGACGTCGACCACTCCGAAGGGATCGAAGCGCTCCACCGGAATGCTCATGCTGCGCGAGATGTATTCGCACAAGCCTTCCATACCCGCAGCACCGCCACACAATTGAATGCGATCCACCTTGAGTCCGGCCACGCGAATCTGCGTCTTGCAGAAAAGGATGGACGATTGCAGCAGCGAAAGCATCTGCCCCCCCGCGCCCTGAATCGCGCGGTTGACCCGCTCCGCATTCGGGCTACTGGCGCGCGCGCCTGGGTTCAAATTCGCATGATCGATTTTGAGTTGCTGGGCTTGTGTCTTTGAAACGCCCAACTGGTTCACGATAGCCTGGTCGAACAGGTCACCGCCCCCGGACAGGTTGCGCGCAAACAGCAAGTCCGGTCCCCGCACGATGGCCACGTCCATGTTGTCGCTGCCGATATCCGCGATCAGAACCGTGTCGTCTTGAACCACACCGTAGCGCAGCCATGCGTTGTAGATGGCGACGGCCGTGGGCGCGAAAGATTCCACGCGACCCTTGAGGTGGGCGGCGCCTTCCAAATGTTCCTCGAGCAAGGATTCACGCGCCATGGCGAGCAGCACAATGTCTTCGCCACCCGCTTCGGGAAGATCGGGCAGCAGGTTGAAGTCGCTGGCCACACCTTCGCCGGAGGTCTCTCCGATCTCCGCCACTTCAAAGCGCATCAGCTTGCGCAATTGCCAATCGGGGACACGCGGCACGCGCGTGTAGCGAATGTTGACGTCCTTCCCGGAAAGGCCGACGCGGGTGTGCGCCAATGTGAAGTCATCCTCCAACTCGCGCCAACGGTCCCCCACGCTTTCCGATTCTGCGTCATGCAACCGAAAGTCGGTCACATGAAACGTACCGCCTTTCAAGTGGCCCTTGATTGCTTTGACCGTGCTACGGCCGATATCGATTCCTGTTGCCTGCCTTGCCATGGATCAGTGTCCTTCTTGGTTTTCGGTAGTGGGCTCGCTCGCCTGCGCTTGGGAAGCTAGGCCAGTCGCGCCTTGCTCGCGCAGGACATGAATCAGAGCTTCCCGATAATCTTTACCCAGTTCGCCTTCCTCGCGGAATTGCGCCCGGGCGGTTCGGATGTTTTCCAGAATGGCATCCAAAGGTGCCTCCAGGTCGCTGCCTGCGTAGCGTTGCTTTAGCACCTGGGCTTCTTGCCAACAGCCATCAAAACCCGTTCGCAATTGAAAGAAGCGCGCCCGCTCCAATTCATCTTTGAGGGTTTTGATCGAAGAACGGCCATCGCGCAGCAAGGTGCTGCGAGCGGTGTCGGCCCGGGCCACGTCTTCCGCCTCGTAGGGATAGCGGTCGAGTAGCTGCTTCCAAAGGGTCAGAGCGGCACCCACGCGACCCTCTCGGGTCGCCAAACGGGCATCCGCTGCCAAGTCCACGGCAGCCTTCAGCTCGTCGCCAAACTCGGTCTTGACCAGTACATCCATGCCCTTGGGCACCTGCACCGAAAAACGGTAGCTGCCGGATCGCGCTCCACCCGAAACCAACACCGGCGAATCGAAGGAAATGCGGATCAGGTCGGTTCCACTGCCGAGCACCAGGTCGGTCACCTCGGGGTCCTCGAACTCGAAGCTGCGCGCCAGGTAACCCGAGGTCCCCATGGTGCTCACGCCACCCGCAACCGCGCGCGGGGAAGCGGTGAAGATCCATTGCCCTGCGCCGCCATCGGTGCGGCTCAAAAGCATGCCATGGTCGTGGGCCCGGGCCGTGATCTCCACCGGGAGCGAATCGTAGCCAGAGCGCTCGCCCAGGCATTGGACGCCGCTCAATAGAATGCTATCGATCTTGTGCAGCACGAAGGATGTTCCGGGGTCGCCTTGCACAAAGCCTCGCATCTCATGCAGGGTTACGGCCGCTTCACCCGTGCCTGTTGCAAGCCAGGTCACGCTATCCACGTCGACCTTACCCACTACAGTTTCCACGGCATCTTCAGCTTCCTGCAACTCACCCTTACCCCAGGCTGCGATGCAAACCTGGGCTTGGCTGTACCCGGCGGGTGCTGTGCCCTTCAAGCTGTATTCCTGGAAGCCTTCGGTTGCCGAGACCACGGGGCCCCAGGCGATCGTGGCTTGCACCGTCGGCGCAGCATCTTCACCCATGGCTTCGTCCGTAAACCAACGCAATCCCAAGCGCGCGATCGCGTCTCCTTCCACACGCACGGAGGCTCCGATTTCGAAGGCTTGCTGAGCCGTGACTTTGGTGGTCGGGCCCAAGTGCTGAGCGCGCTCTCCGGCCAAAAGTTCACAGGTCAATCCGCCAGCGCCGGCCGCAGCAGCGGAGCGCGTACGGCGGAAAAGACCATTCCAACCGTCTCGGGAAGACCATTGGGTGTTTGCGGTTTCTTCGAAGGTGCCTGCGCCGCGTAAGATGTCACCGACCGGGGTGGTCTCAGCGGGTGCGGCCTTCCCTTCACCGGCGCCTTGTCCAAAGAAGTAGAAGGCCCCGCCAGCCGCCAGGATCAGGACTGCGAGCCCCGCCAGTGCGACCGGTGAACGTCGGCTGGCACGCGCCAGCTGATCCGCGGAAACGTGGCCCGCTTCATCCAAAATTTCATCGGAGCCCAGGCTATCGTCCCAGCCCGGTTGGATTTTGGTTTGAGCGGCCTCAGTGCCAAAGCTCCCGGAAGCCAGAGTGGGCGCCTTATAGGGCTTCTGGTCGGGCTCCTGGTCGGGCTCCTCCAAACTGATTTCGTCGGACTCCAGTTCTAGCTCGGGCTCGGGCTTCGACTTCGAGGCCGGGGGAGCTGCGACCTGGGCGCTTTCCCCCTGCAGGGTCATGCGAACGTCGCCCACAGAAAACGCGAGGCCAATCTCGAGCTCCGCTTCCCCGATTTTCAAGCGCCCGATGCGGGTGCCATTGGTGCTTCCCAGATCATGCAGGGAAATCAGCTCACCTTTGATACGCAACTCCGCGTGGCGACCGGAGACCGAAGCCTCCGTCAACCGCAGATTGCACTCCTGGGACCTTCCAATGAGGAAAGGGCTGTGGGACAGGGGCACGAGCTCCCCAGCCCTTCCGCCCGTCTCAATGCGAAGGGAATAACGGTCGGTCATAAATCTTGGTGGATGGCTTTACGAAGGGCGGGCCGTGGACAAAAGGCGCAGCTGTTCATAGATAGGTACAAGGTCCTAGTAACGAACAACCGGGGCACACCATACAAAAACTGTAGGGCCCAGGTCTAACCCCCAGCGCGCCGGCTACTCGATCCAGACCAAACATAAACTTCTACTGGGCAACCACTTATGACCTCGGACCGCCGCCGGGTCGGAACGGGGAGCTCCCAAAGCCCGATAAGGGCCAAGATCGGGGTTGCAGCCCCCCTCCAGAGCCCCACAATCCACCCATGGCTGCCCGCTCTCCCTTCGACCGCTCGCGTGAACGGCGCTTCTTCCTGGACCCCTCCGCTCCGACCGGGCAACCCCGACTTGCGGACCAGGAGCTTCACCACGCCTTGCATGTCAATCGCCTGGGTCAGGGCGACCAGCTCTGGGGCTTGGATGGCGCAGGATCCGCCCGACTTCTGGAGATCACCGCTGCCACCCGCCGCGACTTGACCCTGCGCCCCTTGGGTGAAATCCAAACCTGCCAACCGGCTGGTTCACCAGGCGCTCCCCTGATCCACCTGGAAGTAGGCCTCTCCATGCCCAAGCCGGGCAAGGCCGAAGAGATGGTCGATCGCCTGACCCAGATCGGCGTCGCTCGCCTGCAACCGCTGATCTTCCAGCACAGCGCAGAACACGCACGCACCCCGTCCAAAGGGCGCATGGAAAAGCTGCAGCGCGCCAGTCGTGAAGCCATGAAACAATGCCTGCGCCTTTGGCCCATGGAAATTGCAACGCCGATTTCACTGCAGGATTGGTTGCACGCGGATGCGCACACCATCGTGTTGGATCCGTTGAGCGAAAAAAGTTTGCTTGAACGCTTGAGCTATTCTTCACCCACAAGCCACTTGAGATTGCTGATCGGTCCGGAGGGTGGCTTCCAAGCCTCGGAAATCGAATGCGCGAAAGAGCGCGGCGCCGAGCCCGCATCCCTGCGCGGGCATGTACTCCGCATTGAAACGGCTGCGGAGATCGGCGCTGGCATCGCCCTTCAGTTGTGCGATCCAATCTGATGTACAGGTAGCAAGCGCCTGCGACGAGTCGCCCTCCCAACACGTCAGGTATTTGTTTCGGACACTGCGGAATTGGCGAAAATCGCGGGGCATTGCCAGGGAGATCTCAGCGAGCTCATTGAGACTGGTTTGCTTGGCAAGTTCGCTTTGTGCTCCTGCAAAAATTACGGTCGTGCTTTCCTGCGAATTTGTTCGAGCACACGACGTGCTCGGGATTCGTTCGAGGGCCCGACGTGCTCGCTTACGTCCCCGCCTACATCGTCCCCGCCTACATCGTCCCCCACGACTCGGCAGCCAACGTACTCGAAGCTTCAAAGTCCCTACTCGTACGCAAGGAGGC
>JBLFXY010000061.1:0-15108 GCA_047611645.1 Glaciecola sp.
ATCCGAAGGGTAGACCCACACGGGGTCCACAAGCGAGAGGCAAGCGTGGCGGCCGAGCCGCGAATTGGACCGCGCCTGCCGCGCTCATCGCTCTGGGCATCCTCGTGACCTAGCATCTTGGACAAAGCCGCTGGGAAATGGACGTTGCAAAACACAAGCGCCACTCCCCACGGAACACAGTAAAGACCGACCCCGGTGTCGATGACATGCTCGACGCAGTACGAGAAGAGAACCCGTGCTTCCGCATTCAACGCCGCTCACTCACAATCCGCAGCCGTGCCCCATCTAGCAACCCCCTCAGGCTGTTCGGAATGTAGGCTTAGGGCCCCTGAGAAGTGCGAAACCCAAGCCTAGGGAGCACGAGTAGTCCGTGCTAGCTGAATGAGAGCGTGTCAGCTTTCGATTCTCGGCAAGTACTCTTCCAAAACCTTGGTAAGCAGATCCATTTGTATCGGCTTACTCAGGTAGTCGTCCATTCCGACGGCTAAGCAATTCTCACGGTCCCCACGGATGGCGTTGGCCGTCATTGCAATGATCGGTACCTTCGCCACGTCGGTATAGAGTGCGCGAATAGCAACGGTCGCTTCGTAACCGTCCATGACCGGCATTTGGCAATCCATGAACACGATGTCCGGTGCTCGTTTCTGGATGGCTTCGAGTGCTAACTCTCCGTTCTCAGCGATTTCGACCTCAAACCCAAGCTTCTTGAAAATCAACTGAGCAACGCGCCTGTTCACGGGATTGTCCTCGACGAGAAGTATACGTGCATCCGAACGCCAAGCCTTTATTTCAGGCTCTGAGGGAAGGGGAGCCTTCGGCTCAAGTTCCACAGGCCAACTGGGGACCGCCAAGTCCCTGTACAGTGCAGAACTCTTCAGAGGAAGGGTCCAGACCTCGAGTCCGTTGAATAGTGCCTCTGTTTCGAGCTTTGAGCCTCTTTCACAAAGCACAACCCAACGCATGGATCGCAGGTTGCCTTTGTTTGCAAATGATTGACTGTTGTTTCGGTACGTTTTTTCATCGATGAAGGTCACAGTCGGGGTTTGCCCATGATGCCGAAAACCTTCTAGTGAAGATTGAGAGCCTTTAGAATCAAATTCGACAAACGAGCCCCCTATCTGCTCAACGAGCCTCTCGATCGCTCGGTTCTGAGCATTACCCACCAGGAGCGAGACCACAGAAAGGCTCTCGTCACGATCAATAGTAAAGCTCGGCACCGCGCTTGGTACTCCTTGCAAAGTGATGTCGAAAAAGAAGGTACTGCCTTTCCCTTCCACACTCCTAACGCTCAGCTCCCCGCCCATCATGCCCACTAACTGCCGGCAAATGCTGAGCCCAAGACCCGTCCCACCAAACCTACGCGTGGTGGACTCATCCGCTTGCTCGAAGGATTCAAAGAGGCGGCTCTGCACTGTGATGGGAATACCAATTCCGGAATCGGTGACTTCAATATGCAACCGGACACTCTGTTGGTCCTGCTCGACACACTCAACATTCACCACAATTTCGCCCTCCTCGGTGAACTTGACCGCGTTCCCTAGAAGGTTGAGCAAAATCTGCCGGAGACGGCCGGGATCACCAATGGCCAGATTCGGAAGCCTCGCGTCCAGATTTACAACAACCCCGAGCCCCTTATCGTGTGCGCCAATACTGATCAAGTCCGCGAGGTCATCAATAATTTGCGCCGGACAAAACTCTGCCTGCTCGAGATCGAGCTTGCCCGCATCAAGCTTCGCGTAGTCCAGTATATCATTGATGATTCGGAGTAGCGCATCAGCCGATCCACGAATTATCCGAACACACTCATCTTGGCGAGGATCGAGCTCGGTATCAGCGACAAGGTCCGCCATGGTGATGATTCCATTCATCGGCGTGCGAATCTCGTGACTCATATTGGCGAGGAAGCCACCGCGAGCCTCCCGCGCAGCTTCAGCACGCCGCAACTTGCGAAAGGACTGCTGAAGTCGCTTGTAGACAATCAGAAGAATCGCGGCAAGTGCCAAGGAGAACACCTTGAGCCAGTAGCCTTGCTGTTTGGCGTCCACAGACTCACGTGAGAAATGCGAATTGATGGAACTCGCTAAGGAGTCGAACCCCAAAATTCGTTCGCTCAGGAACATCTGATCCAAGATATCATTGACGAGGACAATTTGCTCGTGGAGTTGTCGCGCTCTTCCGATCCGTTCCCCAAGTCGGTGTTGCTCTTGCCCTTCGACGGCTTCAAGCTGGTTCTCAAGCAGAGTCAAGGAGGCGTCAACTTCCGCAGTGAGCTCCATGTCCGATAGGGTTGTAAGAGCAAATATTTGGGAAATACAGAGCAGGAGACCCGATGAATCCACATTGAGGGATGCAACTTCTTTTGCCAAAACGTGCAGGTCGTGGCGCAGAACTGAACTTTCAGTAGCAAAGTCTTCGACCATTCCTTCGAGCCGATCGATTCCCCCATGCAGGGACTTAATCTGGTTTGACACTTTGGAGTGGAGTTCTGGGCGCCGTCCAAGGATCCAACTGTCAAGTTTCACGGCCAGCTTCCTAACTTGCGAAATACTCGAGTTCAGTTCATCGAAACTATTGCTACGCCCAGCTTTCAGTTCCAAGGCAACGAACCTGGATGTCGCCATTTCGTGCTCGAGAGAAGAGAGCTGCAAGGTGACCGTATCGCGGTCCGATCGAGAATTCGATCCCTCGAATTGAATGGCACCAATGATCACCACCCCGATGACTAGCAGCCAGAGGCTAGTCTCTCGACGACTCCGATTCACCGGGAAACGCTCGCAGGCAAGTCACCGGTTAACGTGAGCAAGAATCTCTCGATGAGGTCTACTTCCTCATCGTTGAGCACCGCACCGAGTTGGTGTTTAGCCATGAATTGAATCACATCACTCAATTCTTGAATCGAACCGTTGTGCAAATAGGGCGCTGTCAGTTCAATATTACGCAGAGTAGGCACTTTAAAGCGGTAGCGATCACGCTCTTTGCCCGTGATATCGAATCTGCCTAAGTGCGTGGCGGCGTCATCGCCTTCCTCGAATTCCGTACTTTCAATACGCCCAACTCGCTGGAACAAGTTCCCCCCAACGTTTTTACCCTGATGGCAGGCAATGCAACCAACGTCCTTGAAGAGTTGGTAGCCTTCAAGTTCTCTCTCGGTCATTGCATCATCCTCGTGCCTTAGCCATCGATCGAAAGGTGATCCTATCGTGATGAGTGAGCGTTCGAACGTCGTGATGGCATCGATCAAGTTTTCTTTCGTTAGACCATCCGAAAAGACATCACCAAAACTTGATTTGAGATCTTCCTGGCTAGACAACACTTCAAGCAGGTGGGCCCAGGTGTCCCAGCCCATTTCAGCTTCATTGAAAAGTGGGCCTTCAATTTGCTCTTCGAGAGTTCTGGCTCGACCATCCCAGAATTGCCTGAAGTTAAGACTGGCGTTGAAAACGGTTGGGGCGTTACGTATCCCCTCTTTCCCTTGAACCCCAATCGAAACGGGCCGATTGTCAGCTCCCCCCATCTGAAGATCGTGGCAGGAAGCGCAGGACACTGAATCATCCACAGAAAGGCGGGTGTCGTGGAAGAGCACGCGCCCTAAACTTACTTTGCCTTCGTCGAGATCGAGAGCTGCAAGCAGCGGTTGAATCGGCTCGTTACGAATGTTGGAACGCCTTAAACTCTCATGCTCCTGTACGGTTTGCACGTGGGGCTGGGGAGCTGGAACCGACACGACTGCGGCCCCAATTATGAATAGAGCACCTGCGCCAATAATAAGAAAACGATTTTGCATCTCACTAAGACTTATCGACACCCCTTAGAGCATTCTTAACTTAAACGCTCTTATCCTAGCTAGGCTAGATATAGCTCCTTCAGGCCGCTGTAGGGGCATCAGCATTGATGGATTTGCTGATATACACATTCCTAAATTTCTGTCAGGGGCTCGGTTAAAACTGGTTGGGGCGCAGGCTTCGTGAAATGCCAGTGCTCTTTTCTCTTTTCACCCATTTGCCGAGCCACCCATTCCTATCTTGCCATGGGAGGCTGCGAGCACTGGTGTAATGCACCACGCTTCGCGTGGTGCGACATTTCACTAGCGCTGCACCCAAACTGAGAGAGCCCGTGGAATCAAAAGCCTCGAGCATCCGACTGCGCAAGATTGTTCATGAGCCTGCAACGTCGATGGACATGCGAGTTCGAGATGGGGTCGGCTTTGTCCGCGTTTTCCACGACGCCACTGCCTAGCACTCCCCCACCAAGCCTCCACCCACAAACGGCTCAAGCCCCGAACCAATTCAAGGTCCCAGGTTTCTTCCTTAGGGTCCTATCTCCAAAACCTGCGCTTCCTGGGCCTCGGATCCAGCCATCCTCTCGCTCTGCAGCCTTTTTTACGGCCCTAGCGCCCTGTTCGAGCGCGGCTCGCTATGACGTTACGATGCGGCATGCGGTGAAGCGCACACTGGCCTCGCGTAGTCAGCGACGAATGACTATTCTGGTCGTCCTATGAGCGATTCCAATTCGACCGAACAACCCCCGCGCGTTGTGAGCCTGCTCCCTTCGGCCACCGAACATGTTGCAGCGCTAGGGCATGCCAGCTCCTTGGTTGGAATTTCGCACGAGTGCGATTTTCCGGAAGGCTTGCAGCATTTGCCAATCCTGACCTCCAGCAAAGTATTGACGAAGGGCAGCAGCCTCGACATCGATCGCGATGTGCGTCGGGTGCTGAAAGATGCGTTGGCGGTCTATGACTTGGATGCGGACAAGCTCGAAGCGCTGAAACCCGAGGTTATTGTGACGCAGGATCTGTGCGACGTATGCGCGGTCAGTCTCAAGGATGTCGAAGCCGCGGCCGCTCACCTTCTGGGAGATCACGTGCGGGTTGTGAACCTACACCCGTTGTGTCTCGAGGACATTTGGACCGATCTCGCCCATGTGGCGGATGCCCTGGGAGCCCAGGAAACCCTGCGGTCGGTCATGGCGGAACGACAAGGTCGGATCGATGACATTCAGAAGCGTGCCAAGCAAGCGGGGTCGCGCCCCAACACGCTCACGATCGAATGGTTGGATCCGGTCATGATCGGCGGATTGTGGATGCCCGAGTTGATCGAGTTAGGGGGTGGCCAACCGATGATCACCAAGCGCAAAGACTTCGCACCGACGCTGACCGATGACGAATTGCGCGCCCTCGACCCCGCTCCGGATGTGGTTTTAATCAAGCCTTGCGGTTTCGATCTCGCTCGTACCCGCCAGGAAGCGGCTGCATTTATGCAACGACTCGACACATTCGATTGGCCTGCAGTGCGCAACGATCGCGTGTACGTCGCCGATGGCAACGCCTACTTCAACCGTCCAGGCCCACGCATTGTGGAGTCTTTGGAAATTTTAGCCGCGTGCATGCATCCCGATATTTTTGCGGCCGAAGCCACACGCTTGGCGAATGGGTTTTGCAAATTGTCCGATTGGCGTTAGGTCAGGTACTGGGTGAGACTCCCTACTTGACTGCCCATTATTGGCAAGCGCGTAGCTGGATGTTTAATGCCCCATCGGCCCGATGATCTCTTCTAACAATTGCGTGGCCACGCGAGCTTGCAGCAACTCGTCTCCGTCCGCAATTTCACGCACGTAAGCCAAACTTTCGGTGGTTCTCAGGGTGAGCAAGGCAAGTACCGCTAAACGCACAGTACGCTCGGTAATCGCGGTTTGGGTCCAGCCTCGCAGCAAGGGGTAGGCGCCCGCTAGGCGCGATTCACCGAGGGCCATAACCACATCTTCTTGCGAGGTTTTGGGGCTGTCCAGCATGGATTGAGCCACTAGCAAACCGCGCTCGTTGTCCAAGTCCAAGTAGGCCTTGAGCACTTCGAGCTGCACCTCGGATTCGGGGTCGCCCAAATTTAGCTTGAGCCGCAACAGGGCAGCGCCCGCGTTGTCCCCGTGATAGGCCAAGGCGCCGGCCGCAGCGGCGCGCACCTGGGCAACCGGATCCGCCAGGAGATCGGCCATGAACACCAAAACGTCGGGCCGGCGTAGGCGCACCAGGGCCAATCCGCAGCGGATGCGCAGGCCAGCCCCGCCATCGTTGGAGGACCCCGGGCCCTCCTGCTGCACATGGGTTACGCCTCGCAGGAAAGGCTCTGGATCCTCGAAATCCATAAAATCCAAGGCTTGAGCCAGGGCAATTTTCGCCAGGCAACCCGGGTCCTGCTTGCCGAACAAAGCATCGTAGGCGGACACAATCAAATCCTCGAGCCCTGTCAGTCCTAGCTCTTCGATCGCCCTCCCCGCTCGACTGCAGAGGTGGGGATCCTTGCTGGCAAGGGCCCGCTCCACCGGCTCCTGGGCGTTCTCAGCCTGCAAAGATGGACCCAGTGCCTTGTAGAGATCTTCGAATGCATTATTGGAGAGCCGTGCCATCGTTCTGGAGATTCTAGCCTCCTAGACCACAAACACGGGTCACGGGAATCTCACGTCCCCGTAAGAATCGCCTCGAAGCCGATCTTTTGATCAAATCCAACCTATAGTGCAATCCCATGACCATCCGCAAAACTTTCAAGCTCCTGCCCTTTCTCCTGCTTGTCGCTTGCTCCCAGGGTCCCCCGAAAACACCCTCGCTCACAGACGCGAGCCCTGCGGTAGTAAATGCCGCACCTACCCCCTCGACAGATCATTCCATGGATTCAAATGACTCCCGCGACACATCGCAAGAGCAGCAAGTCGTCTCTAACAAGTACAACGACCTGAGCGCCTCCGAGGCCCGGGTAATTCTGAACAAGGGCACGGATCGCCCCGGCAACAGCGGTTACACCAAAACCGACGATGCCGGCACCTACCTCTGCCGGCAGTGCAACGCCCAGCTGTACCGGGCCGAGGACAAGTTCGAAAGCGATTGCGGCTGGCCTAGCTTCGATGACGAAATCGACGGCGCGGTCACCAACGTTCCCGACGCGGACGGTCGCCGGGTGGAGATCATCTGCACCAACTGCGAGGGTCATCTTGGCCATGTGTTCACCGGCGAGAGAATGACCTCGAAAAACGTGCGCCACTGCGTCAATACCAGCTCTATGAGTTTCATTGCCCAAGGTGATCCCCTGCCGGCAAAAATCGTGCTTTCGGAATAAGGCGGCTGCTCGCCGATCTTCAAGCCCTCCGCAGTCTTTGCCCTCTACCGCTGGAAAGCGCGGTTCAATTCCAGTTTCTTGCGATATGGAACGGCTCCAAGGCTTACGCTGCCTTCAGTGAAGCTGGACCCCATCAGTCGAATTCAAGGCCCAGGGCTGTTGTCGCCCTTGGCTGGGAAAATCGTCACCACCCGTGGTGTCGTGACCGGAAGAACCGGACGTGGTTTCTTCATACAGGACCACGACGGCAAAATTGACGATGAGGTCTCCCACGGGATCTTCGTCTACGAGCGACGCGGCAAGCCGCCCATTGGCAGCCTGGTCGAAGTCTCCGGCAAGGTGGTCGACTACACGCCGGGCGAAAACGTGCGTCCCACAACCCAGATAGAAGAACGCGAAACGCGGGTTTTGCTGGAACGCGGCGCCTCCATCGAACCTGTCTGGCTGGACGCCGCAGTGATGCTGCTAGATCCCGAACGCCTGCGGTTCTTCCTGAACAACTTGGAAGGCATGCTTGTGGGCTTGCCCGCAGACTCCGTCTTCGTGGCTCCAAGCAACCTTTTCGGGGATTACGTAGTTTTACCCCCGGGGACTTCCCTGGTTCGTACACAGCAGGGGGGTGTTCTGATCAACCCTCTCGATCCCGAATGCTGGCTGCCCGGATTTCGAATGCGCAACTATGGCGACGCACCGCAAGTCAACGTGGGCGCCCAATTGTTGGACGCGGTAACCGGCCCCTTAAACTTCCGAGTAGGGTCCTATCAGGTCGCGGTCGAGGGTTCGATTAGAGTGCAATCCGAGCACATCAAACGACGCTCTACCGAGCTGCGCGGTCAGGCCTCTAAGGTCACGATCCTCACCCTCAATTGTTTCAACCTGGATGCGAAGGTGGAGAGCCCCGAACTTGTTCGGAACCCATCCCGCGACGTGGATGACGATTTGGGGAGCGGGCGTTTCGATGCGCTTGCCCGAGCCATAGTCACTGCGGCCAATTGCCCAGACGTTGTAGCCTTGCAGGAAATTCAAGACAACGACGGAGCCGAACTCACCGATGTGGTCAGCGCAGAATTCACCCTCGAGACCTTGATCCAAGCCGTGCGGCGCGCGGGTGGGCCCCTTTACCAGTGGGCGGATATCGCGCCCAAATCCGGTGCCGACGGCGGGCAGCCTGGCGGCAACATTCGCAACGCCTTCCTGTACCAGCCACAGCGGGTCTCCCTGGTCCCGGGTAGTCTGAAGCGCATTGGGGACGAAAGCGACATTTACGAGGATTCTCGCAAGCCTCTTGTCGCTCGCTTTCAAGTGAACGGCCACCCTGGTCAGATCGAGATCATCAATGTACACCTAGCTTCGAAGCGTCACCAATATGGTCACTTTGCACCCCAGCAGCCTGGATTCGACCCGCGCTTGGCCTTGCGCGTACAGCAAGCGCAGTTCATCGGCAAGCACACGGCCCGCTTGCGCTCGCAGAGCATCGACTATTACATCACGGGCGACTTCAACGACTTCGAGTTCAGCCCCACCCTGCAGGCTCTGACCGAAGATCACAGCACCAACCTGCTTGAGACGGTTCCTAGCCCGTTGCGCTTTGACTACAACCACCGCGGTTTGTCACAGGCGTTAATGCACGGTGTGGTCGCCAACCGCCAGCTCCAGGGCCGCACAGCCGAGTATGAGATTCTGCACGCCAACGCCTTACTCGGGGCACACCCAGGCCAAACAGGCAGCAAGCCAAGCGATCATGCCTACGTCATCGCACGCCTAGGGCTTGCCTGACGCTGTTTCCGGGGCCTTTCCCAGCATCCGGGACCTTGCCCGCTATCCCATTGTGAATTTGTGCACCTACACCTCTAGGCGGGAGGAGGCTGCGCAGATAGGCTCTTCGCCGCTATGGCCGAACGCATTGTCTACCAGGTTGAAAACCTGCACAAATTCTACGAGCAACGAGAAGTCCTTAAGGGCATCACGTTGGCATTCCACGAAAACTCCAAGATCGGGCTGATCGGCGCGAATGGTGCGGGCAAAAGTACGCTCCTGCGCATTCTGGCCGGGGAGGACAAGGAGTTTGAAGGCATCGCGCAAACGAACGGAGACCTCAGCGTCGGCTACTTATCTCAAGAGCCTGAGCTCGATCCGGATAAGGACGTGATGGGCAACATCGAAGTGGCCGTGAATCATCTGCGAACGATGGAAACGCGCTACTACGAAGTGATGACGTTGATGGGTGAAGCCGAAGGCAAGGCGCTCGACAAACTCACCGCGGAATTCGATCACTTGCAACACGAGATGGATGTCAAAGACATTTGGAACTTGGACCAACATCTTGAACAAGCCATGCACGCCCTGCAGGTCCCTGCTGGAGACAGAAAAGTAGACAAGCTATCCGGTGGCGAGAAACGCCGAGTGGGCCTTTGCAAATTGCTGCTCGAGCACCCGGACATACTGCTGCTCGATGAGCCCACCAACCACCTCGATGCGGATTCGATCCAGTGGCTCGAGACCTACCTTTTGGAGTATCAGGGCCTCGTCATCCTGATCACCCACGACCGCTACTTCCTCGACAACGTGGTCGGGTACATGTTGGAAGTCTCTGGCGGCCTAGCGACGACCTATAAAGGAAACTACAGCGCCTATCTCGAATCCGAACGCACACGCCTTGACGTCAAGAGCAAGCACGACGCCATTCGCGACAAGCATTTGGAGAAGGAACTCGAATGGATGCGGCGCACCCCTAAAGCCCAAACCGTGCAATCGAACGCTCGCCTAAAGCGCTACCAGCAAATGGCCGACCAGGTCAGCGCCGAGGAGCAAGTGCAATCGGTGGAACTACGCATCCCCCCGGGGCCGCGTTTGGGCGACAAAGTGGTTCACATTCGCGACCTCAAGAAAGGCTACGGCGACCGCGTGCTCTTCGAAGGATTGGACTTCGACATTCCGCCCCAGGCCAAACTCGGCGTGATCGGTGGCAACGGCCGCGGCAAGACCACGCTCTTGCGCTTGATCCTAGGCGAAGAAGAGCCCGACGCCGGCAGCGTAGAGATCGGCTCCACCGTCGTGACCTCCGTCATCGAACAGTCCCGCGACTCGCTCGACGACAACAAGTCGGTCTTTGACAACATCACCGAAGGCAACATGATCCTGCCCTTCGGCCGCACCACGATGGATGCCCGCTCCTACGTCTCGCGCTTCAATTTCAAGGGCGAAGACCAAGTCCGCAAATTGGGCGAGTGCTCCGGAGGCATGCGCAACCGCGTCCTGCTAGCCAAAATGCTGCGCAAGCCCGCCAACCTCATCATCATGGATGAGCCGACCAACGACCTGGACCTAGAGACCCTGCGCGTCCTCGAAGAAGGCATCACGCACTATCCCGGCTGCATGATCATCGTGACCCACGATCGGTACTTCCTAGACAAGGTCGCCACCCACATCCTCGCCTTCGAAGAGGACGGCAAAGTGGTCTTTCACCATGGCGATTTCCAATCCTACAAGCGCAAGCGCGCCGAAGAGATCAAGGAAAGCGCGGGAGCCCACCGCAAGTTCGCACGACGCTAGCCTGATACCGGGGGGGATCGGGAGTCAGACTCCGTATCTATCTGCGACTTCGTATCTACCCCAAGGTCCCCTCTAGGCCCTTTCGGCGGCCCCGGGGCGTAAGTTGGATATTGCAGCATCACTTCGGGGGGTCGGGACACTTAGAGTAGGTAACGGCCCGGTTTACCCGATTTTGGGCCATTCGGTTAGATCTCCGGTCAAGTTTTGCCTCACAGATCGGATCCGTCACCAGAACCCAAGCACCCTCCATTCTAGCTAGTCCAGAACGGCCGGCCTGCAACTCGACTCTCCCAACACTCAGCACCTCCCGCATGCAAACCCATCGCACGCTCGCGCTCTCGCTCCTTGCCCTTTCCATCACTCTCCCTGCTGCCTTCGGCCAGGTGAATGAGGACATCAAAATACTCGCATCCGACGGGGCGCCGAGTGACGTCTACGGATCCGCCGTGGGAGTCGCGGGCAATCGGGTCATCGTGGGCTCCCAATGGGACGACGACAACGGTTCTGGTTCGGGATCCGCGTACATCTACAACGCAACGACAGGCCTGGAGTTGGCAAAATTAATCGCGTCGAACGGTGAGCCCAATGACTCGTTCGGCCGTGCGGTGGCCATCAATGGAGATCGGGCCATTATTGGAGCCGAAGGAGAGGACGGTGACCCGTTCTTGACCGACTCCGGAACGGTGTACGTGTTCGATTTGGACACCGAACAGGAGCTCTTTCAGTTGCGCCCCATGGATGTCTTCGCCGGCTATCGCTTTGGTGCCTCCATCTCGGTTAGCGGGGACCTTGCAGCAATCGGAGCGTATGGCAGCAACGAGCAAGGCACGCAATCGGGCACGGCGTACATCTTCAATGTGCGAACGGCCCAAGAGCTCTTCAAGATGACGCCCGTCGACTCGGCTGCGGGAGATCGCTTCGGTCGAGCTATCGGAATTAGCGGCACTTCTGTCGTCGCTGGATCTGCGAACGACGACGACAATGGCAGCAATTCCGGCTCCGCGTATGTGTTCGATGGGACGACGGGGCTGGAAGTCTTCAAACTCCTGGCCAGTGACGGTATCGCAGGAGATCGCTTCGGAACCGCCGTCGCGATTAGCGGAGATCGGGCAGTGATCGGGGCTCCCAGTAGCGGGCCCAATGGTCAGAGGTCTGGCGCGGTTTATGTGTTCGACATCTCGACCGGAATGCAAATCGCCAAGTTGGTTCCGTCGGACGGTGAGGCCTTTGACGGATTCGGCTCCCAGGTTGGCATCAGCGATGGTCGTATCGTCGTGAGCTCCGACGAGGACGATGACAACGGCAATGCTTCGGGTTCGGTTTACGTCTTTGACCTGGCGACGCAACTCCAGGTCGATAAGTACTTGCCCTCGGACGGCGATACGGAGGACTTCTTTGGATTCGCGCTCGCCTTGAGTGGCGGCACTACCGTGGTTGGCAGCCCCTTCAATGACGACAACGGGTCCCAGTCTGGCTCGGCTTATATTTTCGAAGACAGCGACGGAGCGGGTTCCTCGTACTGCGATCCGGCAGTAATCAACTCTACCAACGAGTTCGGCAAAATCGCCGTGCTAGGTAGCATTCTGGCGAGCGCCAATAACTTTGCGCTGCAAGCGTCCGACCTACCGTTGAACCAGTTTGGCTTTTTTCTCGGCGGCACCCAATCGGTGTTAGTGATGAATCCCGCCGGCTCGAACGGAAACTTATGCGTGGGCGGCAACCTGGTGCGCTTCAACGCGGCCAGTCAGATCGGAGTTGCGGACGCGTTCGGTGTCTTCTCGCGCAACTTGGATCTGACCGCTTTCCCGGCCAACCCCACCGTAGCGGTGCAGGCTGGCGACACTTGGTACTTCCAATGCTGGCACCGCGAGAACAATGGTCAATCCAACTTCACGACGGCCACTGCTGTGACTTTTGAATAGAGCCATTCGGAGGTTTTGAAAGGCACGAGGCCTCCTCACTTTTGGCGAGGGGAGCCTCGCTTACTTGAAGTGTTCTTGCCGTCCGGGTACCGCTCCCTTGAGAAGAGTCGATTGAGTCCAAACTCCGCCAATCCTATCGAACACATAGGCCGCAACTGAGTTGGGAGCACTACTGCGGCCCCGTCGACGTGGATTCCGATGCTACAGTCCTCATTCGGAGCGCCAATCACAATGCGGTCTCGAAAGATACCGACGGTCAGACCAAACCCGTCGCCCACACCCGGATGACTGGCTTTGAGATAGGCCTGTTGGGTCCCAGTGGTACCGGTGCGCACAAAAACATAAGCCGAGCCAGACCTAGGCATAGAGTTGTCGTATCGATTCCCTTTGACACTGGGTGCAGCACTGGATGCAGCACTGGATGCTTCCGGCGCACCGATCACGACCGTATCCCCAGAGATTGTGATGGAATAACCAAGCAAGCCTCCCGCATCCGTGTTGGATGCCTTGATGTATGCCCGGTATATAATCGGGTCAATGGTGAGGGAATACTGAACCTCGGACTTATCGATCTTGATACGAAAGCCCTCTCCCCATGAGAGACAAACCAGGCTGGCTGCGTGGCCCCGCTGGCATCGTAGACGTGTCGCCCAGAGTAACTCAGCTCCACCATTCCCGCCGCGGTCAAGAACTCGACCCCTTGTCCATCACTCTGAATCTGCGAGAGCAAAGATCCGCGCAGCCCTACTTCCAAGATCAAAGGCACCTGTCTTTCGTCAGGCTGGTCGGCCGGGCCGCAAGGTGTAGCCATGCTCCAAGCCGCGGGAGTGCTTGATATTCGACTCCTCTAGATTGTCACTCCACCGATAGGAGAGCCGCCCACCTTGTACCGACGCAATCTCCGCGCACATGCATTCGTAACTTGGAATCTCCAAAACCAAACGAGTCAAACTCGAAACCCCAACTCCAATCCGCGTCGTGGATAATTACTAAGAACCCAGTGCCGACAAAGTCCGCTCACCAACCCTGAACCGCATCGTGGGCTTCGAAGCCGTGTTCCGCAGCAACAACACGATACTTAGAAGCTTCGATAGCGGCCCGCATTCCTGACCACTCCTGTTTGGTTGTACTGCTCTGCTGAGCCTGCACAAGACTTTTCAGCAGCTACTTTGGGTCGCGTCAGAACATCAATGGGCGCCGAGGAGATTCGATCCTCGATGTGAATGTGGGCAACCAGTCGCCCATAGGGGCCGGTAAGCGGGTCGTGGAGAGAAGTTCCATGCTCAGGTGGACACTTTCCTAATTGACGCTACTCTATGAATTCCAAAGCGCTAGCGCCTGTCCATCGCTAAGGTTCCCCAGTCGAACGCTAAACGTTCAACTTCTTAAGTACTCATATGTTGTCGATAAACAAAATCACCCTGGCGACGGGTTTAGCCGTCTTGTTTGCTGGTTGCGCGTCTGGCCCCAAGCCTCTTCCCCCGCCGCCCCCGCCGCCGGTTCTCTCCCCCGTTCCGACCATTACGGAATTCGCTCTGCGTGACGTGCCTGGTCCCCAAGACCTCACCACGCAAGTGGTCTTCCCCCAGATCCCTACGGATTCAAAAGTGTTGATGGATGGCGTGACCAGCCGTCCGGGATATTCGGTACCCATAGATGCTTCCATCGTGATCAGCGTTCCTGTCGAAGAGCAGCTACGCGAAGGCCGGAGCAAAGAAACCCTGATGGCCGAGACCGCCACCGACGACGAGGGCATCAGCAACTTCCGCACGACGGGTTATTTCAACCGTGCGGAGCAGCAGATTGTTCGCTCGTTGATCGGAAAGGGTTTCAATGTTGTAGACCGTTCCAAGTTCGAAGCCAAGCTTCGTGACCAGCGCGAAGCGGCCAGCCGCGACTTTCGCCAACGGGAAAGTGACTCCAAAAAGGCAGAAGTTGAGTCGGCCACCACCAAGAAAGACGCCGGATTGCTGACCATGGATCAGTGGGCGGCGGAGATGAAGCGTATTGAAAACAAATTCAATGCGGGATCCTCCTCCAACGGGCGCAAGCCTGGGCAGAGCAAGGAATTGGTCGACAACTCCGAGCTCATTCGAGCAGCCCAATCAGGGGAAACCCAGGCCGACTTCATCCTGCAGGTTAACACCTTCAACACGGAGAGTACCGCCGACGAACACCTGTACCTCACAAGCTTCAAAGAAGTCGACGAGGTCTGCAAGGCCAACCCCGGTCTACGCACGGCGCTCGACGCCAGCGGCTTCAGTACTATCACCCAGCCTGGATTCTTCGGTTATCTGAACGCCATGCTGATCGAGGTGCAAACCGGCGCCATCGTGTGGGTGGGTGAGCATAGGGTCACGACTGGAAACGTCCTCAAGGGTGGCTACACCATAAAAATCCCCTTATCCAAGTCAGTTTCCAATGGGAACGAATTGAACAAGAATATCAAGGATTACAACAAGGAGTTGAAGTCTTTGGTTCGCACGGCGGACCGCTTAAAGCGGAACATCGAGGCCGGGAAGTACCAG
>JBLFXY010000062.1:0-15073 GCA_047611645.1 Glaciecola sp.
TGCAGGCTCAAATGCCGGCCTTCGGTGAGGCGACGGCCGCGCGCCTGGCGGACGCCTTCGAGGCGGTCGACCTCGACGTGCACGACGACATGAGTCCGGAGTTCAGCGAGGCGGCGATGGAGACCGGTCGCACACTCGTCGGCCTCGGCGGCTTCGCCTGCATTGCTTGCCACGACGTGGCGGGCAAGCCCAGTCTCGGAATCCCGATGACAGATCTTGCGACAACGCCCGAGCGCCTGCGCCACGACTGGTTTCGACTTTGGCTTGAGGACCCGGTCGGCATGCAGCCGGGCACGCGTATGCCGGCCTTTTTCCACGACGGTAAGAGCGCGCGCACCGATATCCTCGAAGGCCACGCAGGCCAGCAGATCGACGCCATCTGGACCTACCTCTCGCTCGGCATGGCGATGCCCCTGCCGGCGGGCCTGGTCGTCGACCCCGCCACCTACGACCTGGAGCCTGTCGATCGGCCGATTCACCACGCCTGCTTCTGGCGCGACGGTAGCGCGCGTGGCATCGCGGTCGGCTTCCCCGCGCGCAAGCACCTGGCCTTCGATCAAGAGCACTTGCGCTTGGACAAGCTCTGGTACGGCGCCTTCGTCAACGCGGCCGACACCTGGGACGGCCGCGCCGGCGGACTCGTCTCGCCTGCCGGAGACGGCGTGCTGAACCTGCCTGCCGGCATGGCCATCGCCCAACTCGACGACCCGAACGCCGCCTGGCCCGCTGGCAAACGTCGCGACCTCGGCTGGCGCCTGCTCGGCAGCAGGCGTGACGCGGCTGGCATCCCGACCTTCCGCTACGCCCACGGCGATGTGATCGTCGAAGAAACTCTCACGCCGATCTTTGGGCCCGGGGGTCTCTTCAAGCGACGTTTCCACTTTAGCGGCTTGCCCGCCCAGGGCTTCTACCTACGCCTCGCGAAGGGAGCCGAGCTCGAGTCGTCTGACGGCAACGCGACCCTGCGCGGCCCCGACCTCGTGGAAGGCGACGCCGAGGCCGAGCTGAAAGTACTCGGCTTCGACCCCGCGCTCGAGTACGTGCTCGATGACTCGGCCGAGCTACGGCTCAGCCTCACCCCTGCTGGCCCCGCTGGCACCCTCGACGTGGAGGTCGAATACCAATGGTAAATTTCACCACGATCGCGCTTCTGTCCCTGGCGAGTCTGACGATGAACGAACCCGCCGCGATCCACGGCGGCGCCGCGTACCGTAGCCCCGGGCCCCAGACGCCGCCGCCGATCGAAGCGGACTTCTACAGGCTGGTAGATATGAAACCGCAAGCCGGCTTGAAGAGCGCTCTTGGCGACCTCGCGATCGAGGTCGGCGGGCTCTGCTTCCTTGGCAACGAAAGCCTGCTCGCGGCCACCCGCCGCGGCGAGGTCTGGATGGTGAAGGACTATGCCAGTGATCCCAAGTACAGCCTGTGGGCCGACGGCCTGCACGAGCCGCTCGGGCTGCTGGCCCACAACGGCTGGATCTATTACGCCCAGCGCGGCGACCTGAGTCGCATGCGCGACTCCAATGAGGACGGCCGCGCCGACGAATTCGAGGTCGTCAATGAGGGCTGGTCGACCAGCGGCGATTACCACGAGTACGCCTTCGGTCCCTGCCTCGACGCGCAGGGCAATTTCTGGGTGACGCTCAATCGCCCCTTCGGCGGCGAACCCTTTGGCAAGGCCGACTTCCGCGGCTGGGCCGCGCGCATCAGCCCCGACGGCGAGACCTGCGAGATGGTCGCCTCGGGCCTGCGCTCGCCAGCGGGCATCGGTCGCGCGCCCTGGGGTGAGCTCTTTTACACCGACAACCAGGGCGAATGGGTCGGCACCAACAAACTGACCTTGCTGCAACCCGGCGACTTCCACGGTCACCCGTGGGGCATCGAATCCAGCGAGCTGCCGATGTCGAAGATGCCCTACCCGATCCCGACGCGCGACTACGAAGAGCGTTACCGCAATGGCATCCTGTTCCCCGACGCGGTGCAAGAGATCGAGGACCTGGTGCTGCCCTCGATCTGGTTCCCCTACGACAAGCTCGGCCGCTCGGCCTCGGGCTTCGACTGGGACGAGTCCGGTGGCGAGTTCGGCCCTTTCGACGGCCAGCTCTTCGTCGGCGACCAATACGAGGCCTCGGTGATTCGCGTGGCCTTGGAGAAGGTCGACGGCCACTGGCAAGGCGCAGCATTCCCCTTTCGCAAGGGCCTAGCATCCGGCGTGATCCGCGCGCGCTTCGACCGCGAGGACTGGACACGCGGTATGACCTTCGGCATGAGCGATCGCGGTTGGACCTCGATCGGCACGGCCCGTGACGGCCTACAGCGCCTCGAGTGGACCGGCGAAACGCCCTTCGAGATCCAAACCATGACCGTGCTCCCCGACGGCTTCCGATTAAAGCTGACGCGCCCATGCGACGCGAGCCTCGTCACCCCCGAAGGCTTCCAACTGACCAGCTACACCTACCAGCTGCACGAGGCCTACGGCTCGCCCGAGATGGATACCGCCAAGCTCATGGTGAGCGAGTCCACCGTCAGCGCCGACGGCTTGACGATCGACCTGGTGGTCGGCAGCGGTGCGCCTCAAGAAATGACCGAGGCACCCGCCGGCACGGATTCAAACTCGACCGAAGCCTTGCACCCCTCCGTGCCCCCGATCCCCGCCCCGGCCCTGCGCATAGGCTACGTGCACGAATTGCACGCCCACTGCCTACGCGACGCCGAAACGAAGCATGCGCTCCTACACGCCGACGCATACTACACGCTGAACCGACTGCCGAAGGATTAGTTGCGCGCACCACGTTTAGTGCGCGGCGGCGTACGGTTGAAACTTCAATCGGCCTTCGCTGGCCCAGGATCGCTCGGTATGGGACGTGCTCTAAGATCTCCGGATAGCTAGGGCAGGCTGCGTTCTTGCTTGCGGGTGAGCACG
The DNA here is from genome assembly GCA_047611645.1 of Glaciecola sp. Taxonomy (GTDB): domain Bacteria; phylum Planctomycetota; class UBA1135; order UBA1135; genus NORP259. Next base: position 2,924 of record JBLFXY010000062.1, read on the forward strand.
GCTGGCTGATGTTTTGCGCGCTGATAATCGCGCCATATTTCTGCGGTCAACCAGCGCGGCTCAACGATGCTGCGCTCCCATTCCGTGAGCTGGCGAAGCATGCTTTGGGTCCGAGTGGGATCGGCCTTGGCGTGATTTTCGAGTTCACTTGGGTCGTCGGCTAGGTTCACCAAAATGGGGTCTTGATACGAGCCGTCCTTGTTCTGAATGCGAATGGTCTTCCAGTCCCCATCGCGCACGGCGGCGGCCACGGCGCGTCTCCAGAATAGGCGCTCGTGGGGCGGCTCCTCCCGTGTGCCTTGCATCGTTGGCAAGAGGTCCACGCCGTCCAGTGTGGTTGCTTGCTCACCCAACGCGACTCCGGCTGCAGACCATACCGTGGGCAAAATGTCCAAGCTGCTCGTCAGTCCAGCATAGGTTCCTGGAGCCACCGAGGCTGGCCAGTGGATGAAGAATGGCACGCGGTGGCCGCCCTCCCACTTGCTTCCTTTCATTCCCCGCCACGGTCCATTGTCGGAGTGATTTGTCGTCGCACCGCCGTTGTCCGACAGGAAGACGATCAAGGTGTTCTCCAGCTCGCCCCTGGCGCGCAGCGCATCGACGACCCGGCCCACCCCCTCGTCCATGGCTGTCACCATCGAAGCGTACTTGCGGCGGCCCTTGTGCTCGATGTGCGCGTAGCTCTCGAACAGGTCGGGGCGCGCATGATTCGGACTGTGGGGCGCTGTGTAGGCGAGGTACATGAAGAACGGCTCGCCCTGCTCTTGCGCCCCAATTTTCGCGACGGCTTCGCTCGTTAGGAAGTCGGTGAAATACGCAAACGAAGACTCGGGGAGAACCGTGCCGTCGCGCTCAATCCGTTGTGCTTTGGTGGGTTTTTTGTCCAGGATGGGGAAGTAGCTGCGCGATCCCCCGATGAGTCCCGTGAAGTGCTCGAACCCCTGCTGCATGGGATGCAGCTCGGGCGCGCCTCCTAAATGCCACTTTCCAAGCGCAAGGGTCGAATAGCCCCCTTCCGTGAGCCCCGTCGCGATCGTTCGCTGATTGGGCAGCAGCCCGCTGCCGGCTCCGAGATTGCACTCGAAGCCAAACTCCTGTTGATATTGCCCGGTCAACAGACCCGCACGGGATGGCGCGCAAACACTGGCTGAGACATGGGCGTCTGTGAAGACCATGCTCCCCCCCGCCAAGAGATCGAGATTCGGAGTTCGAATATCCATGCTGCCCGTGAAGCCGCAGTCCGCGTAGCCGAGGTCGTCGGCCAGAATGATGAGAATGTTGGGCTTTGAGGCCCTTTCGCGCTCCTGTGCGCCATCCTGAATTGCCTGGCAAGAGATGAATACGCATGAGAGAGCGCTAAGAACCCATGGCAAATACAAGAGGAAGTGGCTGCGTCGCATTCCACGAGCCTATAGACTCTGGCGCGAAAGTGTTGACCGGCTTCTTGGCTTAGAACCCTGCTCGCGATCACCTGCGCACTAGAATAGCGCGCTTTATCCTCCATGAGCCCCTCTCAATCCACGTCCGAACATCGCCGCGCGCTGCTCGCCCTCTTTGGAGTCACCATCGTCTGGGGTTGGACCTTTGTATGGATGAAACAGGCCATCGACCAGGCTGTGCTCACCCTGGGTCCCGATGGCGAGGCCGCTGCGCGAGGACTCTTCCTCGCGATTCGGTTTGGCGTAGCGGCTCTGCTATTGCCTATTTTCTTGCCCTCGTCTCGGAGGCGCGAAAACTGGTCTCTCAAGTTGCTCTTAGGAGGCGGAGGGCTGGGGCTGCTCTTGCTCGTAGGTTTCTTGTTGCAAATGACCGCCCTCGCAACGCTTTCGCCGGCTGTCTCCGCATTTCTCACAAGCTTGTACGTGATCTTCACGGCCTTCCTCTCACTGTTTAGCGCCAAACACCGCAGCATCTCGCTCTCGCTCCTGATCGGCGTTGTTCTTGCGACCTTGGGCGCGGCGTTTATCTCCGGGCCGCCGCAGGTCGAGTTCGGGTTGGCCGAATGGCTCACCGTCTTCAGCGCATTCGTATTCGCCTGCAGCATTCTGATCACGGACGCGACAACTCGTCGGTTCGCTCCCGCCGCAGTCTCGCTCTGCTCCTTTGCCATGGTGGCTCTGGGCGCTTCGCTCTACATGGCTTGGGCTCTCTTGCAAGAGGGTGCGCCGAGCTTCGGTCAACTCGCCACGCTGCTTGGCGAATATGACTTCTGGATGCCGCTCGCCTGCTGCTCGATCCTGGCGACACTCATCGCGCTGTCCCTGCTCAATCACTACCAGCGCATGCTCTCGCCCGTACGCGCCGCAACGATCTACGCGCTGGAGCCTATTTGGGGTGCGCTGATCTCGGCCCTCTACGGCATGGAAGTCCTCGACGGCTGGCTCGCCGTGGGCGCCAGCGCCTTGCTTGTGGGCAACCTGATCGCAGAGCTTGGCCCGAAGAAACGAATCAAGCCACTTCCAGCCGGCGACGCGCTTTCGCTGTTCCACGGTCCCGGGAAAGAGTGATCGAGATCTAAATCGTTTGGTATTCTGGGGGCCTATGGGGCTCTTCAGTACATCACTAATTCTCTGCGTGGGCCTGCTGTGCTCTGTCTCCCTCGGCCAAGAACCCGCCACACAAGCCTCCCCCGATTTCTCGCGCGAGGTTTTGCCCATCCTGGAGACGCATTGCTTCGAGTGCCATGGGCGCCATACGCAAAAGGCGGGTCTGCGGCTGGACCAAAGGGCCGCCGCTCTGGCGGGTAGCTCGTTCGGTGAAGATCCGGTGCTGGTGGCCGGGGATCGGGAAGCCTCCCTGCTTTGGGAGATGATCGCGCTCGTCGGTGAGGACGAGCGCATGCCGCCTTCGGAAAAGCCGGGCTTGAGTGCGGAGCAAATCGATGTGCTCGGGCGCTGGATCGATGCGGGCGTTCCTTGGCCCGACGACGGCGAGGCGGCCTCTTGGCCGGTCAAGCACTGGGCCTATCAACGGCCCCGATCGTCCACCCCACCTCCCCTGGGGAGCTTCCCCGAACGTGTCCAGGGTTGGCCGCGAAACGAGGTGGACCACTTCCTGCTGGATTCGATGCTCACTGCGGAACTGACGCCTCAGCTCGAAGCCGCTCCCGGGACCCTACTGCGGCGCGCATCGCTCGACCTGATCGGCCTGCCCCCCAGCGTCGAAGACCTGGATGCTTTCCTTGCGGATGCCGCCCCCGATGCCTGGTCCAAGGCCCTCACACGCTTGATGGACTCGCCGCACTTTGGCGAGCAACAAGCCCAGCGCTGGCTCGACCTGGCGCGCTATGCCGACTCCAACGGTTATGAGAAAGACGAGAGCCGTAGCATCTGGCCCTTCCGCGACTGGGTCATCGAAGCCTACAACCAAGACCTCGGGTTCGATCGATTCACGATTGAGCAGCTGGCGGGTGATCTGCTACCCGAGCCCACCCCCGCGAACTTGATCGCCACCGGTTTTCACCGCAACACGATGGTGAACAATGAGGGCGGAACGGACGCCGAAGAGTTCCGCGTTGCGGCGGTTCAAGATCGCACCGATACCACCGCAACGGTTTGGCTGGGCAGCACGGTAGGTTGTGCCCAGTGCCACAATCACAAGTACGACCCCTTCACCCAACGGGACTACTACCAGCTCTACGCGTTCTTCGACCAAACGGCCGATGGTGGCAAATCGACCATGCCCACCATGCCCGTCGAAACCCCTCGCATACTCGCCGAGCGCCAGGCGGCCTTGTCCGAACTGGAACGCCTTCAAGAATCATTCCCGCAGGAAGCCGCATCGGAATTTGTTTGGGTGGCCGAGTCCCACCCGGAATCAACACAGCAAGAAGGTGACTGGGCCGCGACTACCGAGGGTGAGCCGTTCCCCGTTCGATGGCGGGATGGAGATGGCTTTAACCAGTTCCATTTCGAAGGCGCGAGCGCACCGCTTACGCTGATGCCCGGTGATCGTTTTTTCGTGCAGGTCTATCTCGACCCGGAAGTTCAAACCAAGGAGCTGTTCCTGCAGTTCCATGTGGCCGGGGGCAACTGGGAGCACCGCGCCTTCTTGGGTGAGGACTTGCACCCGTGGGGTACGCCCGAAACCGGATCCCGACGCAGGATTGGGGACCTGCCGGAGGCCGGTAGCTGGCAGCGCATCGAAATCGATCCTGCCCAATGCGATCTACCCGTGGGCACACGAGTGGACGGCATGGCCTTTGGTCAATTCGACGGACGCGTCGCGTGGGGCCCCGCGGGCCTACTCACCCGTAATCCTGATCCGACAGCAGCCTTGCCCGAGGCCCTGCAAGCGCAGCTCGAGCGCATGCACCGCCCCGCCACCACAATGGTCATGCGCACCGTCGATTCTCCGCGCACGACCCACCTGTTGGAGAAGGGCAACTTTCTGTCGCCGGGCTACGCGGTGGAAGCCGCCATACCCGCGGTCCTGCGCGGACGTCGCCGCTCTCCCCTCAAGGACCGCTTGGAACTGGCCCAGTGGCTGGTCGAACCGCGCAATCCACTCACCGCCAGGGTGGAGGTCAATCGCGTTTGGCAACAGATCTTCGGCATCGGCCTGGTCGCCACCGTGGATGACTTTGGCTCGCAAGGAGAAGCCCCCAGCCATCCCGAATTACTGGATTGGCTTGCACTCGAATTCGTGCGCAATGGGTGGAGCCGCAAGTGGCTGCTGCGCACCCTGATGGAGTCCGCCACCTACCGCCAAGCGGCCACGCGAAGCGCCGAGGCCAGGGAGTCCGATCCGAACAACCGCCTGCTGGCGCACTTTCCAAGGCTGCGTTTGTCCGGAGAAAATCTGCGGGACATGCACCTCACGGTCTCTGGCTTGCTGGTCCCCGAAATCGGAGGACCCAGCGTCTTCCCACCTCAACCTGCGGGCATCGATGCGGGCACCTACGCCGGAGATCGTTGGCGTACGGACAGCGGGCCCGATCGCTATCGGCGGGGCCTCTACACCTTCTGGCGGCGAACGTCCCCCTACCCGAGCTTCGTGCTCTTTGACGCGACCAGTCGGGAGCTCCTGTGCGCTCGGCGCGATCGATCCAATACTCCGCTGCAAGCTCTGGCCTTGCTGAATGACCCTGCGTTTGCTGAAACGACCCGGGCCTTTGGCAAGCAATTGGAGTCCCTAAAACTGAAAGACGATGACGCGCGTATTGCTTACGGCTTCCGCGCCTGCACGGGGCGGCGCCCGGATCTAGAGGAGCTCACAATCCTGATGAACCTCAAAAACCAGAGCGGCTGGGAAAGCGTTGCGCGCGTCCTGCTGAACCTCGATGACACCTTGAACCGCGGATGATGAACCGACGCCAATTTCTTACTTCCGCTGCGGGGGGCATGGCCCTTGGACGCGTGGCTCTCATGGACTTGCTCGGTAGTCGTAGCGCCTTGGGTCAAAATCAAGTGCCACTCATCGGGCAGGGTTTGCCACAGGGTTTGCCACAGGGCTTACCTCCGGGTTTGCTTAAGGGTTTGCCTCACCATGCGGCCAAGGCCAAGCGCATCATCTACCTGCACATGGCGGGCTCGCCTTCCCAACTGGACCTGTTCGATCCGAAGCCCAAGCTGACGGAATACAACGGGAAACCCATGCCGGAGAGTTTCACGGCCAAGGAACGCTTCGCCTTTATCAAGGGCACACCCAAGGTCCTGGCATCGCCCTACTCCTTTGCACAACACGGGGACAGTGGACAATGGATCTCCGAGCAGCTGCCGCACACCGCAGCCATCGCCGACAAGCTGACCGTGGTGCGCTCGATGACCACCACCCAGTTCAATCACGCGCCCGCACAGATCTTCTTGAACAGCGGGCATCACCTGGTCGGTCGACCGAGTCTGGGATCTTGGCTGTCCTACGGCCTGGGTAGCCTCAATGAGAACCTGCCCGCCTTTGTGGTCATGCTATCCGGCAAATTCGGACCGAGCGGAGGCGCATCCTGTTGGAGCAATGGTTTCCTCCCCTCCCAATACCAGGGTGTACGGCTGCACGACGGCCCCGACCCGGTCCTGTTCCTTTCCAACCCGAAAGGCGTCACCCGCCAACAACGGCGATCGGAGTTGGATGCTTTAGCGAAACTCAATCGGCGAGCCGCGGAACAGCACGGGGATCCGGAGACCTTGGCACGCATTGCCCAGTACGAGCTGGCCTATCGCATGCAGAGCGAAGTGCCCGACCTCGCGGACTTGAGCACGGAGTCGGAAGCCACCCTGGAAATGTACGGCGCCGAACCGGGCAAGCCTTCGTTCGCCTCCAACTGCCTGCTCGCGAGGCGTCTTGCAGAATCCGGCGTGCGCTTCATCCAGCTCTACGATTGGGGTTGGGATAGCCATGGCACCGGCACCAATGACGACATCATCACGAGCCTTCCCGAGCAATGCCGCCGGACCGATCGTGCCAGCGCGGCCCTGGTGGCAGACCTGGAACAGCGCGGGCTGCTAGAGGACACCCTGGTCGTTTGGGGTGGCGAATTCGGCCGCACCCCGATGAACGAAGAGCGCAATGGTTCCAAATTCCTAGGCAGGGATCACCACCCCCACGCGTTCACCATGTGGTTCGCCGGAGGCGGCATGCAGCCCGGCCTTTCCCACGGAGCTACCGACGATTTCGGCTACTTCGTCACCGAAGGCCGCGTCGATGTGCACGACCTGCACGCCACCCTGCTGCATCAACTCGGCATTGACCACGAAGCCTTCACCTACCGCAATCAAGGCCGCGACTTCCGACTGACGGATGTGGCCGGCCGGGTCCTGCACGAACTGTTGGCTTAGGGTCGCCCTCTAGGGGAGAAATAGGGAGTCGGGTGATACGACAATTCCGAGTCAGGCAGTGCGCCACATGGCTCCCGCGATTGCGCAGCAAGTAGTCTGGCACTAAGTCCTTAGTGCGACGACTCCTGGCGGGTCACGATGGGCACGTAGCCCACTTCTTTTCCTTTCGGTGGGGTCACTAGGAGTGCGGGGTCGAGGGCTGCGAGTTGGCCAGTTCGAAGCGGGGCCATATAGTCGCGATCGATGGGCCAATCGCGATGGATCTTCTCAACGATCTGCTGCAGAGCCGCGCGTTTTTCGAGGCTCCAGGAATATTGCTGGAAAGAAGGTTGGTCGACAAAGCGATACCAGCGATAGGTGACGGTCGAACCGTCTCCTAGTTTGACTTGGATCGGCTTGCTGGCCGGCCCGGGCTGCGTCCACGCGCCCTTGGATGGGGATACGAAGGGCTCTCCGGCCTTTGCTAGCTCGAACGTTTGTTTTGCAAGCTGCGTTTCTTCGGGCACATCCTGCGCTGCGATCGCGACGCGTTTGTCTCCCTCCTCGCGGAAGTATTCAGGAAAGCGCCCCGCCTCCACCATGTCGGTGTCTTTCCATTGCAAGCCCCAGGAATGGTCCTCGAAAACACGCGTCTCCATGACCTTTTCGAGTCCGGTAATCTGGGACCCGTCCTGTTTGAAACCAAAACTGCGGGTGGTCAATTTGGATACATGGGAGCCAGCTTTTGCAAACACGCCGGAGCAGGCCTTGCCTCCCCCACGCCACTCTTGGAATCCGTCGAACAGGGCGGCCTTGGAGTAATATGTGACGTCCTGCACAAGGATCGCTCGGCCTTGCCCATCGACCGGAAAATTCAGCTGTGGAATTCTCGCATAGAGCGTCCCGTCATTTGCCTTACCCTTCAAATGGGGAACGGTATTGACCTCCATAGCTCCGCCGTTCATCTTCCCGCGACGGGAGTCGAGTCCGCGGCCGTAGAGGAAAGGCTCGTCGAACACCTGCGCGATTTTGCTCCAGGTTTCCGGAATGTAGTAAGCGATCGGTCCTTTGAAATTTTTGGTCGCAAGGAAGCAGGTCCAAGCTTGGTCTCCAGTGGGCGGCCGGCCACTCTCGGCGTCGGCGGCCACCGGGTCCGTAAACGGCAAGGCCATGTACGAGTAGCCCAAAAACTTACCGTTGGGATTGCCCTCAAAGGGCAAGGCATCGGGCGGGATTAACAAACGGTTGCTCAACTGTGCGAGGCCAAGGCGATCATCGGGCAGCGCTTCGGTGTCGTAGAAGAACGACCAACCCGGCGACCCCACTTCATAGTCGTAGCACTGAGGCGTGGCATTCATGCTGAATTTGGGAGGCCCGTAACGAAAGCGATTGCCGCGCCAATACCCGAGTCCGCCCTCCAAGGTTTGAAACACCGATTCCCAGGTGGGTCCGCGCTCGGGCCAAGTTCGCGCGAGCGTGCCTTCCGGAGCAAGCGCCGTGTCCTTGTTGTCGGAGTTGTCCGGAAGAATCCAAGATCCCGCGAGCCCTATCTGGAAATTGGCCAGAGGCTCATCGATCAGAGGCCAGACCGCAGAGTAAAAGCCCATGCCCGCCGAGTACTCCGACGCATCCGCCGGCGGCGTCGCGGAATATCCGATGTAACCGTGTAGGCCTTGACCTTGGGCCAACGGCGAAATTAACAGCGCAACGAGGAGTCGTTTCATCCGTAGATAGTACGTTACGGATTGTGTACCTAGTGGCTGGCTTACAGATTGACGGTTCCTGTTGAAAAATGGATGGGTCCAAACAAGCGGCGTTACCCGTCAAAGCGCATCATATCCATCCACTATGAAGTCCATCACGATCCACCGCAACAAAGGCTACTACGGTCGGTTCTGAGCCCTTAAAGTCATCGTTGACGACGAACGAATTGTCGTCTTCCGCGCCGGTGAGTTCGCAACTGTCGAAATCGAAGACGACGCTAGTTGGATTTGGGGGGGAATGGATTGGGCCGAAACGGAATCGCTAGAGTTTTCGAACCTTAGCACAGGGCAGTCGGTGACCTTCGAAGCCTTCTTCACGTTCAATCTGTTTAGGGACTTAGGACTCGGCCCCATGCCCTTGCGTGTACTCGCGTCGGACACGCCTTAGATACTGTCCCCTAGATAAAGTGCCTTAGGGCCTTAGGCAAATCCCTTGGAGGGAGCAAAGGCTTCTGGCGCTTCCCCGTCGCTACTAGAACGGCCGAATTCTGCGTGAGGTTCCAGACTGCAGAGAAGCGCAAGCCGAGAGCTAGACAATGCGTTCGAAAAAGAGTCGAAACGCGTCTAGCTTCCGATGCCTTTTAGAGACGCGAACCTAGAAGGTGCTCGCTTCGTGGAAGCGTTTGCCCTTTGCGTCCTTTCCTGAGAGAGTCGGTGCCTGGCCGTCGACCAAGGGCCACTCGATGCCCACGTCGGGGTCGTTCCACAGCAGCGAGTGGTCGTTTTCGGGGGCGTAGTAGTCGGTGCACTTGTACACGAACTCTGCGCTGGGGCTGGTGACGTAGAACCCGTGGGCGAACCCGGGCGGGACCCACAGCATGTGCTTGTTTTCAGCCGACAGGGTCTTGCCGACCCATTGCCCGAAGGTGGCCGAGTCCTTGCGCATGTCGACGGCCACATCGAAAACCTCGCCCTCGACCACGCGCACCAGCTTGCCCTGGGGCCGCGGGTTCTGATAGTGCAGTCCGCGCAGGATTCCCTGGGCCGACTTGGAGTGATTGTCCTGGACGAACTTCAGCGGCGTGCAGTGGGCCTCGAACTCTTCGGCGCGGAAGGTCTCAAGAAAGAAGCCGCGTTCGTCGCCGAACACCTGGGGAATGCAAAGGACAACGTCCGGGATCGATGTGGGTTGGTACTCCATAACGGTCAGGATAGGGTCCCCGGTGCGGATAAGGAAGTGTGTGGTCCCCGGAGCGTTGCACTTGCCGCTCACTTTGCGAGCCGCAACTAACAGAAGCCGGCTCCAACCAGCTCGAATTCACCCCTGAATGGACCGAATGGGGTGAGTCTGCCCCATCGACGGCCTTCTTCTGTTCCAGCGGCCTTCGGTGACATTGACAACGATGGCGATGTGGACGTGAACGTGGTGGTTGGCAACAACGGCTGACGTCTGCGCATCCTGCGCATCATGGCCCCCAAGCAAGGTGGGTCCATGTTATTGCACACGCTGGAAGATGAGGGTCCGCCTGCGGCGGGAGCCATCTTGAAGCTTGAGATCGCTGAACAATCGCGCCTGCGCCCAGTGCAGCGCACCTATTCCTATTGCGCTTGCAACGATGCGCGCCTGTATGTTGGTTCGGCTCGGCCAAAGTCATCGAGAGCGTGCGAGTGACCTGGATGGACGGTCAGCTGGAGACGTACGGCCCCTTCGAAGTTGTGCCAAGCGCCACGCTGCAACGCGGAAAAAACCGGCGCTAGGAGCGCACATACCGAGCCCCCCACTCTCGACCGCTCCGCCACTGGAGTCCTCCAACTATCCCCATCACCTTGCGCGATAATGCGCGATAATGCGCGACCTAGATCGTCCTGCGATTTGGCTGAGCCACCAGGAAGCCAAGCGCGCTACGGTTAGCTGGTTGTGGGTGCAAAGCTCGTAGAGCGACTATGGGCGGGGCCGAGTGCACTGGCCTGGTCAGATCGCTGATGAATGTTTAAAGACTGCGGCGCTGCCCGGCTCGACTGTGCGTCGAACTCTGGGCAACGCCGCCGGGAGGTCATGGATGCAGTGGGCTCTTAGGCTCAGTTGCAGAACATGACGGTGGCTCCGGGGCTGGTGTTTGACGTCGGACCGGGGTTCTTGTCCCGGTACCACAGTTGGAAGTTCCAGGTGGAGCCCGCCGTAAAGATTTGGCCCTCCGGCAGGTTTCCGAAATCGAGGCTCGATTGGATTGCACCGGTGGGGCCGGAATTGCTGGTGGTGTTGCGGAGACGGTAGCAGGGCAGGCCGAGGCAAAGGAATCCCTCGCTACCGCTTCCCAAAGGGCCCATGCCTTGCACAGGCGACATGAGATAGAACCCCCACACATTCGTGGGTAAGTTGGACGCGCTCAGGGTCAAGTCGCCATCGGCTATGAGCGGACTTCCATCGATATCGAGGGAAGCTGTCAATCCAGCCGAGTTGACGTTGGCCGTGCAGAAGTTCGAGAAGCCACAGGGGGCCACACCATCCGCGACGAGCATGGCGGACAGGTCGACCCCGATGTCGATCGATCCGATAGTCGCCGACAACAGCAGGTTGGCCGTTCCACCGGGCGGAAGGATGGTGGGCAACGGAAAGGGAATGTTGTCCAGTTCAAAGCCACCCAGCGGATCCGAGAGGGTCTGGTTGGCGGCTTGGTCGAAGGCGATGGTGACCGCGGCGCCGCCAGCATCCAATACTACCTGCCCAACCAGGGGAAGAACGAGCGGTAGCGGGCCGACCGGGGTCGGCGTGCCGAGGAAGTCGATCGTCAACGAGAAGTCCACAGGAACAAGCACCGTAAAGGAGTACTCACCCGGCGCGAATCCAGGGATCAAAACACCCACGAGGCTGGCGCCACTCTGCTCGATCTGCAGATCAGAAATCGAGGTATTGCCCAACGGCAGGTTGATCGGGAAACCTCCGATGAACACCGCATTGGGGTTGGTTGTACGGAAGGTGTCATAGAGCAGGCCGAGGTTGAGCGGGCCCTCCACGGTCGCTCCACCCAGCAGATCCAGAGCCAGGCCCGAAACCTCCACGGCCAACGTATCCGTCGAAATTTCCATGCGGAAGACACCACTCGGCACGCCCATGAAATCCACTTCGACCCCTACACCCAAGTCCAAGTTGATCGGATTGTTCCCGCTGCCCCCGAAGAACCCAGGCAATGTCGTTGTTCCCCCGGGATTATCGACCGCGTCAAAATCTCCGATGACCGTGCCGGGCAAATCCAACCCAAAATTGGCGTCGAAGTTGGTAGAGCTACTGGCAGCATTTAGAGAAAAATCAAACGTCTGCGCGTTGATTGGACTCATTGTGAACGGCAAGGCCAGCAAGGCGAAGGGCAGGAAACGGGTTCGGGAAATATTCATGGGACCAGGATAGCAACTGATCCGAACCCGCACACTTGGTCTCGATGGAAACCTGAGCCTGCTCGAATGGAGCCACCTACCCTGGCCACTGGGGCCAAGTTTTACGAACCCATGCACTCCCCGTCCGCGAGCGGAACCGACGGCCTCGGGAAACGAAGCCCGGGAACCGAGTTTCCAACATCGTCCTGCAATGAATTTCAGACTCCATGTGAGCTTTGCAATCGGTGGGGTCCACGGGGACATCACATGCCTGTTGGAGATCCCTGTACCTCCGACCCCAAGATCCAGGCTGGACAAGGGCC
>JBLFXY010000063.1:0-14866 GCA_047611645.1 Glaciecola sp.
TAGCAAAGAGGCGCCGGATGCCGATAAAGAGTCTCCGCCCAAGGCCAGCTTGCAAGAAGCGGCCGCTCGGGGTTTGGACGGGCAGGTAGCAAAAATGTTGGCAGCTGGAGCCGATGTGAATGCCGCTGGCTTGACAGGTCTCACCGCGCTCCACTGGGCAGCAGCGGGAGGGCGCGGCTCCACGGTTCATTTGTTGATTGAGAGTGGCGCGAAACTGAATCTACGCGGTGGAACTCTCGGAAGAACGCCACTCGAGATGGCCCTGGCGATCCGCGGCAATGATTCCAGCATTGCCGCCCTGCGTGCCGCGGGAGTGGAGTTGGTACACGACCAGGCGGACGCACGCGGTACGACCCTGCTTCACCACGCCGCTCAGAATGGCTACCTGCACATCATGCGCGAGCTGATCGCATCCGCGGCGGTGACCAACGCCATGAGCTATCTGACGCCAGATAAGCGGAAGCTTCTAGACACCCCCGTTTTGTCCGCGGTCAAGCGAGACGAGACCGACGCTGTGGTCATGCTCATTAGGCGTGGAGCCGAACTCAACGTGCAAGACTACTTGGGCGGCACTCCGCTTTGGTATGCACATGGCCATCACGACGGTGTAACGGTTCGCATGCTCATTACGGGTGGATCCGATCCGAACTTGGCTGGTTGCGCTGGCGAAGCGCCGTTGCTCGAAGCTTTGAGGTTCGGCAAGGAAGAGAAAGCCCGCGTGCTCTTGGAAATGGATGCGGATCCGAACGCGACCTTCAAGGGCAATACAGGTTTGCACGTGGTTGCATTGGCAGGTGCCTGGGAAATGGCGACTTGGCTGCTGGATGCGGGAGCCAATCCCAACCTACGCAACGCAGAAGGGCAGACGCCATTCGAGCTCGCGGTTCAGGTCGGCAACGATATGGTGGCTCATGTCTTGCTCCCGCGCGGATCGGACGCTTTGCTGTTAGCGATTGCATCGATGGACCTGGCGGATATGCGCCAAACCTTGCAACTGGGCGCAAATCCGACCCAGAGCCTGTCGGATGGGTCGACCCCGCTCCACCAATTTGCACGCATGCGGGCGAAGGGTTTTGAAGCTGCAAAGTTGTTCCTTGCAGCAGGAGCCAACCCTAACTCTTTGGATAATGACGGCAATTCACCCTTGTCCGAACTGATGGAATCTAACGCCCATGCCCCCTTCATTGAACTGCTACTGGGAGCTGGGGCGGATCCTCGTATGGGGTCGCAACCGGCAGCGATGCTCGCTCAGCGGATGGGGGATAGAAACCTGATGGACATGCTTTCGAGGAGACCGGGCATTCCCAAAGTTCCGATACTCACTCGCAGCGGTTTCCCGCACCCCGGAGCGCAAGCCAGCAAAGCCTGTGAGGGCTACGCTGGCCTCGGCGACTATGACAACGCGTTGGCTCAGATCAACCTTGCCGTGCACGCCAAGCCTAAGAATGGCCGCTATCGTTTGTATCGTGCCAAACTTCGAGTAGCCACCGGCGATGCGCAAGGTTCGATGGAGGATTATGCGAGGCTTCTAGGCGACAAGCCGAGTTGGTTTGATCCGAAGGTCGACTACGGCATCCTATTGATTCAAAACGGGCGCTATCAGGAAGGCCTCGAACTCTTGAATGACGTTATGACCCGCTTTGTGGGGGCTACCGATGCCAAACTGCACTACAACCGGGGCCGTGCGCGCGCAGGCGTCGGGGATGTGGCCGGGGCGTTGGCCGACCTTGAATTGGCGGACACAACGAAACCCAACTCGGGCGAAATTCTGAGGCATTTGGGCTTGGTTCAACAAACACTTGGCGACTTGGAGTCGGCCTGTAAGTCTTGGCGAAGCGCTGCGCAAGCGGGCGACGCCGAATCTGCAGAGCTTGCGGCCGTTCACTGCAAGTAGGGAGCCCAGGTGGTGCAATAAATAGCCAATTAGCCTGCTGCCCATAGGGCAACAGGCTGATTGTCTGTCGGGCGCAGAAAACTTTGAAGGGGCGTGGGCTGTATGCCCTGGTTTACTCTTGCACCTTCCAGGTGGTGCCGTCCATGAACTCCACTTCGTGTACAGAAATCTGCACGGAAACGGTTTCCCTGGGCATGAGGAAGGCGGTTTGCGTCGTGGTTTCGATTCCACCGGCTTGCACGAAGGGCTGAATGGCGTTGGCGTCGAAGTTGAAGGTGGGATTCAAGCTAGTGAAGCTGTTCTTGATCTCTTTGTTCTTGTCGTTCAGGTAGATCAGCTTGATGTGCAAGGTGCGTGCATCTTTGTTGGCGTGGCTGACCGTGCGCAAGAGAACTTCCGGGAACTGACTATCCCGGTCTTTGAATTCGACGAAAACCACCGAGACGGGTTGGGCGTGATCGAACTCCAATTCAGTGAGTGCTTCCGGCTGTTCGACGGCGTGCTCGAATACGATGTCTTTTAGTTCGAACGGGACCGTGAGCAGTTCGGTCTCTATCAATTTGATGGAGAGTTGACTGGGAGTCTCGGGCGTGCTCAGCGTTGCATCAATGGCGTTATCGAAGCCAAAAGAATTGCTATTGAGGATGCCGAGCGGATCGCCGTTGGCCTTGTCGGGAGCCCAAATGACGGTCACCTCAGAGCTGCGCTGGGTGCTGACTTTCAGGGTCGTGTTGGTCCCAACCTCTTTGAGCAGGACGGTGAACTCACCTGCCGCGCGTAGGCCGGGCGACAAGCTTCCGAAGTCGACTTTGGTGACGTTAGAGGGCCGCTTTACGCTCACGGTTCCACTCAATGTGTCGATGCGTTCGGTACCAGCGAGTAGACCCTTGAGTTCGACTTCGACGGACATGGTCACCATCGACCCCATGCACTGCGGGCTGGACAAACGTTGGATATCCTGACGGCTGCGCAGGTCTTCACTTTGGTTCGAGAGTACCTCTCCGATGCGGAAGGTCTCAAACATGGCGTCGTTTGCCATGAGAGCCGATTCAGAAATGCCTATGGCGCGAGCGGTCAAGTGGACCGACCCCACAGCGTGCGGAGCCTGCTCTTCGATCTTGGCGACCTGGATCAGAAAGGGGCCCGCGAAGGATGTCGGGGTGCTGCGAGCTTCTTTTGTGAAGCTGATGGTGCGCTCGGCATCTCCCATGTAGAACGGTTCCGGATAGAGGGGGACGAGGCCCAGTTCGGCGGCGATGCCTTCTAAGGCTTCGATTTTGGACAGTCCCTCGATCTCGAGCTTGGGCGTCCCAGCTAGCTTGGACTCATAGGATGTTGCATCAAGGATCAATCCGGAGCTCGCGGTCAGGGATTGGATGATTTGCAGGGCGCTGCGGCCATCCGAGCTACCCGAAACGTAAAACCCTGCTAGAAAGTTGCTTTCAGCGATGGATTGAGTCGCGTCGAAGTGGTCTCGCGCAATCTTAATTTCCTCAACGGTGCCGCCCTGGGCGTAAACAGCAGCCTGCTCATCGAAAGCGGTCTGCATGCTTGTCGCAAACCCACCCGCAATGGCTTGGCCAATGGCATTGTTTGTAGCCATTTCCGTGCCCGTGACACTCTCAGCAGGACTGGAAGTGGTCACTGCAGTGATGGTGGGCGTGGCAGGGACCGAGCCTTGCTGGACGCCTTCGTCGGAAGGCGAGCAAGCGAACAGGCACGGGAGAGTTAGGATTAGGTAGCGCATGTTATTCCGGGGGGAGGGAAACTTTTTCCGGTATGACTCCTGTTTCGGGCGCTAGGCCCTGGGACTTGATGGGCTTGCCCGGACCTGCACGTGGGGGGATATTCTTCTCTCACGGTTGGGATCAAGCCCACATGTATCGAAACCCGCTTATTGGCCCCTCTTGGGGGGGCGCTGTTTTTCCCAGTGCGAAGAGTCCCGCCTGAATGGCTTTGAAGTCGATGCAAGCCAGAAATCATTGCTTGATGGCGTGGATCTAGAATCTCGTGTTCCGCGACAGAAATCTCCGTCTATCATTGAAGGTAATCGTCCGCGAGCCGATCATCGGGAACCCGCTTTCCCCAAAGCGATTTACTCCCACTTTCCGTTTGCTGACCAAGAAGAGGTGCACGTGCAAATCTCGCCCGCTGACTCCAAAAAAGAGATGACCGATCCGACCCGAATGGAAGCCGCTGATGCGCTGATCCAATTGGAAGCGGTTGATCCCCCTGCGGACCTTCCCGATCCGGATTTGTCCAAAAACGGTGAGATGGTTCTCGAAAGGCGCTACCTGAAAAAGGGAGCGGAAACCGGAGAGGTCATCGAGACTCCTCGCCAGCTGTTCTGGCGGGTGGCTTCCCACGTGGCCAAGGGTGAATTGAATTTCACCGACAACGACTACGATCACGCGGTCGAAATCGCGCGCGAGTTTTACTCTCTCATGTCCTCGCGCATGTTCATGCCGAACAGCCCTTGCTTGATGAACGCCGGCCGCGAGATGGGCATGCTCTCCGCATGCTTTGTGCTGCCTGTCGAAGACTCGATCGAGGGCATCTTCGAATCGATCAAGTCCACGGCACTGATTCAGAAATCAGGTGGTGGCACCGGCTTTAGCTTCTCCCGCTTGCGCCCTGCAGGAGACCGCGTGCGGTCCTCGGGCGGAACGACGGAAGGCCCGCTGTCCTTCATCCAAGTCTTTTCCAAGGCTACGGACGCGATCCAGCAAGGCGCTTTCCGCCGCGGCGCCAACATGGGCGTGCTGCGCGTCGATCACCCCGACATCGCGCAGTTCATCACGTTCAAAGATGACCGCACGAAGATCAACAACTACAACATCTCCGTAGCGGTCACCGACCGCTTCGTGGAAGAGCTACGCGGCGAACCCACCAAGATTCACGAGGTCAAGAACCCGCGAACAGGCGAGTGGAGCCAACTCCAAAAGAAAGACGCTGATGGCGTCAAAATCGACGAGTTCTGGACGGTCGGCGAGCTCTGGGAAGTGGTCATCGAGCACGCCCACAAGAGCGGTGAGCCGGGTCTGCTGTTCATTGATCGCATCAACAAAACCAACCCGATCAAGAACGTAGGTCTGATTGAAGCCACCAACCCCTGCGGCGAGCAACCCTTGCACGCGTACGATTCGTGCAACCTGGGCTCGATCAACCTGGGTCTCTTGGTGGAAGGCGAGGGCGGAGCGGCCACTTTCGACTGGGAGGACTTCACATCGGTCATCCACTCCACCACACGCTTCCTCGACGATGTGATCGAAGTGAACCGCTACCCCATGCGCGAGATCGACAACATGTCGCGCTCCACCCGCCGCATCGGTTTGGGAGTGATGGGTTTCGCGGACGCACTCTACAAGTTGGGCATTTCCTACAACACGAAAGAGGCTTGCGACTTTGGTCGCGAGATCATGCGCGTCATGGAAGAGGAAACTCACATGGCCAGCGAGATCATGGCTGAGGAACGCGGCGTTTTCCCCGCGTGGGAAGGTTCCGAATGGCAGGACCGCGGCCGCAAGCTGCGCAACTCCTACACCACGACCATCGCGCCCACCGGTACGATCTCGATCATCGCGGACTGCTCCGGCGGCATCGAGCCCATGTTCGCATTGGCTTTCCAACGTCAGGTTATGAAGGACACGCAGGGTCGCCCGACGATCATGCGTGAGCTCAACTACGTGTTTGAAAAGGCCGCCAAGGAAGCCGGCTACTTCAGCGATGAACTGGTCGACCAAATCTTCGAAGAAGGTTCCTTGGCTCACATCGAAGAGATTCCCCAGGAGCATCGCGACCTGTTTGTCACAGCCCATGACATCGAGCCCGAGTGGCACATGCGCATGCAAGCGGCCTTCCAGGATCACTGCGACGCGTCGATCTCCAAGACGATCAACTTCCCCAATAGCGCAACGGTCGAGGACGTTCGCACCATTTGCGATCTCGCCATCGACCTCAACGTGAAGGGCGTCACCGTCTATCGCGACGGTTGCCGCGAGATGCAGCCCATGGCGCTCAAGTCCTCCGGCCAATCGGCACCCGAGCCGGCGGCTGCAATGCTCAAGGCTCCCGTCGTGGGTGGCGCTCAACTGGCCCCGGTCAAGCTACCCGAGATCATGAGTTGCTTGCGTATTCGCCAAATGACGCCTTTCGGAAACATGCACGTGAAAGTGACAGTCGACCCGGTTACCGGACACGAGCGCGAAGTCTTCGCCCAGCTCGGAAAGGGTGGCGACGTGGCCAACTCCGATCTAGAAGCCATCTGCCGCATGCTCAGCCTCTGGCTGCGCTCCGACGGAAGCCTGCAAACAGCCATCGGGCAGTTTTCCGGTATCGGATCCAGCCTTTCCGTTCCCACCAAGGACGGCCGCATCATGTCCCTGGCCGATGGTTTGGCCACGGCCCTTAGCCGCTACCTAGCCGCCAAGAACGAGAACGGCCTCGAGGCCCTCTTGCTCGGCCGCGTCGGAATCGACGGCGCCGCCCCGATTCCCGCCGCAGCTCCCGCGCACACCCCGGCCCCCGCCCCCAAAGCACCCGCCGGCAAAGCCCCCCGAAACGTGGGCAGCTACAAAATCAAGTGCCCCACCTGCTCCGGCCAACTCGCCTTCCAAGAAGGCTGCGTCAAGTGTCACGGTTGCGGCTTCAGCCAGTGCTAAGCACGAGCCGCTGAACTCAAAAGGCGCCCCGCGATTCACATCGCGGGGCGCCTTTTTCGAGGGGTTCCACTTCGCGCGTATCGGTTCAGGGCTACTTCGAAAACGTGCCCGTTCTCAGGGCCAACTGAGCTTCGTAGAGGGACTCGGGCAGGACCGGGGCGCCATTGGATTCGAGCACTTCAATCGCGGCTTTAGCCCATGCCTGGGCATTGCCATGGAAGCCGATGACGTAGGGCATGATGATGAAGCCATACTTGCGGTCGTGGCGCATAAAGTGAAATTCCCCGGGCACGCCCTTTCCGGTGTTGCGGTAGTTCCAAAAGACGAGGCCGCGCATGTGATTGGGTTGGTTGTGTTGTGCACCACCCCAACGTCCATACTTCCAGCCGCCCGAGATGTTATCGAAGAGGGTCCAGCGTGGCTGGGAGGCGTGGGCCTCGTAGCAGGTATCGGCCCGGTATTCGCATCGCAGCACAACGTTGCCCGAGCTCCTTCCAGACACTCCGCAGGCGTGCCAAGTCCCGGCAAGGTCCGATACATACCGCATGATTGAGTGCGAGGTGTTTGAGAAGTTGATCGCGCTGTGTCCCTTGTTGCCATCGATCCGTACATTTTCCACGGACACCGCCGTCGAATTGGCAACCGTGATCGAACGGTTCACATCGGTAAAGCGACAGTTGCGCACCCAGCTATTGGCGCAGCGTCCCAGCGAGAGCATGCTCCACCCGCCGTCGTGAATAGCATTCTTGTGGTGAACAAATTTTTCGAGCCAGTTGCCTCTGAACGCGATTTCCTCTACACCAATCTCCTCCAACGGTCGGCACAACAGGACCTTCCATCCACTCGAGGCTTTGATCGCGGCGTGTATCGGTTCCCGGAATGTGAGGCGCGCGCCATCGACGCTTTCAATGCGATGGTATTCGTCAATCATGACCCCCTTTTCGATGAGGGAGGTCCACGCGGGTTTTGGCTTGTGGGGCGCAACCGCCAAAGACACGAGCTCTGGAGCGTTATTTTTCAGGCTCAGTCGTATCCACTGGCCAGGTTGAAAACCGGTGGCGTCGGCCACCTGAACCGTGTGCGACTCGCGTGCCGCATCCGCGGTGACGGTCGTTCTTGTTTTGGACGCGCCGGGGCCGATGAACTGGATCAAGTAGGGGGCTGTCCACAGTTTGCTAGGATCGCGCGCATCCATGTGCCTGTCCATGAAGAGTTCGGTTCCTCCACTTGTGCAACCGCTTCCTCGTAAGACGATTTGACTGCTCCGGATCGCAATCGGTTCGTTGAATGCATCTTGCGCTTCATTGATCCTGAAGCGGCCCTTAGGGAAGAACACTACGCCGGATCCATTCTTCTCGGCGGCCTGAATAGCGATTTGGATCGCGTCCTTGTCCGACTTGCCGTCATCCGCCACAGCTCCGAAGCGCGTGACATCGAAGGTTTTCCAGGCCGCGGTGGGGATGGTTTTTTCGCCGCAGTGGTACCCCGCGTAAGAAAAGTCGGCCAGGGTTGTGGCTTCACCGGCCGCTCTTGCCTCCTGGAATTGCGTCCACAGCTTGGAGGTTACTTGCGCGGGCTTTGCAGGGGGTTCCTGCGTCGTTTCCTGGTGGGGAGTTGAGGGGGCCAGCGCCTTTTCAAACGCACTTTCAGCGCAAGGGAAATTGGTCGGGGCAGAGGCACCCAGGCAGCCGGCCGGCGGCTGGATCCAGCCCATACAGACAAAGGCCCACGCCATTCGATACTTCACTCGGAGGTTGTTCACTCAAACCGATCGTCTTGCGGCCTCTCGTCGCCCTCTTCGTTTTCCCCACGAGGTTCCTTTTCTTCCTCGATCGGATCGTCGGCGTCGTTGTAGAAATCGTCGGCTCCGGCAGCATCTCCAGTCCCAAAGAAGTCCTGTGATGCCTGGGTTTGGCTGCGGTAGCGGCGGAAGATCATTTGGCGTTGACCGCGCCATTCCATGATCAGGGTTTCAGGGTCGGGAAGAGTGACCGCGAAGCGTTCGGGGCGATCGGACTCGTACCACTCAAGGGTGCCTTCATCGCGATCTATGTAGGAACCCATAAGGATTCGCACTTCCATGGACTTCTTGCCCGAAGGATTGACCTCTCCAATGAAAGTCTCAAAGGCGTCCTCCGGCGGTTCCTCAAGCGTGTCGTCCCAGAACGCTTGCACCTCAAGCGACATGAACGGCCCCGAGATCAGCAAGTAGCCCAAGAGGTCGATTCCCTGGTCCGGATAGTCGACGGACTTGATGCTCGCCAGCTTCCAGCACCCCTGCATGCCCATGGAGAGGCTGCCTTCGATCGCAACGTCGCGGCTTGTGCCAAAGAAATCATCGTCCGAATAGACCTTCTCTTCTTGCGAGGACTTCTTGAGCGGAGCGGGCTTAGGGTCTTGCAGGACGCTCAAGCCCAGGGGGATGAGGCACAGCAGGGGACCCAACAAGTGAACGGTTCGGATTCTGGAGATCTTCATGGTGGTCTGGGCTCGGGGGCCAATCCCCGGTCCGAGCTCCATCTTAGCTTGGTTCTGCATCGAGAGCCCATGCCGGTGCCATCAAACAGCCCTCAGCTGTTCGTGGTCCAGGATTAGGCCCCGGAACCGATATATTACGAGGCGGAGACGTCCGCCAGGCCCCACGGTCTCGTACAACGGGACTCAGATGCAATCGACTGCCATTTTCATCTCTTCCAGGCAGCCCTGTTTCAAGCAACCCACCATGAGAACGATCATTATAGCCCTCGCAGCCCTGTTTCTGGCTCCCTGGGCGTCGGGAATGGCCACCCAGAAGGCCCAAGCAGAATTGTTCACACGTGAGGTCGGCGGCCAAGTCCAGGCTGCCGTACGTTTTGACGTGGACAAGGATTGGTACCTATACCACACCGATTTGGGACACCCCGAAGCGATTGGCAGGCCTCTCACGTTTTCATGGTCGGGCGGCAACGTTGCATGGCAGGAACCGATTTTTCCCAAGCCCAGCGTGGGTGAGGTCAAAGAGGACTACATGCCGCATCACACCTACAACTACCACGCGGGCAGTTTTGTCGCGTGGTTTGTAGGCGACCCCTCTGGAGCCAAAGCGGCCGACTTAAACGTCGCGATTTCCGGCCAGACCTGCAGCAATATTACGGGTTCATGCATCCTGTTCGAAACCGATCTGAGCGCAAAGACCTCGGATAGCATCTGGGCCAACGCTCCCCCCGCCATGCGGGTGGTTCAAGGCGGTGCCAGCGGCTCCAAGCCCGGCACTTCCAAGCCAGGCGGCTCTTTTGGCTTCGACAAGGGTGACTTGGCCGGCGGACTGACGATCGACAAGAACTCCTTCGGATGGATTCCGGACTACGACAACAATGTCGATGCGCGTTACAAATTGGAACGCTCTGGAAACAAGGTTCGCGCGGTCATCGAGATCGACGTGAGGGAGGGCTACCACGCCTATCACGGCCCGACCTTGGATGACATCGGTCCGGACAAGCCCATCGCGCAGCCCACGGTATTGGAATGGGAGGATGGCGTCATCGATTGGCAGGACGTGGTGTATTCCGCAACCCACGAAGAGGATGGCCTGAGCGACGATGGGGACACGATCAAGATCAAGACCCACCACGGGACTTGGACCATGATTGCCGACGGCGAAATCGCGGAAGGGGCTGAACTGGAAGGCCTCACCGCGACCCTTTCGGGCCAGGTTTGCGACGACATGGGCTGCCTGAGTTTCGAACTAGAGCTCGAGGCTGAAGTAAGCGAGGTCGATTCGATTGCAGGAGCCGCCACTTCCATTGGTGATGCCGGCGGATCGAATTCCAAAGAGCCAAGCAGCCTCTGGGCCCTCATCGCCCAGGCGGTCATCTGGGGCCTCATCACCCTTTTAATGCCTTGCACCTACCCGATGATCCCGATCACGATCTCGTTCTTCACCAAGCAGGCAGCGGCTCGGGGTGGAAGCGTTCTGCCTCTCTCCATGGCTTACGGCGCGGGCATCGTCGTGATCTTCATCGGAATCGGCCTGTTGGCCTCATCAGTGATCATCCCCTTCGCACAGCACCCCGTGACGAACATGATCATCGGCGCGCTCTTCGTCTACTTCGCGCTGACTTTGTTCGGGGTGATCACTCTGAACCCGCCGGCGTTCATGAACAAGATGGCGGGCCAAGCTTCGAGTAAAGGCGGATTGCTTGGTGTGTTTCTAATGGGAGCGACCCTGGTCGTCACGTCCTTCACCTGTACCGCACCCTTCGTGGGAACCTTGCTAGGATCCGCAGCCGCAGGCACCGCGGGCTCCGAAGGCATCGTCCGCATCATCGTGGGCATGGGAGTGTTTGGATTGGTGATGGCGATACCCTTTGTATTGCTGTCCTTGGTCCCTGGACGCCTGCAAAAGATGCCCCAGGCTGGCGGCTGGATGAACACCATCAAGGTCTTCATGGGCTTTGTGGAATTGGCTGCGGCGTTCAAGTTCTTTTCGAACGCTGACGTGGTCCTTGGCTGGGGAATTCTCGGTCGCGAGTTGTTCCTGTTGATTTGGATCGTGATCTTCGTTGCCGCGGCCGCTTATCTGGTGATCGGCGCCATGAAGGCGGACAGGCACAAGGGTCGACTGGGTATGGGCGCGTTGACCCTGGCTTTCACTGTCATGCTGGGTACGTACTTGCCAGGTAAGCCTGCAGGTTTCGTGGGCACCGCCCTGCTACCCGACTACTCGGACGTATGGCTCCAGGAGTTGTTTGGCTGGGAAGGCCTCAGGGTCGCCCAGCACTCGATCGTCAACGATGACATTCAAGCTGCAGTGGCTCTGGCCAAGACCGAAGAGAAGTTACTGCTGCTGAACTTTACCGGCAAGTCATGAGTGAACTGTCGCCTGATGGAGATTGGAATCTTCATCGACTCGGCGGTCGCCGAGCAACTAGAAAACAACTTTGTCGAAGCCCGTATGCACGCGGACACCCATCCCGAGTTCCGAGATTTCGAACTCGCGATCGCCAAGACGATAGCGCAGCCCATCTATATTGTGGTTCCCGCGGACTCGGACCTGGATTTCAAGAGTGAGAGCTTTGATCCCACCAAGGTGAGAATCCTCGCTCGCCAGGACGGGGCCACTTTGGGCGATCCCACCAAGTTTGCGGACTTTCTGAAGGGGGGCATCGACGCCCAGTAGTCAGAGCCAAGTTCCGAAGCAACAACCCAGCGCCGCGGACCATCCGCGGCGCTGGGTTTTTCGTTGCCCTGCCCAAAGGGGCGACCCAGCCGCTCCCGTATGCTAAAGTTCCGTCTCACCCCCAATTCGGCCCATTCTCCGCCATGCAGCAACAACCCACCAAGCCCCAACTCGTGCTTCACGAGAACACCAAGTTCTCCTCCCAAGCCATCCACCTGGCCGGGAACGCTTTCAAACACTGCATCTTCGACCGCTGCACCCTGGTCATGACCAACGCACCGGCCCACTTCGAAGGCTGCCAGTTCACCGCCTGCAACTGGCGCATCGAATTCGACGTCCTGCACGGCGACCCGAACACGGCCCAGACTCTCAAGAATCTGCTGGCCATGATCTCCAACCCGGCCAACGGAGCCGCCCCGAACCCAGAAGGCGCCCCCGACGCAGGCAACCCGGCCCCCGAGGGCAACGCTTCGGATAACTAGTTCAAGGCCGGTGGTTCAAACCACCTGCCCACACTCGCAAGGCCCGAGTCACTGCTGGAAAGCAATGACTCGGGCCTTGCGAGTTTGAGCGTCCAGCGACTGCATTCAGATCATTGGAAAGTGATCGCGAGGCCGTCGGTGAAGTTGGAGGTGCTGCTTGGGTTTTGGTCGCGGAACCAGGCTTGGAAGTTCCAGGTTTGTCCCACGAAGACGGCTTGGTGGGGGTTGGTGGGCATGTCGGTGAGGTCGAGTTGTAGGCTGAATTCGCCGGTGGCGCTGGAGAATCGGATGTCGGAGAGTGCGTTGTAGCGGCCTAGGTTTCCGCCGAGGCAGAGGTTTCCTTGGCTGCTGCCGGGGCCTGCTAGGAAGTAGGGGGTTTGGCTGGTCAGGAAGTAGCCAAACTGGCTGGGGGGCAGGTTGACCGCTTCTAGGGTCACGTCGTTATCGGCGACCAGTTCGGTTCCGGTGGCGAGCATGCCGGCTGCGCTGCCAGAGGAGTTGGGGACTGCGGGCAGGCAGTAGTTGGTGCCGATGGTGCCGGAGCCGCAGTTTACTTGGCGGTATATTACGTGGACTTGCCAATCCCCTGTGACGCCGAGGGCGCAGGCGTCGGACCAGCCGCCGGGGATGGCCTTGACCACGTTCTTGCCGGATTGGCAGCCGTTGGCATCGTTGACCATGCTCGGCTCGAAAAATTGCCCAGCGTTGGCGTTGGCGAATTCCAGGGTCACCGTGAACGGGCCCGAGTTGATGATTCGGTTGCCGGGATATAGCTGGAGGTCGAACTCGTTGATGAAGCCGTCGCTCAGCACGGGGCCTGCCAGGGAGTATTGGGCGACTCCCGGGTTAGGTAGCGAACCGGAGTAGATCTTGATGGCTTGTTCCAGCTTGTCCGGGCTTCCGCCGAACTGCGAGCCCCACCCAAAACCTACGCGCAATATTTCGATGGGATAGTGCGCGGCGGGGGCGCTGAATATGGCACCCGCTTCTTCGCCCGCTGCGAAACAGGGGCACGTGGCATTTCCGCCCCCGGTCCAATGCTGCAGTGTGGGTTCATCCGGGCACTGGGCAATGGCGGCGGTTGTTGAAAGGGCTAAACCTAGAAGGATGTGGGCGGGAAGCTTGGTCAAGCGCATGGAACGTTGGCGGGGCCAGGGGATTGCGAACAGGAGAGACCCAATGTTAGCAACCCATCCTGAAAGCGGAGCTGTGGCGAGCCTTGCAGCCCACACACGTACGCTTTGCTCATTGCGCTAGGCCCTGAATAAGCGCTCCGGAGGAAGTTGCGCGCCCCGAGATCCAGACGGGAACGCGCGGCCGCTGCGGGCGCAACATTTCGGCACCGGATCCAATGAGCGCTTATTCAGGGACTAGGAGTGTGTCGGGCATAGAGGATTTCGCCAGAAACCGCCCCTCCATTCCGGCACTGCGTTGGATCTCCCCCCGATAGCGTTCAACTATAGGGGGTGCAATCCGCCTTATTCCGAAATGGATGGACGATTCCTGGCAAAACCCTCTATGCCCGACACACTCTTAGCTGTCAGGCAAGCTGTATCTCAACCGGGTTGGTGCGCGCAAATGCGTACGCCTCCGGGCTATCAACGCCCCCCAAGGGGAGCTACGCCTACTCGAATCC
This sequence comes from Glaciecola sp., assembly GCA_047611645.1. GTDB lineage: Bacteria > Planctomycetota > UBA1135 > UBA1135 > NORP259. Next base: position 13,832 of record JBLFXY010000063.1, read on the forward strand.
GAGCAACAATCCACCCTGGTAGGTGATGAAGCTGGCGATCCACGCGAGGGCGGTCATGTAGCCGAACATGAATAGGGGCCAGAACCATGAGTTGGTTTCGCGGCGCACGACGGCGATGGTCGCCATGCATTGGCATGCGAGGGCGAAGAAGATCATGAGCGACATGCCGACCAGCGGCGTATAGACCTTCTCTCCCGAGGTGTGAGATTCGTTGCGAATGCGGTCGCGCAGGGAATTCGAGCCTTCGTCGACATCTGCGCCGACACCGTAAACCAATCCCATGGTGGAAATGAATACTTCGCGGGCTGCGAAGGCTCCAATGAGGCCGATACCGATTTTCCAATCGAAACCGAGGGGGCGTAGGGCCGGTTCGACCGAGCGACCCATGCGGCCCCCGTAGGAATTGCGTAGCTGGTTGGCGGCTTGTTCTTTGTCGATGACAGTGAGGGCGTTGTCTTGCTCTTCGTCCACCAGAGTTTGCTCGGCTACAGCCCTACGTGCATCGAAGGGCGCGTCGAGTTCGGTGTTCTTGGGGAAAGAAAGCAGCAGCCAAAGCCCGATGGTGCAGACCAGGATGACCGTTCCGGCCTCGGTGAGGAAGACGCGGCCTTTTTCCCAGGTCTCGCGTAGCACCGTTCGAAAATCAGGCATCCGGTAGGGCGGTAACTCCATGAGCAACGGCACAGCCGGGCCCTTCAGAATCGTGCGCGACAGAACAGCGGCAGCAGCCAGCGCGATGACCGTGCTGAAGATGTACATGAACACCATCAACAAGCCCTGCACCGGCATGCCGAAGTACATGTTGGCCGGGAATAGAGTGGCGATGATGAGCGTGTACACGGGCAGGCGCGCCGAGCATGTCATCAAGGGCACGACCATCATCGTGATCAAGCGATCACGGCGTCGTTCCATGGTGCGCGTGGCCATGATGGCCGGAATGGCGCAGGCGAAGCCGGATAGCATGGGCACGAAGGCCTTACCGTTGAGCCCCATGAGGCGCATGATGCGATCCATCAGGAAAGCGATGCGCGCCAT
>JBLFXY010000064.1:0-14828 GCA_047611645.1 Glaciecola sp.
CCACACCGAATCGCTTTGGTTGCTATACGCCGAGCTATCGCGTGCCGATTACTTTTTCGATCAACCCGTAGGTCTGGTCGCGCGCTTAGAGGCCTCCCGTTTCCTGAGAACCCTCTTGCCCGAGGGACCCGATTTTGACGCCCAGGCGGCTGTGGACTCCTCCGGAGCCCAGACCCAAAGAGCCGCTTGGTTGCAGTATCTGAAACCGATCGCCGGACCCGAACCGAAGACGAGTTCAGCCGCAAGGCAGCCGCTTGGCGAACCGATCTTGGGCTTGGAGTTACGCTCTTGTCGGCGAGGCGAATTTTTCCTGCGCTGGACCGATGCGGATCAGCTGTGGGTGGGCCGCGGACGTCCGCTATGCATCGACCTTGAGCCGGGAACCCACCGTGCTTTGCTCGTGGCAGCCCAAGGTGCCGCCGCAGCCATGGGGAATCAGCACCTCACCGGTCAAGCCGGCTGCGATCAAGAGAGCTTTCACCTGCGCCTTCCGGGTTCGAAGCGCAGTTCCGTTTACCTCATTACCAAGGGCCCCGCGCCAGTGAAAGATTTGAGGCCGTTCAGCCTCAACCCTTTGCTGCGCGAGCTCATGAAAACCCTCACGGTGGCCGAGCTGCCCAAGGGCATGGCTGGAGATTTGCAGGATGCTTTGATCGACCTCGGGGGCGAGTACCGCATTCCGGCCGAGAAAGCAGCGGACCGCTAGCGAAGCGGGGGGGGAGCTGGAGCACGGTTGCCTGTACGATTTGTAACGGCGGGCTCCCAGCTTGGTTGGAGCCCACCCTGTCAGGTGATTGTGGCTTTCTTTGTGACTGCCCCCGGGGTTCTCGCTAAGAGCGCATAGACTGAACGCTCATTCTTCGGGACATCTCTTAATTTTTGATCCACCATGAAACGAATCATCTCGCGCACTTATATGGCTCTGCTCTTGGGTTCCCTTGCTGCCGCACAGGGCACTTTGCTTGTCGAGGACAAGCCGCATGGGGATGATTCGACGGTTCCTTTCGCCGGCGCCGATGCCCATGCCCTGGGCCAACTCTTGGTGCGCTTTGCTTCCCCGGACATGGCTTTGGATATTTGCTCCCAGTCTGCAGGGCGCTGGGAATTGTCCGAGGTGCTGTTCCAGGACTTGAACTTGTACCTGGTGCGTTTCGCAGAAGCCCTCCCGGTCATGGGCGAGCGCGATCGGTTGAATGGGACTCCGGGTGTTTTGTACGCCATGGAAAATGGGCGCATGAACTTGCGCCAGACCTTGCCCAACGATCCACTCTTTGCACAGCAGGCTACCCACGACAACACCGGGCAGACCGGGGGGAGCGTGGACGCGGACATGGACGCACCGGAGGCTTGGGACATCGCGCGCGGTAGCGACGAATTCGTGGTGGCGATTGTGGATGCCGGTGGGAATACCGACCACGAAGACCTGCTGGCCAACCGTTGGGAGAACATGCTGGAGATCAACGGCGCTGCTGGGGTCGATGACGACAGCAATGGCTATGTCGATGATTTTTACGGGTGGAACACGTATGGCAACAACGGCCAAATTTTGACGTCGAACCACGGAACGCGGGTCGCTGGAATCGTGGGGGCGCGCGGGAACAATGGACTCGGAGGAACCGGCGTGCTTTGGGAAACCGATTTGATGTACGTGAACATGGTCCCCTTTGGATTGCAGTTCTTCTACTCCGACCTGGCGCGGGCCTATGACTACGTCATCCAGCAGAAGCGCCTTTGGAGATTGACCTCGGGACAGGTTGGAACTCCGAATTTGGGCGCCAATGTGGTGGCGATCAATGCGAGCTGGGGACTGTCGGGGTTCTCCTGCCAAACGCATCCCTATTACCTTTGGAACGATCTCTTCAACCAAGCCGGCGCGTTGGGAATCCTGACTGTGGGGTCCACGGATCCGGGCCCGACCGATGTGGATCAAGCGGGTGACATCCCGTCGGGTTGCTTGAGCGAATCTCTCATCGCGGTCACCATGACCGATCGGTTCGATGTTTTGAGCGGGGCCTTTGGTGCTCAAATGATCGACTTGGCCGCACCGGGCACGGGCATCGTGGCACCCAGGAACACAACAGATTACGACGTGACCAGCGCGACCTCCTGGGCCGCACCGATCGTCACTGGCGCCGTGGCGCTCATGCACGATGCTGCGAGTCCCGCATTCAAGGACTTCTACATCGTCGAACCCCAGGCCGCGTCCCAGGTGATCAAGACCCTCCTGATTGAAACGGTAGACCCCTTGCCGAGCCTGGCCGGAATAACGGTGAGCGGAGGCCGCCTCAACCTGCGCCGCGCCCTGCAAGCCATTGCTAGCTACGGCCCCTTGGGAAGCCCCTATTGCCAAGCGACGACCCCAAACTCGGCGGGCAATCTCGCCACCCTCAGCGGGGAAGGCAACCTCTATGTTTCTGAGAACACACTGCAACTGGTTGCGCAAGGCCTCCCGCACAATCAGTTCGGATACTTCCTGGTGGGAAGCTCCCAAGGCTCTACAGCCATCTCAGGTAGCCAGGGCCTACTCTGCGTGAGCGGACAATTCGGCCGCTTCAATCGGCCCGGCCAAATCGGTTTCAGCGGCAGTGCAGGAACCCTGACTTTGGCCGTAGATCTAGGCAACCTTCCGACCTTTCCGGCGAGCGCAGTGCAGCCCGGAGAAACGTGGAACTTCCAAGCCTGGTACCGCGACCAAAACCCGGGCGCCACCAGCAATTTCTCAGAAGCGCTGGGCATCATGTTTCAGTAGGTAGGCGCTGTGAAGTCGAGTGTGCCTGCGTATTGAAACAAAGCGCTCCAGTTTCTCTTTCATCGAAGGCTCACCCGGAAATTCCTCGCAGGAGCCATCGTGCTGTCAGCAGCAAGGCGACAGATGCCAGGCGAAACATGAAGGGTGGACGCATGCTATGCGCATACCAAGTCTAACTTTCTTCCGTCGGAAGGAAGCGCTCGATGACTTCTGCCAGTCGTACGCTGTCCTCGGCATCGAGGTGCGGGCTCACGAGTTTAAAGACCTCGTGTACCGCGTGGGCGGAGGCGCCCAGGCGCACGGCGCCGCGCGTGTGGCTGGCGAGTTGCCGATCTAAGTTTGTGTGCAGCAAGCACACGATGGCGAGCAATTCGCGCATCGCGGCGGTCAGTCCCGGGCGGGCTAGGACTCGGCCATAAGCGTGCTCCGCAATCCAGTGCGCGAAGTCCGGGTGATGTTGCGCGAGTCGGCGGCGCACAACCGGCGCTAAGTCCGCGTAGATGCCATCGAAAATCGGTGCCCCTTGAGCCTCGAAATCCGTGCCGGGATTTTCGTGCTCCGGCTCCGTGGGGGCATGCATACCGCCCTCACGGCTGATCACTTCGAACGCCTCCACAATGCTTGGGAACCCCAAGAATAGGTGGCTTTGAATCAGCGCTTCACGCCAGCGCTCGTCGGGTTCGCCCTCGGGCGCGCCACGACGCAACTCTGCCAAGCCCTCCCAATCCCTGCGAGCCACGGCGCTGACCAATTCGACCAAGCGTTCGTCGGAGGCGGAGAGGGGCGGGGTCATGGTGCGGCTCAGGCGAAGTGACCAATGACCTCACCCAAGCGCAGGGTTTGCCCGGGCTCAAGAGAATCCAAAGGGGTCGGGCCGCCGGGCGGCGCCACCAAGACGATGGTCGAACCCATTTCAAAGCGGGCCAGTTCCTGACCGGCCTCTATCGGGCGCGGGGGATCCACGATGCGATCTCCATTGGGCGGCAGGCCGACCACGCGGATGCGGCCCACGATGACGGCGCCGACCAAAACCATGAAAAGGGGGCCGGAGGGCGTTTCGATGCGCAGCGGGCAGCGCTCGTTTATAGCTAGGACCTGTCGGCGGGCTAAGACGCTCGGTTGAACCGAGTAACGGCTGCCTGGGATCCAACGCGCGTGGGTCAGCTTGCCGGCGCAAGGGGAGTGAATGCGGTGGTAGTCCTTAGGGCCCAAGTACACGGTCCAGGCGTGGCCGCCCTCCAGGTCCAAATCGCCCTCGACACCGCCTAGCAGATCCTTGACCGCGTACGGGTGGCCCTTGGCTTGCAGGATGGTGCCCTTTTCGATACGGCTGATGTCCTGCACCGTTCCATCCACAGGGCAAACCAGGTTGCTGGGGTTGGGATCAATGGGACGCAGGCCTGGCAGCAGCTCGCGCACGAAGTACTGGCCCAAGCTGGGGTAGATGTGCAGGGGGCCCCGGGCTTCCGTCAGATCCGCGCCGGTGATCTTGGCGTAGGTCTTATAAATGGGCGCGCGCAGGAAGCGGGGAATCTTGCGGTCGGCAAACCAGCCGGCCAGCAATGAGGTTCGGTAGCGAAGGGGGGTAGACACAGGGGCAGAGTAACCGGGAATGGGTCTCCTGCAATCAATTCCCGGCTGGGGAAGGATGCAAGGTCCCCTTGATCCGCGAAAAAGGGTGTGGGGGGTGGGACCGCCTTGGTAGGATTCGCACCTCGCTCGGCCCGCATCCCAATTGGGTGCTAAACCCATCTCGTCCCGCGGCCTTTGCTGCTCTGGACGCGACCACCATCCCATCTGCCATGGCCTCTGGTGTCTCTCTGGTGATTCTCGCAGCTGGTAAGGGCACGCGCATGAAAAGCGCGCTCCCCAAGGTCCTGCACCCCCTCTGTGGGCGCAGCATGCTGGGTTGGGTGATGCAAAGTGCTCTCGCGGTGGATCCGGATCGAGTTGTGATCGTGGTGGGGCACGGTGCCGAAGCCGTCCAGGCAGAGGCTGAAAAGGAGGCCCAGGAGTTGGGTCTGCGCGGCCTCGAAATCGTCGTACAGGAAGAGCAGAAGGGCACTGGGCATGCGGTCCAAGTGGCGGCTCCCGCCCTCGGGCCGGATCCCGACATCGTGCTTGTTCTGGCCGGCGATATGCCACTCATTCGGGGCGACAGCATCGAGGAATTGGTTCGCGCCCAGAAGGAGGTCGGTTCCGACTCTATGGTTGTGTTGACCGCTGAGCTCGACGATCCCCACGGATATGGCCGCATTGTGCGCGACGCAAACGACGCCCTGCACGCCATCGTTGAGCAAAAAGATGCCAGCGCCGAACAGCTAGAAATCTGCGAAACCAATACCGGCGTGTACGCCTTCAGCGGCAAGCGCCTGTTGCTGGACTTGCCCCGGCTCGGCACAAGCAACGCTCAGGGTGAGTATTACCTGACGGATTTGGTGGGTTTGGCCGTGGACGATGGCCGCCCCGTGGTCACCGTCGTTTTGGGCGATGCCTTCGAAGGCAGCGGCGTGAACGACCTGCGCCAACTGGCTATCGTGCGCCAGGAATTGCAATTCCGCATCCTCGATGAACATATGGCCGCAGGCGTGGCGGTCACCGACCCCGGTTCCGCCTACGTCGACCATGGCGTCACCATAGGCGAGGGCACGATGCTCTTGCCGTGCGTGATGATTCACCGCGGCGTTCAAATCGGGAAAGGCTGCGAAGTGGGCCCATTCGCCCAATTGCGCCCAGGAACGGTCATGAAGGACGGATCCCAGGTAGGCAATTTCACCGAGTGTAAAAACTCGGAGATCGGGGAAGGCTCCAAGGCCAAACACCTCTCCTATCTCGGCGACGCCAAGATCGGCAAAAAGACGAACATCGGCGCAGGAACCATTTTTGCCAACTACGACGGCACGCACAAACATCCCACTCAAGTGGGTGATGGCGTTTCGATCGGCAGTGGTTCGATCATAGTGGCACCCAATAACTTGCCGGATGGATTGACGACCGGCGCTGGGGCGGTGATCACACGCGATGCCTCTATTCAAGCGGGTGAGACCTGGGTGGGTATGCCCGCCAAGCCTCTGCGCAAGAAAAACAACTGAGCCGTAAAAAGCGGCTCAGGGATCTAAAAACTAAAACCAGGGCTAAGGCCCACAACCCAGCTCCATAAAAAGTGGAACGTATACACGAACTCACCCTCATTACAGGTTCTGCCCATCCCCATCTCGCCAAGGAGGTTGCGATCCATCTGGACAAGCACTTGGCGGATGGAATCACCGAGCGTTTTCCCGACGGTGAGTGCAACATCAAGGTGAACGAGGATATTCGCGGCCGGGATGTGTTTGTCATCCAGCCGACCTGTCCGCCCGTCAACGACAACTGGGTTGAGCTGCTGCTGCTCTTGGATACGCTCAAGCGTTCCAGCGCCGGGCGCATCACTGCGGTCATGCCCTACTTCGGCTACGCCCGTAAGGACCGCAAGGACGAGGGGCGCGTGCCGATCAGCGCAAAGGTCGTGGCCAACACGCTGGTGGGGGCTGGTGCTGACCGCATCGTGACCTTGGACATGCACGCGGCCCAGATTCAGGGATTCTTTGATATCCCCGTGGATCACCTCTACGCCCGCCCGGTGCTCATGCAGGCCATTCACGCCATGGGCATCCAAAGCCCCGTGGTCGTCACCCCCGACGTGGGCGGCACCAAGATGGCTCGCGCCTACGCCAAGCGCCTGCACGCCGACCTGGCTATCGTCGACAAGCGCCGCCTATCCGGCTCCGAGACCGTGGTGGAGCACGTCATCGGTGAAGTGAAAGGCCGCAACTGTGTGATCGTGGACGACATGATCTCCACCGGCGGATCGATCACCCAGGCCGCCACCGTCCTGCGCGACGCTGGAGCCAAGTCCGTGGTCATAGCGGTTACGCACGCCGTCCTATGCGGCCCTGCTATCGAACGCTTGACCAACGCGCCGGTCGACAAGATCCTCGTCACAGACTCCGTTCCCCAGGTCAAAGCCGACCTACCCAAGAACCTGGAAATCTGCAGCGTGGCGCCCTTGATCGCGCAAGCCATCCGGAACATCCACTTGTCAGAATCCGTGAGCTCCCTATTCCAGTAGGGCATTCCATTCGGGCCTAAACAGGCGATCCTAAAATCCTCGAGAGCCTCGCGTTCTCGGGGATTTTTGCATGTTTGGAGGGCGGAGTGCTCCCGTTTCTCCGGATCGTGCTAATCCCTCAAGAAAGCGGCTTTTCCTCCTTCGCATACCTCAACCACCCCCGATTTGCCCTTTTTAGGGCTTGGCGCCACCCAGGGGTGGGGGTAGGATTCGCGCCGATTACCGCCCTCCCGGATCCCGGGGGAGCGACTTTAACCTGTGGGAAGCGCTTCGCTAGACCACGAAACCTGTGCGCTCATTGTGGGCGATCAACCATCCAGGAGACTCAAACATGAGTTCCAGTGCCAAACTTAGCTGTGGCGTTCGCGAGACCCTCGGCAGCCGTCCCTCCCGTAAACTGCGTGCCGAAGGCCGCATGCCCGCCACCCTTCAGGCAGACGCCGATGGCCAGCACATGAACCTGCACATGGACGCGGCTGAATTCGCAGCTTCCCGCCGTGCCCACACCCACCTGTACGACCTGGATGTGAACGGTTCCGTGCACTCTGCCGTGGTTCGTGAGCTCCAATGGGACTCCATGGGCGACGTGATCAACAACGTGGAATTCAAGCGCGTGGTCCGCGGTGTTGCCACTGAGAGTGAAGTCGAGCTGAGCTTTGTCGGCAACGTGGCCGCCGGCGTGTTGACCCACAACGTGACCCATATCGCCATTTCCTGCATCCCCTCCATCATCCCCGACGGCATCGAAGTGTCCGTGGATGGTCTCGAGGAAGGCGCCCGCATCAAGGCCTCCGACCTGGTTCTGCCCGGCGGCGTGGCCCTGGCCGTGAACCCCAATCTGGAGATTGCAGTGGTTTCCGCCGTGCGCACCCAGATGGATAACTCGGCCGACGGCGAAGAGGGTGAAGAAGGCGCCGAGGCGTAAGCCGGCCTTTCGACCCGTGTATAAGGCCTCTTTTGGCCAAAATCGGCCGGGGTTTTGCCCCGGCCGATTGGATTTCTTCCTGGAAGGAGAGGGTGGGGGGTTGCCCTTCTCCCTCCTCCCGCTAGAATCCGCCCCCCGTACCCCGGTTTTTTGGCCGGGGAACAACTGACCGCTCCCTCTGCATCGATGATCGACACTGGCCCTGGCCGTCTCGTGATCGGACTCGGAAACCCCGGGCCCGAATACGCTTGGACCCGCCATAATCTTGGGTTTCACGTGATCGATCGGATCTGTGAGGAGAAGCGGTTGCTCTTTCAAAGCGCATCCCAATTGCCCGGTTTTACCGGTCCCCGCTCATTCGAGTGGGCGGAGCTTCCCGCTGGCCAAGGCCGGTTGGTGAAGCCCATGACCTTCATGAACCGTTCCGGCAAGGTGGTCGGCCCCCTGGCCCACCATCTTTTGTCCGTTCCCCATACCGAGCCCACGCTCGACGGGGAAGAAGAAGCAATCGGGTCCGAGCCTGCGCTCGCTTTTGATCCCTCCCGACTTCTGGTCGTCTACGACGATTTGGATTTGGACCTGGGCCGCCTTCGTCTGCGGCCCCATGGGGGACACGGCGGGCACAACGGCATGCGCTCCATAATAGAACACCTGGGCACGAATCGTTTCCCCCGCTTAAGAGTGGGGATCGGGAGCCCGGGAACCGACGCGGTGCGTCATGTGCTGGAAACGTTTCCTCCCGCCCAGCGGGTGGAGGCAGAGATTTCCGTTGCAGAATCAGCTGAGGCTATCCTCGACTGGCTCGGTGATGGGGATTTCGAAAGGTGTATGACGCGGTTCCACAGCCGCTGGAACCGGGAGTCTTGAAGACTGTCTTCAAACCCCGATTGAACCGCCTATACAGCAAAGGAGACCAGACTTGACACAAATATATGAATGCATGATCCTCCTCTCGAACCAGGTGGTTCGCGAGGACTGGCGTAAAGCCAAAGCCATGGTGGGGGGATTCCTCACCAAGCACGGAGCCTCTATCAAGAGCCTTCGCCGCTACGAAGAGCGTCGTTTGTCCTACCCGATGAACGGCAACATGCGAGCGACCTATTACCTCGCCTACTTCGAAATCCCCGGTGATGCGGTCCCGCAACTGCGCCGTGAGTTCGAACTTTCGGAGAGCGTGCTGCGTAACCTGATCTTGGCCGTGGATGCCATGCCGGAAGAGGAGCTTGCCCTGGCAGCCCTCGAGGACGATTCGGAGTACACCGTACCCTCGCCGCCCGCCGACGATGCTCCCACCGAAGAGGAGCTCGCAGCAGAAGCTGCTGAGCGTGAAGCTGAAGCTGAGGCCGAAGCCGCCCGCACCGCTAAGGATGAGGCTTCTGCCTCTGGAGATGGCGATGCAAGCAAAGCCAAAGAAGGCAAAACTGACGAAGGCAAAGCCGAAAAAGGCAAAGCTGACGAAGGCAAAGCCGAAGCTAGCAAGGAAGAGTCCAACACCGCGGCCGATGCGCCCAAGGAGTCATAATCATGATGATGAACAGCAAGAAGGAGCGCCCCGCCATCGGTTCGCGCAACTGTGATGACCCGATTATCAACTACAAGGGCATCGAGTACCTCGAGAAGTTCCTGACCCCTCAAGGACAGATTCTGTCCCGTCGTCGTTCCGGTTTCTGCGCGCAGTGCCAACGGCAACTCAAGAAGGCGATCAAGAACGCCCGTCACTTGGGCATGTTGCCCTTCGTTCACTAATCTCTTAACTCAAAGGATTTCAAAATGTCAAAGCGAGTTGTTGAAGTTCTCCTGAGGGAGGACGTGAAAGGTTTGGGAATGATCGGCGATGTGGTGCGCGTGGCTGCGGGATATTCCCGTAACTACCTGCTGCCCTACAGCCTGGCCACTCCCGCCACCGAAGACGCCAAGCGTCAAATCACGCGCCGTGCGGCACGTGCTTCCGCCGATCGCGCCCTGCGCGCCTCGGAAGTAGCCGCTGCCGTCGCTCGTCTGAGCGAATTGGTCGTGACCACAGCCGAGAAGGCCGACGAAGCCGGAAACCTATACGGTTCCGTCAGCGCCGGTCAGATCGCTACCTTGATCAGTGCCTCCGGCACGCCCATTGATGAGAAGCAGGTTCGCCTGGAGTCTCCCATCAAGAAGACCGGGGAGCACAGCGTGCTGATCCATGTCTTCGGCGACCAAGAGACCACCATCACCGTCAAGGTCGACGCTCAAGCGTAAAAACCTCGTCCCTTTCGAGGGATCTGTGAAACAATACTGGCCTGGGGCCGCCTGCGGGCGGCTCCAGGCCGGTTGCATTTCGGAGTCCCTATTCTTCGAGTGAACCCAGTGCCTCGGCTCGCTAAACTGGGGCGACGTCCGGGAGGGCGGCATCAAATGGAAATGGAAGAGTTCAACGCGCCGGGACGTATCGCGCCCCACAACGAGGAAGCCGAGCGGTCTGTCTTAGGATCTCTTTTGATCTCACCGGACAGGGTGCCCGAGGTGGCTGAGTTCATCGACGAGGATGACTTCTTCGTGGCTCGTCACGGAATCATTTTCAAGGCGCTGATGGATATGTCCGAGCGCAACTTGGGCGTGGACCTGATGACCCTCGGGGAATATCTGAAGGCCAACGACAAGTTGCAAGCGGTGGGGGGCTCCGGATATTTGGCGCAATTGACAGCCGTCGTAAACTCGTCGGCGCACCTGATGCACCACGCCGGGTTGGTCTCCCAAACCGCGATCCTGCGGCGCTTGATCCACGAAGCGGGCGAAGTCATTTCGGAGGCCTACAAAACACCTCCCATGCAGGACGATGTGGGCAAGCTGCTCGACGCATCCGAGCACCGTATTTTCAGCATCAACGGGAACAAGGAAGGCACCTCGACCCGCATGGTCAAGGACATCCTGACCGACGTGTTCAAGCGCATCGAAACCAACCAGAGTGGTGGGGATTGCACCGGTATTCCGTCCGGTTACTACGAGTTGGATGACATGTTGGGCGGCTTCAACCCGGGTGAAATGACCATCATCGCGGCGCGGCCCTCCATGGGCAAAACCGCCTTTGTGCTGAACCTCATGGAGCGCGCGGCCTTGGACCGGCCCCAGCATTTTGACCACGATCCTGTCGTGCTGTTCTTCAGCCTGGAGATGGGCGCGGTCTCCATTTGCCAACGTATGTTGTGCTCTCGTGCCCGGGTGGACTCCGGCCGTTTGCGCAAGGGCAACATCGATCCTTCCTCGTTCTCCGACCTTTCCCAGGCGGCGGGGGAGCTGGCCGCGGGCGGCCTGGTCATCGACGATACCCCGGGTTTGTCCATCATGGCCCTGCGCAGCCGTGCGCGCCGCGTGAAGCACAAGCACGGCTTGGACATGATCGTCATCGACTATCTACAGCTCATGAGCGCCAAGGCGGAGAGTCGCCAGCAGGAGATCAGTGTGATCTCCAGGTCGCTCAAGGAATTGGCCCGTGAACTCGAGGTGCCGCTGATCGCGCTTTCGCAGCTCTCGCGAGCGGTGGAGAGCCGCGAGAACAAGCGACCCATGCTGTCCGACCTACGTGAATCGGGATCGATCGAGCAGGACGCTGACGTGGTGCTGATGTTGTACCGCGAGGAATACTACAACCCGACCGAAGAAAACCGGGGCAAGGCGGAGGTGATTTGCGCCAAGCAGCGCAACGGAGCCACCGGCGCGGTCACCTTGCATTTCCAAGGTCCGATCATGCGCTTCGAAAACCCCGAACCGTCCATCGCCGAACCCATCCAACTTTGATGCAATTCCAATCTTGGCGCGGTTTGCGCGCTCTTGCCTCCCTGAAGGTCCATTGGCTGGCTTTGTTTCTGTTGTGCTCGATGACTCTGCCCTCGGCAGCGCAGGCCCAGACCGCACAGGACCCGTTCGGCACCGCTGCGCAGGAAAAAGCGCTTCCCATCGTGCTCGGCGTGGAGGTCAACGGACTGCGCAGTTACAGCGAGGAGTCCGTGCTGGGTATTCTCGGTGTCAAGCTCAATGCGCCCGTGAGTCCGTTGCGCGTTCGAGAGGCTTTTGAAACCTTTGGAATCAAGGTACTAAACTCCACCTTTAGGGCGGCACCCGGCGGAGTGATCCTGGAGTTGGTAGTGGTCGAGTTGGATGTGGATCCGCAAGCGATCTTCATGGGCCATACCGAGTACGAGCTCGAAAAAATCAAAGAGTGGGCCGGCATGGGGGATCGCACCGAGGTGTACGCCCACGAAGCCGAACGCATAGCCTCCAGAGTCAAGGCCGGTTATCGCAAGCAGGGGTTCCAGTTTGCTGAAGTGCAATGGGCACTCGGTGATCCGCAAGAAGATTCGGTCATCCGTGAACTGATTTTCAATATCCACGAAGGACCCAAGGTGCGCTGCATTGGTTTGGAGATCGTGGGTAACGATCAATTGCCCGAAACCGGATACATCTTTTGGAAGGGGGGTCTGCGAAGCCTGGCTAGCGTGTACACCAAGGGGCGTGGCCCGCTCAGCTGGTGGGGTCGTATATTCGATGAAGATCAACTGAATGGGGATTTGGAAGCCATGCGTCAGGTGTATCGTGACCGCGGCTGGCTAGACGTGAAAGTAGAGATCGATTCGATGATCTACAACGATAAGCGCAACCGGGTGAAGGTGCGTGTACTCGTCGATGAGGGGCCCCTGTGGCGCGTGAATTCCGTGCGTTTGAAGGCCTATGACGAAAATCAAAACGTGCACACGGAAGGCGCGTTGACCTTTCCCGAAGAGGAATTGCTGGCCCTCTGCAACTTAAAGCAAGGCGTTCCCTTGGAGCGTGCTCGCATCCAGCACGACGGCGGCGAAATTTCGTTCTTCTACGGTGATCATGGTTACATAGGTTTCGAGGTGTTTGAGCTGCCCGGCAATACGGCGCCCAATGGGGAGGGGTTTCGGTTCCTCAGCCCGGAGTATGTGTTTCACGAGGACGAGCCCCTGGTCGACGTGACCTACCGCGTAGTGGAGGGTAAATCTCGCACCGTGCGCGAGGTCCAAGTCCATGGCAATACCCACACCCGCGATCACGTCTTGCGCAGGGAGATCAGCGTGCTACCCGGCCAGCAACTGTCCATGCGGGAGCTAGAAAATTCACGCAGGCGCCTGTCCTCGTCAGGTTATTACGCAGACGCCAGCAATCCGCGCCACCCCCAACCGATGTATCGTCTGCATCCCGTTCCCGGCAATCCGGATCTAGTCGACGTCATTTTCGAAGTGGAGGAGGGCCGCAACGTGGACATGCGCTTCACCGGCGGCATCGACAGCAACAGTGGTCTGGTCGGAATCGTATCCATCACCATGAACAACTTCGCCTCCTCGGCGTTGCCCAGCGGAATCTTTCAGACCTTCTCGGATATCTATTCGAAGGAGGCTTTCCACGGCAACGGCGAGAGGTTCTCGTTGAACGTCTCCCCGGGTTCCGAGGTGGATCAGTTCAGCTTGGACTACTCGTACCCGGATGCCTTTGGGACCCATTTCAATCGCACCGGTTTGAGCTTGGGCGCGTCGCGTCGGGATCGTCGCCTTCGCTCCCACGATGAGGAGCGTGATCGCCTGCGCGTAGGATTGAACCACTTCTTCGATCAGGGCGATGTCTCCTTGCGTTTCGGAGCCGTCTATCAGAAGTTGGAAAACTCAGACTTGGACGCGCCGCCCCTGCCTTCCACGCTAACCGGAAGCCCGGAAGACAGCGCCTTCCACGGTTTGAGCGCGGAGTTGCGCATCAGTGATTTGGACAATTCGCGCCTTCCCCGCGCGGGCTCTTTCATGCGCTTGGGAACCACCTTTTATGGTGGCCCGTTGGGCGGCGACAACGACATGATCAAGACCGAGTTGCGCTACGACTACTACAGGCAGATCGGTGCCGAGACGGAGGATGTGCGCTCGGGAATTCACGTGGGCGTGATCGTAGGCGTTGCGAGCACCTACGGGGACACGGATCAGGTTCACTACGGGGAACGTTTCTTTGGCGGCGGAAGCAGCCACCTGCGCGGTTTCAAATTCCGCGGAGTGGGGCCCTATGAGGGGCGCTATCCGCTCGGCGGAGAGACCATGCTTGGTGGCACGTTCGAATACAGGATCCCGTTGTATTCGACACCGATCCCCGGCACGGCCCTGCGCAACGAGGTCTTCCGAATGAGCCTCTTCATGGACTACGGTATCTTTGACCCCGATGCTTGGAACTTGGACCCCGACGAGCTGCGCTCGACCATCGGCATTGGATTGGGCATGCTTCAGCCCATTCCGCTCTCTTTCAACCTGGGCTGGCCCATGAGCAGCTCGGATAGGGACGAGACCCAGGTCTTCTCCTTCCAACTGTCCCTGCGATAGATACGGAGATAGATACGGAGATAGATACGGAGATAGATACGGAGAAGATACGGCGAAGATACGCAGTCTGACCCCCAGTCAGTCATGATCGCGCGGGGGGCTGGTTCCGTATCTTCTTCGTATACCCCGCAGGGCCCTGGCCTCGCTTTCAGGGGCAGGAAACGGCGTGTCAGGCATCGCTCGGTTGACTTGATCTCCTGCCTTGGGTACACCCTATCTCTACTAGCACACCCCCGCCCGCACGTTCGCACAGTAGGACTCCGGGCCAGCGTCGATGCCGATGCCATGCCGAACCTGACCGCTTCCCAAATCGCCCAACTATGTGGGGCCAGCCTTGAGGGCTCACCCGAGATTGAAATCTCGGGTCCTGCACCTCTTGAGGAGGCCCGCTGCGGGCATGTAACCTTCCTCGGTGATCCGCGCTATCGTGATGCGCTGGCTCACACGGGTGCCAGCGCGGTGGTGCTAGCCCCCGACATGCCTTGTGACCGGCAAGACCTGGTGCTGCTGCGCTGCGAGCGGCCGAGCGAGGCCTTCACCAAGATTGTGCAGGCCTTCGCGCCCCAGACGACTCCTGTGCCCAAGGGCGTGCACGCCTCGTCCGTGGTGCACGAGAGCGTGCGGTTGCATGAGAGCGTGGCGATCGGTCCCTTTTGCAGCGTGGGCCAAGGTGCGCAACTTGAGCCCGGCGTCGTTTTG
>JBLFXY010000065.1:0-14812 GCA_047611645.1 Glaciecola sp.
GCTTTGCTGACCTTTGGCAATGACGGACATTCGGAAGAAAACGGTTGGGTCCTTGTCGATGCGCCGCTGACCTCCGACTTGGACCTGATCTCCCAGAAACTCTTCGGGCTGTCGACGAACGGAGGCACCGAGTTTGTTGGGCGCGTGGTCGACGCGGCTACCAGTGACCTGGCTTGGAGCACCGATCCGAACGCCCTCAAGTTGCTGGTCGTGGCCGGTAACGAATCCGCCGATCAAGACCCCAAAATTTCGTTCCGAGAGGCTTCCAAGAAAGCGATCACTGCGGGAATTATGGTCAATTCGATTTACTGTGGCGATGCCATGGATCAACTGGCGCCGGCGTGGCGCGAGGTTGCCTTGCTCGCCGATGGCCATTTCTCATCCATCGACCAGAACAACGGCATGGTCGTGATCGATACACCCTTTGACGAGGAATTGTCAGCCCTGACCGCGTCGGTCAACGGCACCTACGTGCCTTGGGGCACAAGTGGTCAGCAAGGTTGGATGAATCAATCCACCCAGGACTCCAACAACCGAAGCCTGAACAATGACGCGATGGCGCAGCGAGCCATGGCCAAAAACTCTGCGCTCTACTCGTGTTCATGGGACTTGGTAGACGCCACCAAGGCCAACCAGGTGGAGTTTAAGGATGTGAACCGCGAATTCCTCTCCGAAGAATTGAAAGCAATGACGGATGAGGAGCTCAAAGCCCACGTTGCGAGCATGGGCGAAAAGCGGACGAAGATTCAGGCTGATGTGACCGAGGTATCTGCCAAGCGTGAAGCCTGGTTGGTCAAGGAGCGTACGAAGCTGAAAGTGGACGATTCGAATGCTCTCGACCGTGTCCTACGGGATGCGATCCGAGCCCAAGCAGCGACCAAGGGGCTTAAATTCAAGCAAACCGTTACAGCACCGCTGCAGGCTGTCGTGACACCCAAAGCGGATGATTGCTAGGAGAGGGTGATCGAAGCAGGGCGGGCTGGAGACAGTCCGCCCTTTGTTCGTACAATAAAACCGCGCTGCACGAGCGCCTTTGATACATGAGCCAAAAAACAATTCTTGTCGTAGAAGACGACGCAGCGATTCGCATAGGACTCACCGACAGCCTCGAGTTTTCGGGGTTTCGTGTGATTGCATGCGGTGATGGCTTGGAGGCGGAACGCATCCTGCAAGGTACAGAATTGGACTTGGTCCTGCTCGATGTGGTTTTGCCGGGGAAGAATGGTTTTGACATTCTGCCGGAGCTACGTCGTACGCGTCCGCGACTTCCCGTGATCATGGTGACCGCCCGGGGCGCGGAGGAGGACCGCATCAAAGGCCTAAAAGGCGGGGCGGACGACTATGTGGTCAAGCCATTTAGTTCCAGCGAATTGCTGGCTCGCGTCGAGGCTGTTTTGCGGCGATCCGCCGAGCGCCCCACGGACGTCTCCGCACTTACGGCCGGAACCCGCAGGGTTGACTTCGAGCGGCGTGAGGTTTGCTGCTCGGAATGTGAACCGCGGCAACTCTCTGAAACCGAAGTTGGCATCCTGCGTTACTTGGCCACTTCCAGTGGGCGCGCCGTGGCCCGTGATGAGTTACTGCAGCGCGTGTGGGGCATCGATCCGCGGGGAGTGGAGACGCGCACCGTCGATATGCATGTGGCACGCCTGCGCGACAAACTTCGCGATTCGGATTCGGAAACCAAAATTCTCATCACCGTGCGATCCAAGGGATACATGCTCGGTGAAGGGGTGGAGATTCATCGGGCATGAGTCGATCGCGCTCCCGTTGGTGGATTCTGTATGGCCTTGGTTCCGTGCTCGCGCTCTTTGCGTTGTGTTGGATCTCTTGGTTCCTGATCGGTCTGGAGGGTGAGAAGCACGAGGCCGAATCGGATGCACAGCAGGCCAACGAAATGCGTTTGGCCTTGTGGCGCATGGACTCCTGGTTGGGGCCCCAGTTGGCCCACGAGGCCGCTCGGCCTTACTTTGACTACCTATCGTTCGTTCCCAACGACCGGGCCTATACGCGATTGCTCAACAGTATCGAGCCAGGCGAGGTTTTACGCCCTTCGCCGTTGCTCGGTTTTGAATCGGACCTCATCCTTCTGTACTTTCAGAAAGACGATAAGGATGGGTGGAGTTCACCCCAAGTTCCCACGGGAAATCAGCTCGATATAGCCCAGGGACGTTTGGTGTCCGAACAAGCCCTAGAAGTGAAGCGCAAGCTGTTCGAGTCGTTCAAGGATGTGATCCCTACCGGGGAGCTGACCGCGGAACTCGCATGTGTTGAGATAGGCTTCAACCGGTGGATTGAGCCGCATTCACGGACACTGGGTTCGGAGCCTCAAACCGATGGGCCTATGGAACAGCAGACTGCGGGCCCGACTCCGGAGTTTGCCAGGCGCATGCAGAGCGGGATCGCTAGCCAGAACATGGCCAGCCAGAAGTACTCCAACAACTTCAATGCGGGAAAGTTAACGAAGGGCTCGCAACAGGTCGCGGTGATCGAGCCACTGACCAATTGGATTAAATCGCCAACGGAGCTTGGCGAAGACAAGGTGTCCATTGGTCCGCTGTTGCCGATTTGGGTCGGGGAGGAAGAGGCGCCCGGCCCTTTTGAAATCTATTTCCTGCGTCGGATCGAGATTGGAGAACGATTGGTTTTGCAGGGATTTTTGTGTGATTGGGAAGTGTTGCGCACAGGACTTCTAGAGCAAATAAGGGACCTGTTTCCTGGTGCGGAAACCCGGTTGGTCCGCGGCGACTTGGCGGATGCCGCCAATGCGGGTGAGCTCTTGGCGGGCATTCCGGCGCGCCTGCTCGTGTCCTTCCCAGCCATGGCGGCTGCAGGTTTTTGGACACCCGCTAAAGTGACCCTGAGTTTCGCTTGGATCGCGACCTTGCTGGCTCTTGGGGCCTTAGGTTTTTCCCTGCACGCGAGCATCCTTTACGGCGAGAAGCGCAGCCGTTTCGCCAGTTCCGTGACCCACGAATTGCGCACGCCGTTGACGACTTTCCGCATGTACACGGAAATGCTCGTGGATGGCATGGTCTCTGGGGAAAAGCGAGAGGAGTACCTGCGAACGCTTCAGAAAGAGTCGGATCGCCTGTCGATATTGGTTGAGAATGTGCTGACCTATGCCCGGCTTGAAGATAACCGAGCACGGTTGGCGAGAGATGAGGTCTGCATCGATTCACTTTTGGACCGTGGGCGAGCGCTCTTTTCCAAACGTGGAGAGGATGGGGGGCACGTGGTTACGACTTTAAACGATGTGCCCGCTGAAGTGAGGGTTAAGGCCGATGCCGGTGCGGTGGAACAGATCATCTTCAACCTGGTGGACAATGCCTGCAAATATGGACATGGGGACGAACCGGCGATCGTAGTCGTTCGGGCCTATACAGAACCGGGTCGGGTTCTGATCGAGGTCAGCGATCAAGGCCCGGGAGTTCCAGCACGCGTGGCATCAGCGATTTTCAAAGCGTTCGATCGAGGAGCGGTCGCCCCGGAGAATCCCAGCCCTGGAATCGGATTGGGTTTGACGCTCAGTCGAGGCTTGGCCCGCGACTTGGGCGGAGAGTTGGAACTGCTGCCTGCCCATGGAAAGGGTGCCCGCTTTGCGCTCGTGTTGCCGATCTGACCGAAGGGGAGCCTTTCCATGCGGGCGAAAAAGCAGCGGCCAAGATAAGATCGGGCCATGAAAATTCTCGCCGCCGTAGGTTTGGTTCTTGTCGCCTCTCTGGGCCATGCACAGGCCTCTGATACCGCAGACATGCGGGTCATCTCAACGAAGATCTGGCATTTGGGGAACGATGCCTTGCCCGAATGGACGGAGGCGTCCGCCGAGCCGGAGGGATCCCGGGTGGATTGGACCTTCGAAGGCAGAGCCTTCTCCGGGGAAGGTCTTCTATTCTTGCAACAGCGAGATGTGAACAACACCTGGCTCATGCAATTGAATGGAAAGCCCATGGGCGCGCTTCAGACGAGCGAAGACTCTCTGATGGAATTTCACTATGAGATTCCCGCTGGACTCATGGTGGATGGGGTGAACAAACTCAGCGTGATCGCAACCAACCCCGCCGACGACATTCTCATAGGGAATGTACGCTACTTGGAAAAGTCCACTCGCGATCACTTTCTATTGAAGCCGTTTGCATTGCACGTCAGCCAAACAGTGAATGGCTTGGTCGAGGACATGCCCGCACGCATTACGATTGTGGACAGCAAGGGCACGATGGTCCAGATGTACTATGCCAAGGCGGAACACGTAGCCGTGCGTCCGGGCGTGTTGTACACAGGCACGGGCCATGCGGTTGCCGAGCTACCGATGGGCGACTATCAAGTGTATGCCTCTCGCGGCATGGAGTGGAGTCGCGCCAAGGTGGGCTTGCATTTGGGAGTGGATGACTCCAAAGAGAACATGCAAACCGTTGAACTCGAACTTGCTCACGAGATCGACACTCCCGGCTTCGTAGCTGCCGACACGCACATTCATACGCTGACCCACAGTGGACATGGGGACTCTTCGGTGGAGGAACGTCAGATTACATTGGCCGGGGAAGGCGTCGAATTGGCGATTGCTACCGATCACAATCACAACATCGATTACGCGCCGACTCAGAAGCGACTGGGGCTTAGTGCCTACTACACGCCGGTTATTGGCAACGAAGTGACCACGCCGATCGGCCACTTCAATGCTTTTCCTCTCAAAGCAAGCGACCCTGTTCCGCTGTACGATTCCCGCGATCTCGCGGCGATGATTGCCGACATGCGAGCTAAAGGAGCCCGTACGGTTATCCTCAATCATCCGCGTTGGCCCGAAGGTGCTAAGGCTCCTTTTGCCACCATTGGTTTGGATACTAGAACCGGATTCTGGAAAGGGCCCTGGGCGAGCGGATACGACGCGATGGAATTGATCAACTCTGATACGCGAGCAGCAGATCCGTTGCAGCTTTACCGCGATTGGTTTGCGCTCATGAATCGGGGCGAAGCGGTGGTCGCGGTAGGAGCTTCCGATTCACACGAGGTTGGCATTGTCGTGGGGCAGGGCCGTACCTATGTTAAGTCCAAGATCTCTGATGTATCGGCATTGGACGTGCAGGAGTGCAGCGACAATATTGCTCGAGGACACAGCTCCGTGTCCATGGGGATTTTTACCGACCTGCGTCGCAATGGCGAATCTGTCATGGGGGAGCAGCTATCCGCCAACTATGCACAACCCTTGCCGGATGGATTGCGCCTGCGCATTGCCGCTCCAAGTTGGGTGAATCCGGAGGAGCTGATGATCTACGTGAACGGCCAGCGCGTGCTTACCATGCCCTTAGAGGCTTCCACGAAAGTGGGCGACGCGCCCTTCGATTCATACATCAACCTGACGTCCGAAATGAAGTTACCGGATCACGACTACTGGTTGGTCGCCGTCGTGCAGGGCGCCAAAGTCACCGAACCGTTTTGGCCCATGCGCAATGACTACACCCTGGCCAGTACCAATCCGATCTATGTGGATGTAGATGGGGACGGCCAGTTCTCTTGCGCGCGCCAACTTGCGGAGGACGGTTTGCAAGAAGTCGGGACCGAAGCAGCTGCCGTTCTGGGATTTCTCTCCGGAGTGGATGGCGCTGTAGCCGCGCAGGTCATGCGTCTGGTCCGCATGGAATATCGGAAGCAAGCCAAAGATCGAATCCAAGGGCTCGAGCGGAATGCGCTCGAGCAGCAGCCTAGCCTGAAAGAGTGGGTTGACGAAACCCGTTGATGTGTCCGGGCCCTGACCGGGATCAACAAGGGGCGACACTCTCTAGTGAGAGCCAGTCGCCCCTCTTTTGATCCCTACTCTGTGGCCTCTTCGGCAGATTCTTCGGGCGCGTACAAGGCGGAGGTCAGATAGAAGTTGCGATCGAGCTCCAAGCTTTCGAAGGGGCTTTCGAGAGCCACTTGAATGGCATCCTGACCCACATCCAGGCGCGTCTCGACACCATTGATGGTCATCAGGATCGGCATGTGGAAGCCCTGGACCACATTGCCAAACCAAATAGCGACTCCTTCTTTGGTCGGTAGGTAGGTGAGTACCGGGATCTCTTTGGTGCGCAGATACTGGTCGAAGAAAGGGCCGAAGTCATATTCGGCGCGCTGGCTGATGTAGCGTTCGAATTTGGCTGTGGAGACGGTTTGGTGCCAAAACTCTTCGTTGAGGCCGCGCAGAATCTCGCGCCACTTTTCGGTGTCGTTGAGCGCGTGTCGCAGGGTGTGCAGCATGGCCGCGCCCTTGGCGTACATGTCACCCGATCCCGTTTTATTGACTCCGGTGGGGCCGATGATCGGCTTGTTGTTGCGCACTTTCTTCCAACTACCAATCACGTAGTTCTGGGCCTGCTCTTCGCTGAAGTGGTACTCCAGGTAAAGGTTTTCAGCGTAGGTCGCAAAGGCCTCGTGGATCCACATGTCCGCGCTGTCGCGGTGGGAAATGTTGTTGCCGAACCACTCATGGGCGGCTTCGTGAATGATAATGTAGTCGAAGAGCAGCCCTTCGCCCGTTCCACTCAAGTCCCTTCCTCGGTAGCCATTCTTGAAACCGTTGCCATAGGTGACCGAGCTCTGATGCTCCATACCCAGGTAGGGCACCACAACTAGTTTGAAGCTGTCCTCATAGAAAGGGTACGGACCAAACCAATGCTCAAAGGCTTCGATGGTGCGAGGAGCTTGCTTGAATTGCTCGGTCGCAGCCTCGACCTGGTGGGGTAAAACCCAATACTGGATGTCGAGCTTTCCGTTCTCGCCCTTGTACGAAGTGTCCATAGACACGTAGTTTCCGATATTGGCGTTCACTGCGTAGTTGTTGATCGGATTGGTCACCCGCCAGTGGAACATATTCAACTTATGCACAGGATCAAAGTCCTTGGCCATCAAGCGTCCGTTGGCAACAGCGACCAGGGATTCGGGCACGGAGACATGAATGTCCATACCTTGGTTGGGCTCGTCGTAGCCGTGATCTTTGCAAGGCCACCAAATGCTGGCGCCGATGCCTTGGCAAGTGGTTGCGATGAAGGGCGCGCCCTTTTCATCGGTCTTCCAAGAGATGCCGCCGCTCCACGGCGGGTTCTTGCTCTCGACAGGAATGCCCTCATAGGAGACCTTGATTTGATCTCGCACACCGGCGCCCAGGGTCCAGGGGAAACGGATCAAGTGCACGCTTCCGTTGCGTTCCACTTCCAGTTCGCGATCCCGGAATAGGACGCTGGTAATTTTCAGCGGTTCTTGCAGATCTATCTGCATGACGATTCCTGACGCGAGGGTCACGAATTGGATCGTGTTGCTCCCGAGCAGGGTTTTTGTTTCTGGGATGAACTCCACCCGCAGGTCGTAGTGCAACAAATCCCACCAGGCGCGTTCGGGCGTGATCGATCCCCGGAGCTGATCGGCTTCGGGAAACGTGTCGGCCGCGGGCGGGACCGGGATCGGGATGGCCTCGACATTGTCCGGTCCAGAACCGGAGGATTGGCAGCTGAGAGCCGAACTGATAAGCAGAGCGAGGACGAGGGTTCGCGGAGAATGGGTGCGCATGTTGGGGGGGCAGGGGCCTTTTGGATAGCGCGCCGATTGTAGCCACTTGGTGAGAGCGCCCCTGTCTGGCAATCCCCAAGAAACGAGATTAGGCCGTGGCTCCGCGGCCCACAGACTCTTTAGAGCGAGCTAAGCGCTTTGGCTCTTGAAGGCCATGCGCATGGCGAGGCCCATCGCGAGCGCCCACAGCATCAGTCCGATCAAAAAACGCTTGCTAGCGCCGCGCGATGCAACCTTGTTCCAATTGGACCCCACGCCGTCTTCTCCAAATGCCCGGAAAATGAGATCGCGATCGCGGAACACGGAGCGGTTGATCGTCTGGCCGATGAGCGCTGGCGGTGCGTCCCCGACGCCGTGGTAGAAAACGGCCGTCGGTCCATCGCTGAATCCAGGCCGATCTTTCAATGTCATGACCCGTGCGCCCTGGGGCAGGATCAGTTCCAGGCGGTAGCGCTTCCAACGGGAATCCGGAATAGGATCAAAGTTGAAGAAGGCATAACCCGATGCGGTCGGTGCATGATGCCCCAGTCCTCCCTGGCGAATCAAAACAGGCGCTTCGGCGCTCTCCGGGTCCTGGGGTAATTGAAAGATATCCATTCGACACTCCCCCGCAGCCGCGTCCAGTCCGTCCACACCGATGGCAATCGTTTGCAGGTCGTTGTATAGAGGTTGGAAGTCCAATGGGCCGGGGCTTGATTGCGCAGGGCCCGCCCAAGGGCGGAACTGACCTTGGGTGGCCCTCATGGAGGACCAAGGAGCCCAATTGCAAAGCGCGTTTCCTTCGGCCGGCCGCAAGGCCAAGTGGAATGTGGAACCCTGGCTCTTAGGGATCGTCTCAAAGACAAATGAAGCCCACTGAATTCCTTTGGCATCCTCCGCGGGCGTCCAAGTCACTTCCCGCACGACGGGTTGATCCAGGAAGCCTGCGTCGTTTTCCTCGGCTATCCTACGGACTTGCAGGGTGACTCCTGCCGTCGGGCCGGGACCTTGCCGTACGAACAAGGCATCGAGTCGTTGCAGGTCTGTGAAGTCGCAGCGGAACAATTGGCCCGCCGGGAAATTCTGGAACAGCTTGCCGACCGGAGTGCGCTTGGGTCGTACCCGAATGTCGATTTCAGCGGTTTCACGACCGAGCCCTGTCAATAGAAACAAGGCCCCTAGGAGCAGGGCGAAGATGATGGGGGATAAACGTGCAATCATGATTACCACCTCCAGTTGAGCCAAGCTTCACGGGCCAAACCATGCCATATGAAGATGCCATCAAAGGCCACGAGCGTGAGCACAGCGAATAGTGCGACGGGTTGCTGCAAGCGTTTTGGCAGTAAGGCGAAAAGACCGGCCACCAAAATGATAGCCAAGGCAGGGCCTGCCGGCATCAGATAGCGGCCCTTACTAACACCACGGAATGCCATCAGAATCAGTTGCGTAAACAGCGCACCCCAACTCAAAACCAAAATGCGTCGGTCGAGCCAATCCCGAGAGCGCATGAACGTCAGAAGACTCACGGCGGCGAGGATCAAGAAAACGTAACCCCAATAGGGCGCCAGGTCGGGATCCAATCCACGGCTTTCCCAGTTGAAGCGTCCGACGAAAGAGTCCCGTAGGGCAGCCAACTTCGAGGAGGAAAAACCTCCTTGCAGTCGACTCATATTTTCCTGCACGCTCAGAGTCACGCCCGGATTGTGCGCACCGATCCAGGCGCCGGCTCCGGCCACTACCACTGCGCCCAGGGCGAGCAGGGCTAGAACCGTGCCGCGCATGTGCTTGTGCGAGGTCGGGTGTAGGAGGATGGCAAGCCCTACGATGACCACGGTGCAGGCACCCGTTGTTTTGGTGAACAAGGCCATGGCGCAAACCAATAGCATGCTTGGAACCCACCATATGGAGGCCTTTCGCTTGGGGGCCGCTTCCGGATCGCTTGCATCAGGGGCGTTGGCCGCCTTCAGCCAATAGACAGCCATGAAGAACAACAAGGCCACTAGGAAGCGCGCCAGTACATCGTTGCTCACAACGGCAGAGCTCCGGGCGCTCATGGGCCACAGGGCGATAAAGAGTGTGGCGAGCATGGCGCCAGGGCCTTTAGGCAAAGCTCGAACCGCAGCGGCGTAGGTCAATAATACAGTACCGACGAACAGCACCAAGGCCAAAAGTCGGAGCAGCGTCAGTTGGAAGCGCGGCTCCGCGTCGGGGAATATCAGCAGCAGGGGCGCCGCGAGCCAGTAGTAGAGAGGCGGCTGGTGCGCGGCCGAAAAGTTGGGCCTGACCCCATCGAAGGACTGCACGTTGGTGCTTCGGCCAGCCCAATCCACCCGCCTCCAAAACCCCTTGCGGGCCATGGATTGCAGGATTCTATCCTCTTGGGCTTTGATGCCTTCCAGGTCCGATCCCCGAAAGCGGCGCTTGGCCTGCAGGTGGCTATCCGGTGCGACCAGCCAATCGTCCGCCGTGTACTCGTAGTCGCTTTGCAGGCCGTGCCCTTGGGCTACCATCACCACGTTCTCGAAGTGCCAGGGTTCATCCTCACCCATCCATTGCGGCAGCAGGACGATGAACACCAAACCGTGCAAAAGGGCCACCAAGCCCAAACCGATTGCGGTTCGGATGATGTTAGTGGACGATTTCGGGGTCATGGCGAAAGTAAGACGGTGACCGGTTTGAGAACAGCGGTCAGAGCGATGAGCTCCAGGGTGTCAAAGGGTACCACATCCTTGATGGCGTACCGAGGTGGGACCGGTTCGCACAGCTGTCTAGGAGCCACGCACTTTTAGGCGTGCGCCGTTTGGCTTCCCTGCATCCATTGAGGAGCTGAGCGCCAGCCCGGGTGGGGAGGCACATCAGAAGCCTGGCTCACATCCACAAGTTGCATCCGAATGGCAGGCCCCAGGCCTTCCTATACGAGCAAGCGGCGGATTCGTGCCTGGCTTCGTACTCCTGGCATCGCCCTCAAACGATGCGGGGATCAATCACGTCATAGCCCATTTCGGACAGGTGGCGAGCAATAGCCGGCCCAGCATCCGCCGAGCGCGTTTCGATCAGGACTTCGACTTCCACCGAGCCAATTGGAACTTTCCAACCGGCGCGATCGTGACGCACATCCAACACGTTGGCATTCTCAGATTCCATGGCTTCCAGCATGCGCCGCAAGGACCCGGGTTCGTCCACCATGCGTAGGCGGATACTGGTCAATCTGCCCCGTCGCGCGAGACCGGATTCGATCAGTCGACCGATCATGGAAAGATCGATGTTGCCGCCCGAGATCACGGCGCAGACGGTGTCTCGCGTGCGCACCTTGCCAGCCAACATGGCGGCGATGGGCGTCACGGCCGCGGCTTCTGCAACGACCTTGTTCTTTTCCATCAGCTCAACAACCCCCGATGCGATTTCTTCCTCGGTGACGGTCACGGTGCGATCTACGAGGTCGCGCACGACCTCGTAGGTCAGATCGCCAACCCTGCCCACGCGAATGCCTTCAGCCAGAGTCTTGGGTGACTCGACGACTCGCTTTTCGCCTTCTTGGATGGATTGCACCATGGGCGACGCTCCTTCCGCTTGCACGCCAATGATGGCGACATCGGGTCGCAGGGCCTTGAGTGCGAGCGCCACTCCGGCGATCAAACCACCGCCGCCGATCGGAAGGATCACCGAGCCCACATCGGGGATCTGCTCCGCAATTTCGAGGCCCACCGTTCCTTGCCCATAGATGACTTCCCAGTCATCAAACGGATGCACGGTAGTGCGACCTTCCAGCTCGGCTAGTTCTCGAGCATGGATGGCCGCCTCGTCGTAGTTGGCCCCGTACAAAACCACTTCAGCGCCATAGCCAAGTGTGCGTTCGACCTTCATCAAGGCCGTACCTATCGGCATCACAATCTTCGAACTGCAACCGGCCAAGCTGGCAGCCAAAGCCACACCCTGCGCATGGTTACCAGCGGAAGCTGCGATGAGACCCTTTGCGCGAGCTTCTTCGCTTAGGGTCAAAATCCGGTTCAAAGCACCGCGCACCTTGAAAGATCCCGTGCGCTGCAAGTTCTCTAGTTTCAAGAACACATCGGTACCGAGCGTCTCACTAAAGGTGTACGAATACACGGTCGGCGTCGTTCGAATATAAGGCGCCAAGCGCTCACGCGCAGCGCGAATGTGTTCGAGGGCTTTTATCGGATCTGAGGACTGGCGCATTTTTGCTATTCTACCTCCCAAGCCGCTAGAACCAGCCCTAGAACCAGAGCTGGATTCAAATGGACTGTCCAACCGGGGTTGCCGTGGTGCCCATAACCTCCACTAAATTCCTGTACCCAGGGTGTTACCCGATTCGGAGGCAAATATCGCTCGGGATGGCCTGGGAGGGCCGCAGGTGGTTACTGATTGGCGGCTGCCCTATACTGGTGGCTGGAGTCGAAACCGAACTATGCAAATTCACCAAATCCTTTTCGCAGCTGTTGTCTTCAGCTTTGCAGGCTGCGTGAGTCCCGAACATTCTCCCAGCCCAGTAGGTGCAGAAGGGCTGCGCTTGTTTGACGGCCACACTTTGCAAGGTTGGAGCAAGGTGGGTGGAACGGGCCAGTACAAGGTGGAGGACGGCTGCATTGTTGGGTTTGGTGAAGACATCAAGGGCAATACGTTCCTCCGGACCGATGCCGTTTACGGGGATTTTGAGCTCACGTATCAGTTTCGGTTCGACAGCCTCCTGGGCAATTCTGGTTTGATGTTTCGGGCGGCCCAGAAGCCTTCAGAGGATGGCACTGGGCGCGTGTTTGGCTATCAATGCGAAGGCGACAACGGGCACGATCGCTCCTGGACGGCAGGTTTGTACGACGAGTCCCGCCGGGGTTGGCTTTACCCACGCAAGGGGAATGAGAGCGGTGCGACTTTGCGGGGTGATTTCACTGCGCAAGGGCAACGCCTTTTCAAATGGGACGATTGGAACACCATCGTTATCCGTTGCGAGGGCAATCACATTCGGACTTGGCTCAATGGCGAGTTGCGCGTGGACTTCATCGATACCGAATCCGAGCATGACACACGTGAAGGTTTCTTCGGCTTGCAGGTTCACGGCGGCAAGTTCTGTGCTGTGCGTTGGCGCGCTTTGACCCTTCAATCTCTCTAAAATCTTTCGACGATGAGCATGCAATTGAATTTGAATCTACGTGCACTGGGCGCCGTTCTGCTCGGCTTCTGGTTTGGGGTGGGCGTTTGTTTTGGTCAACAGGGAGATCGGGAAGGGCACAAGATGTCGGACCCCATTGCGCTCGAGACGATTCCTCCGGCGCCCTACTTGGGACTTGAGGACGCGCTGAAAAGCTTCGTATTGGCGGACGGCTATGTGATCGAGCCGGTAGCGACTGGGGAGGATGTGGACCTCGTCGTGGCTATAGCGTTCGATGCCGACGGGCGCGCTTGGACTTGCGAGATGCGCAGCTACATGCCGGATTTAGACGGCAAGGGTGAGAATGCGCCCACTGGGCGCATTCGTGTGTTGGAGGACACGGATGGGGACGGTCGCATGGATCGGTCCACCGTGTTTATGGAGGGATTGGTCTTGCCGCGTGCGGTGGCGGTGACCGGGGATGGTTGCTTGTTCACGAGCGGAGACGCGCTCTATTTTGTTCCGCGGCGTGGACTCAAACCTGTGGGGCGACCTGTTCTGGTGGATGCGGAATACGCCAAGGGCGGAAACGTGGAGCACAAAGCCAATGGACTGACCTACGGCCACGACAACTGGTACTACAACGCCAAGTCCGACAAGCGTTACCGCCGGTTGAATGGGGCTTGGGTGCGGGAGAAAACGGACTTCCGGGGGCAATGGGGAATATCGAAGGATGACTTCGGACGGCTCTACCACAACAACAACAGCACCTTGCTCGTGGGCGATTGGTTTCGTCCCCAGTTCTTTCGCAACGGCACCGATTTTTCCGTGCCGGCGAAAATGGCCCGCAGCCTAGGTTCCAATCGTGTGTTTCCGATTCGCATGACACCGGGGGTCAACCGGGCCTACATGGAGGGCATCCTGGGTGAGGACGGGAAACTGGTCAACACAACCGCGGCTTGTGGCTTGCATATTTATCGCGGCGACAATTTCCCCTTGAGCGATCGAGGATTGGCTTTCATCTGCGAGCCGGCGGGGGAGTTGATCAAAGCGATCCGCGTGGAGCGTGATGCGTGGAACAAACCCAGCGGCAAGCACCTTTTCGCTGAGAAGGAGTTTCTAGCCAGTACGGACGAGTGGTTCTTGCCCTGCAATCTGTACACGGGCCCGGAAGGCACCTTGTGGGTCGTGGACATGTACTTCGGATTGCTGCAGCACAGGACGTACATGACCTCCTACTTGCGCAAGCAGTACGCCCACCGCGGTCTTGATAAACCCAAAGCGAGCACCGGGCGAATTTATCGGATCCGGTATGCGGACAATCCTGCCAGTGCTATCCCGAAACTCGGGAGGCTTAGTGCGATACTTCGCATTCCGTTCCTATCCCACGCCAACGGTTTGATTCGGGATACGGCCCAGCGCCTCATCGTGGAGTCTGGGGACATTAGCGTGGTGGACGACCTGAATCTTTTGGCTGCCGACTCCAGCAAGCCCCTTGGGCAAATACACGCACTTTGGACGTTGGAGGGGCTCGGCGCGGTTTCGCCGGGCGTTTTGATTCGGGCATTGGCGGACGAGCGATCTGATGTGGTCAGCACGGGGCTTGATATCTTGGTGCAACAGGGAATGGTCAGTGAGGAGCTACAAGTTGCGCTTAGGGGCGTGGAAAGGACCGCAGGCAACTTGCATTCGCTGGTACGCGCACTGGGAGCTTCAGAGCTGCCCAATGACGCACTTGAACTATTGAAAGCCCACACCGAAGTGCCCCTGCTACGCGAGGCTTTCGTGAGTGGTTTGGGTCAGCGAGCTGCGGACTTTTACCGTGAGCACGGTGCGTTCGAGGACGTAGGGTTGGAGCGGCTCTTGGCCAACTACAAGTCGGCAGAATCAGCAAACGTTGTCGAGAGCCCTCCCCTCACAGGTGAAACCAAGCAGGCCTTTCAACGCGGCGATGCAATCTACCAAAACAAAGCTGCTTGCATGAGCTGCCATGGCAGCGATGGACTCGGATTGCCCTATCTGGGTCCGCCCTTGCGAGGTTCGGAGTGGGTGACTGGAGATCCGGACCGCTTGACGAAGCTGATTCTGCACGGAATGACCGGGCCCGTGACGGTCTCTGGCACCCTTTACAAACCGGTGCTTGCCATGCCTGGCATCGGAGCCAACAGGGCTATTAGCGACCAGGACATG
>JBLFXY010000066.1:0-14786 GCA_047611645.1 Glaciecola sp.
CGACCACCTCTTGGGACATGGCCGCTAGGCGCTTCTTGAGGGATTGGGTCTCCGGACTATCGGGAGCGTAGCTCCGGATGGGTTCGTTGAAGGGTTGGGGGGGGGTGTAGGCGCCGTGGGACATGGTGCTGGGCTGGGTAGGGGAGAAAGGGCGGGGTGGGACGCGGATTGGCCGGGGCTAGGCGTGCTCCATCCGGATTTCGACCCCAAGAGGTTAGCCGCCCATGCCCGGCGTTGGCTATAAGCCCCTGGGTTTCAAAGCCATGACTTTCTCCATTGGGTCGAAAGGCCTAGCATATGCCCTCCGGCGAACCCCGTTTGCGAGCTCTCCCGGGCTTCCTGTCTGGATCGCCGAAACCCTCCACCATGAAAACTACCCACGTCCTGCTACTTCTTCTCACCTTAACGGTCTCCTGCGTCACCCCGGCCAGCAGGTCGGATGGAAGCACGCCCGCAGCCCAGATCGCCGAACCGGCAGTTTTGGCAGCGGAGGAGTCGCCCAAACAGTCTGATTCCGAGCGCAAGCAGGCCCTAGAGGTCGCCGGTTTGGAAATGAAATTAGAGGAAGCTCAACTGGCCCTGGAGCTTGCGGAAATGCAAATAGAGCAGGACCGGGCGAAAATTCAGCGCAAGGGCCTCGAGGCCGAGCGGGATGTGAACGTGGCCCGCGACAAGTGGGCTCACTTTCGCGACGTGGAAAGCACATTGATGCTGTCCAAGACACAGTTGGATGTGGACCGGGCCATCAGCCGGCTGGAATCCAAACGTCAGGACCTCATAGGCATTTTGGAAATCTACGAAGGCGAGGTTGAGGCGAGTGCCAAGGATGAGATTATCCGACGCAACCGCAAGGGAGTGGAATTCGCGCAGCAGGTCCTAGAGCAGGAACGCTTAAAGGCTCGACTCGTGGCGGAGTTCGAGGTGCCCCAGAAACTGGAGTCCTTGCAATGGGACCTAAGCGCCGCGGAAGCCGAAAAACAGCAAGCCGAAGTGGATCAGGGGCGGGCGGAATTGAAAACGCGGTTGGCACTTTTGGAGGCGCACAATCAGATTCAGAGAACCCAGCAAGAACTTGAAATGCAGCAAGCGAAACTTGCGCAACTCAAAGTCGTGGTGGAGTCGGGGGAACTTTCCCAGTGATGCAGGGATTCCTTCGATTCGGCTGCTTGGCTCCCGGCGCGGCCCTGCAGAGGGTTGCGCTGGTCTGTTGCCTGAGCGGAACCCTGGTGTCCAGCATTTGTGCGATGCAGACGAAGTCGGAAGTGCCTGAGAAGACTAGCAAGCAGCAAAGTGAGCCTTTTGTGGCGCGCGAGCTGGTCTCCGAAAACTTAGCTCGAGCCATTGGCTACTTGGTGAGCGCGCAGAACGAAAACGGTTCGTGGGGAGCCAAGGGCCCCCAATCCGTGCTAGAGGACGGCTTCGCGCTTTCGACCTATGAGTCTTGGCAGTTGGCGGCCCATGCGCTGGCGTGCGGCACCCTGATTCGGGTGGAATTCCGTAGCGATCGGCAGCAGATTGCTTTGGAAAAGGCCGTGCGTTATTTGTGCTCGGTCGAAATACCCAAGCGCGATTCCGATTGGGATATAGACATCGTTTGGTCCGCGATTTATGGCTTCTCCACCTGTGTGGATTTGCTGCAGCACAAGGACATGAAGGGGGAGGAGTGGCTGTCGATCCTGACGGACCGAGGCAAGGAATTCCTGGCCGTGCTACTGAAGCATCAATCTCTCTCCGGAGGGTGGGCGTACTACGATGATCCGCCGTTCACCACAACGCCTACCTGGGCCACCAGCTTCACCACAGCCGCTGTCTTACCCGCGCTAATCGACGCCAGAAATGTACTGGGTTGGCCGGTCGAGGAACGCGTGATTCAGCGGGCGGTGCGCTACGTGGAGCGCTGCGCGTTGCCCAATGGAGCGTACGCCTACGACCTGAAGCCCAATGGCGGCGTAACGGGCGTTGAGCACATCAATAAGGTGGAGGGCAGCTTGTCCCGTATTCAAGTGTGTAATTGGGCCCTGGCCCGGGCCGGGGTGAAGCGCATCACCCCCGATCGCTTACGCGAAGGCCTGACGGAGTTTTTCCGCTTCCACGGCTTTTTGGACCATGTGCGAACTCGGCCCATTCCCCATGAAGGCTTCCACGCCAACGCCGGTTACTTCTACTTTTTTGGGCACTATTACGCCGCCCGGGCGATCGAAATGCTGCCTATTGCGGAGCGCGCCAGCTGGTACCAACGCCTCAGTCCCCACTTGATGAAAACCCAGTGGGAAAATGGGGCAGCCAGCGATTTTCTAGTTTCACCCTATATGGTGGTCGCTTCAACCTCGTTCCTAGCCCGTGGTTTGCAGGCAGATTTAGCTTCGAGGGCTTCCGGAGATGCCTTGCAATCTGATATCCAAGACCCGATCAACGAAGGAACTCCCGCGCCCGATGGGCCCGTCAACGATGAACGCTAGCAGTACGATGAACGCCAGGATTTGGCTACTGGAAGCCCTCAAGCCCCATTTGGATGGCAAGGGCCTCACCTTGTTGGAGCGCGGCGGAGGAACCTCCGAGGATCACGTGTCGGAGTTGGCCACGCGTTTGGCGCAAGCCAGTCGCCATGCGAAACGCCGTGATCTGAACCTCTCCGCGCAGTTGCTGGGGCAAGCCCAAGAAATTCAAGCAGGGTGGAATCCCGAGCGTTATTCCGTGCTGGAAACCCTACGCGTGGCGCTGATCCTATCCCGCGAGGATTTGCAGGAGGAATCCTTCCAAGGGGCCTTTGAGGAGGCCTTTCGGTTTGCCGATGAGGGGGAATTGCGCGCTCTGTACAAAAGTTTAGCGCTGCTTCCCAACGGCGAGCGCTTCGAGTTGCAAGCGAGCGAAGGCTGCCGTACCAACATCCTCGGCGTCTTCGAATCCGTTGTTTGCGACTCGCCCTACGCCGCCAAGTTCTTCCCCGACGTGGCTTGGCATTCGGCCTGCATCAAATCCCTCTTTATGGAATCGCCCCTGTGGCGGTTCATCGGCCTGGATGAGCGACTTTGCCCGGAGCTAGCCCGCATGGCGCTGGACTTGGTGGAAGAGCGCCGCAGCGCCACGCGACCGATCCTGGCCAACCTTTGGCTGCTAGTGGGTTCCCACGGTGGTCCGCGTGGCATGGATAGCCTGATCCACGAATGGAATCATTTGCCCGCCTCCGAGCGTGGCGCGGTGGCCCTCGCGATGGCGCGGGCCGGAGGTCAAGATCAACTGCGCGAGTGGTTGGTCGCGAATCCCGGCGATGTGTGGCTTGAAAAGGCCCTGGCCGGCGAAACGCAACAGGTGCAGTGGCGCGCCTTTGAATTCAACGAATAGCCCCAAAAAACGTACACCCCAACGGGCCTTCTCGATGGCCCAACCAAAGGAAAATCCCATGAGCCAAGTCCGCTTCTTCGATCCACACATCCACATGACCAGTCGCACCACCGACGATTATGAGGCCATGGCCAAGGCCGGCGTGCGCGCCGTGATCGAACCATCCTTCTGGCTGGGTCAGCCGCGCACGCAAGTCGGGTCCTTTATCGACTACTTCTCGAGTTTGGTGGGTTGGGAGCGTTTCCGTGCCTCCCAATTCGGCATCGCGCACTATTGCACGATCGGTCTGAACTCCAAGGAAGCCAACAACGAACCGCTGGCAAAGGAAGTACTCGAATTGCTGCCTCGTTTTGCTTTCAAGGAAGGCGTCGTCGCCATCGGTGAAATCGGGTACGACGAAATCACCGCAGCGGAAGATCGAGCCTATGAAGCTCAACTCCAATTGGCCGCCGACAACGACATGGTCGTCATGGTGCACTCTCCGCACCGCGACAAGAAAAATGGCGTGATCCGTTCCGTCGATGTGGCCGCCAATATTGGTATCCCCATGGAGCATTTGGTCATCGACCACAACAACGAAGAAACCGTGGAGAGCGTCTTAGACCGCGGTGCTTGGGCGGCCTTCACGATCTACCCGCACACCAAAATGGACAGCGCCCGCATGGTCGAAATGGTGCGCAAGTACGGTGCCGAGCGCATCATTGTGGACAGCTCAGCCGATTGGGGCGTGAGCGATCCCCTGTCGGTACCGCGTTCCGCGGCCCTCATGTTGAAAGGCGGCATCGATCCCGAGGTGGTGGAGAAAGTCACCTGGTCCAACGCTCTGACAGCCTATGCACAGTCAGGCCAGATCGACGTGGAAGCCCTGGACAAGGCGCCTACCGTGGACCAAAGCTCGCTCTTTGAGGATTCTTCCGTATTGCGAGGCCAGCAGCCGCGCATCGACCAGCCGGTGGTCTAGCACCCCAACCTATATACGGAATCACCATGGAAACCTGGGGCATCCACGTGGCCAAGGAGTACCTCAAGTTCTCCTGCGCCCACTTTCTAATCTTCCCGGACGGCACCACCGAAAGGCTGCACGGACACAACTATCGTGTCTATGTGGATGTGCAAGCGGGCCTCAGCGAGTTTGGCTTGGTCATTGATTTTAACAAGATCAAGCCGGTCATTCGCAAGATCTGCGACGACTTGGATGAGCATTGGCTCGTGCCTGGAAAGCACCACGTGCTCACAGTCAACGAGCGCTCGGATGGTGTGACCGAGGTGCGCTACAAGGATTTGTATTACGCGGCTCCCACAAGCGACGTGATCGTGATGCCGCTGAACAATATCAGCTCCGAGAACCTGGCCACCTGGATTGGACGACTTCTGCTGCAGCGTTTGGGGGAGTGTTTCCCAGACGCGCCGATAGATGGTTTGACGCTCGCGGTCGAAGAGACCCAGGGCCAGCGCGGTTTCTACCGGTATGCGGCGGAAGGCTGAGCGGAGCGTAGGTAGGGGCAAGCGCTAGGGGCTTGCTCCCAGAGTGTCGCTCAGTGCGAGAGTTGAGCGAGCAGCGCGGCCTTGAAGGCCTCGTCCTGTTGAAGGTCCAGGGTCGTGTTGCTTTCGCGCAGGGTGAGGCTGATTTCAATGCCTTTCAAGTCGGTGATGCCTTCTTTACGCAAGTGGGCTGCGGCGGCGTCGCGAACGAAACCGGGGTGCATTTCTAGGAGCTCGACGAGCTCGGCTGCGCCCATGGACTGCAAGGCCGCTTCGCGCCAAGATTCGGGGCTGTCTTGGAGATTGGCGGCTTCGAGTAACCAAGGGCGCGGAATCGAAGCGAAGCCTTGTTGTTCGGCGGAGAGGCACATGTTGTGCAAATGCTCAAGACCGTGGCGAGTGATCACGCGATCGATGAGCAGAAAAGCCAAGCCGTAGTATCCGCGCTTGGAAGCTGCGGTGACCTTGGTGGAGGAGAGCCCTGCGGCCAAACGGAACACGTCACGTTGGGGGTTGGGAGAGGGCTGGGTTCCGCTCAGGGTGATGCGAGCCATCCAGGTGGAGGGGTTATTGGGTAGGCGAATGGAGAGGGTCATGCCGAGGCCACCGGTGGCGAGGGCTGCACTGGCCAAACGTCCGGCGCGCAAGCGCGGTGCGGCGTCGGGAACAAGGGCTGTCGACATGTAGTCGGCCAGCCCTTCTTCCAGGGTGCCGGGCAGGGTATTCCAATCGTGTCCCAAGCTGGCGTGTACCAATTCATGTGCGAGCGTGCGTTCCATATCGTCCGCATCGCGCGCCAAAAGAATGCGGTCGTGGCTTTCGGACCAGAGGCCTTCCGCATCGCCGCTGGCGCTGTGGGGGAAGGAGTAGAGGCCCGGGGTGTCTTGAATCCAGACTTCGAGATCGGCGACCTGGCGAGCTCCGGGCAAGCTCTTCATCAGGTTGGGGCGCAGGTACTCCAGCTTGTCGGCCAGTTCTTGCGCTTCCAGGGTGGATGCGCCTCGCACGGTACCGCTCTTGGAGAACACTTGGGCCGAGGGGGGCGCTACCAAGCAGGCGGGGAGCAGGGTGGCCAGGATCAAGCCCAAGCTCAGAGGCGAGGGGGTTTTTCGGGTGGAAGAACTTTGCACACCCAAGAGTACCCCCCTTTGGCGATTTGACCTGAGTTGTCGCAAAGCGAGCCAAGAATCAAGCTCTCAGCCGCGCTACAGGCCATAAAAAAGGACCGGGGCCGGTGCAATGCATGGGCCCCGGTCCGATTGTCGAGGGTTTTTAGCGGATGGTTTTAGCTAGCTGTTCGAAGGGGGGCGTGCCCTGGGAGGGCGTGTGCGCTTCGATCGTTGGGCGGCTCCCTTGCGGGTCAGCCCAGGCGGCCGTTGTCAGGGGGGCGAAGGTGTGTCCTAGGAGCTCCAGCTCATAGGAGCCGAAACCCCAAGTGGCCGCAACCACGAGCACGAAGGCCTTGTTGGCTTCGTGCACCGTAAAGTCCGCCCAGTGAAAACCGGTCGGGTCGTCTACCCAGAGCACCATTTCGCCAGAATCCGGGTCGAAAACGCCCAAGGCCACATCGTTCCAGACGGAATTGGACTCGAGACGAACCTCAAAGCTGGCCAGATCCGTGGTGACAAACTCGAAGTGGTCGTAGATGTCGCCCCAGGGGCCAGGATCGTCGTCCACATCGCCCAGTACAAAGAGGTGGGTGTCGGGGTCTACAGCACCGATGAAGTCGCCGAAAAATGGGTCATCGTTGGGTTCGCGTTCATCGAAAACCGGAGCGCTGGAGCTGACCGTGCCGTGGCTGTGGCTTCCACCGCAGCTCGCGATGAACAAGGGCGAGAGCGCTAGAAGGAGCAGGGGAGAGCTTTGTAGGAATTGGGGATTTTTCATTGGGGACTCCTGGGAGAGAGGACCGCCCTGGCACCGGATGGGGTTGGGCCGACAAAAACATCCGGGCCAGGTCGATCCACGCATGACATTCGCAAGTGCCGTGCCAGGGGGCTTGATCGCTCGATGGGGGCTTCTGGGGCTGGGTATGGGCCGGGTATGGGGCGGGTTTCGCGCGGGCAGTGCACTGTCGGGACACCCCGTGTCCTCCCCATGGGGCAGGCCGGGTTTTTGGGCGGGCGGTGGTGCCCGGGCCGGGTTCCGGGCATGATCCTGACCCCGGCCTACCGCCCGTTCCCCTGCACTACCCACCATGTCCATTTCTCGACACCTGTCCCCGGCCTCCGGCGAGACCCAGGTTGCTGACCCGAATGCCCCCAAGCTGCACATCGTCACCTTCGGTTGTCAGATGAATAAGTATGATTCCAGCCTGGTGGAGGGGCGCTTCTTGAGCACGGGTTACTCGACCACGGATCAAGCGGAAGAGGCCGATGTGATCTTGTTCAATACGTGCTCGGTGCGGGATCACGCCGAGGAGCGGACTTGGAGTTGGATCGGTGAGCTCAAGAAGCTCAAGGAGAGACGGCCGGAACTGGTGGTCGGCGTCATGGGCTGCATGGCTCAACGCGTGGAGAAGGAAGTCTTTCGCCGCGCGGGGCACGTGGACCTGGTCGCAGGTACGCGCCAATTCCAAAACCTGCCGCGCATGGTCGCGGAGCTTATGGAACGCCGTCAGCAGCCGGGATTGGTTCCCAAGGAAATGCGCATCTTGGAAACGGAGATGGGGGAGGATGTCAAGGTGGATCGCGAAGGGTCGACTTACACCGGCGGAAGTCACGCGTACCTGGCGATCATGCGTGGTTGTGATTTGAATTGTACCTACTGCATCGTGCCCACGACCCGCGGCAGGGTGCGCTCGCGAAGTATCGATGACTTGGTGAAAGAAGCCCGTTGGCTTGTGGACCAAGGAGTGCAGGTATTGACCCTATTGGGGCAAACAGTGAATAGTTACGGCGAAGACTTCGCGACTCCCGACGAGGGGCAATCGCGCGGGACAGGTCGCCAAGGCCGCATCAGTCTGGCGGACTTATTGCGCCGTTTGCAGGAGGTCGACGGGTTGAAGCGCATCCGTTTGATCACGCTGCACCCCAGCTACCTGACCCCTGCCCTGGGCGAAGCGATCCGCGATTGCGACAAGCTCGATCGCTACCTTCCCTTGCCTGCCCAAGCCGGATCGGACGCCTTGCTCAAACGCATGAAGCGCGGTTACACCCTCGACTTGTATCGCAAGCGCGTGGATGTGTTGCGTGAACTGGTGCCCGATGTGGAGCTGGGCAGCGACTGGATCGTGGGATTCTGCGGTGAGACCGAAGAGGAATTCCAAGGTTCGATCGACTTCCTCGAGGAGCAGCAGTTTCTGGTGAATTACATCTTCAAGTATGACCCCCGTCCGGGGACCCGAGCGGAGGGCGAGCGCCTGGATGATGTGGCGACAGCTATTAAGAAGGAGCGCAATCAGCGCCTTCTGAAGGCCGCTGAGCGCGTGCAGCGTGCCCGTTTCACCCGCTACCAGGGCCAACAGGTCGACGCCTGGGTGGAATCGGTGTCGGAGCGCGACAACCGCATCCTGTTGGGTCGCTCCCGGCAGGGCATGGCGGTTTCCTTCCCAGGGGACCCCGCCTTGGTCGGAACCATGGCTCAGGTGCTCATTGCCGAGACCTCTGCCTATGGAATGGGGGGCAGCCTCATTAAGGGATCCTGATGTTCTGTCGGCAGGTTGGGGGCCCTGGATCCCCGGTTTTGCCGCTCAGGAGCGGCTTTTTACCCACCTCGGGGCCAGCATTCAAAAAAAACTGCCCTAGGATGCTTGTAGAGCTTGATGCAGGAGCCCGCTGACACTAGTCTCTTGCCCCTTGAACACCTCCATTGGGCGGTGTGCGTCCGTCGATCGTATCGTCGGACTTTTTCCCGATCCGCTCCTAGAGACTTTGCCCCGAGCATCCCTGCAGGCTATGCCAAGCCGGGATCCCCTTCCGATGACGACTACTTCTCACGTTCGTGCAATTGATGTCGAGGAACGCTGGTTCCTTTTCGATGCTTCCGAGCACGCCCTTGGCCGTATGGCTGCAGTGATCGCGACCCAACTGATGGGCAAGGATCGGCCGACTTACACTCCCAGCGAGACTGGCAACACCCACGTAGTGGTGATCAACGGGATCAAACCCCGATTGAGCGGTACCAAGGAGAAAACCAAGGAATACCAGCACTACACTGGCTATCCCGATGGACGCCGCGTTGTGAACATCGAAAAGGTTGCTG
The DNA here is from genome assembly GCA_047611645.1 of Glaciecola sp. GTDB lineage: Bacteria > Planctomycetota > UBA1135 > UBA1135 > NORP259. Next base: position 9,028 of record JBLFXY010000066.1, read on the forward strand.
AGAAGCGTGGCAAGGACATCGTGACCTTGGCCGTGCGTCGAATGCTTCCCAAGGGTCGTCTCGGGCACACCATGCTCAAGAGCCTCAAGGTTTATGACGGCGTGGAGCATCCCCACACCGCCCAGAAGCCCATCAAGATCGAAGCGACCCTCTAGCTGATCCTGTAACTGATCCTGTAACGCGATTTCTTCGCCCGCACACCACTAGAAACACTGATTCCCCTTCGGGAACAGAACCCAAATAAACATGGCAGTCATCAACCCTTGGACCTGGGGCCTCGGCCGACGCAAGTCCGCTATCGCTCGAGTACGAATCAAGCCCGGCGCGGGCATCTTTATTGTCAACGGCAAGCCCATTGACGAGTACTTCGACACTTATCAATCTCGCCGCGAGGCCGTGGCAGCTTTGGCTGTGCTCGAGAACCCCAAAACCTACGATGTGTTCTGCAACGTGGGCGGCGGTGGTGTCACCGGCCAGTCCGGTGCAGTGGCGCTCGGTTTGGCCCGTGCCATCAAGACGATCAACCCGGCCACCTTCGAAACCCTCCGGGAAGAAGGCCTGCTGACCCGGGACTCGCGCTCCAAGGAACGTAAAAAGTACGGCCGGCGTGGAGCCCGTCGTGGCTTCCAGTTCTCGAAGCGTTAATCGGTCATTTTCCGATTGGCTATGCGCGCTTTACGGGAAGTCCTTTGGGTCTTCGCGTAAGGCGCGTAGCCTTAAGTCAGCTCAATCAGGCGTTCGCTGCGCCTGATCCCTCGCCCGCAATCACCCAGTCTTATACCTCCTAAATACTATGGCCGGCCACTCACATTCCTCTAACGTCAAGCATCGCAAGAACGCTGTGGATGGCAAGCGAGCGAAGATTTTCAGCAAGTTGGCGCGCAAACTGATTTCCGCAGTGCGCCAGGGCGGGGTCGATTTGGATACGAACCTCAAGCTAAAGTACGCGGTTGAAAAGGCCAAAGCGGCCAACATGCCCAAGGACAACATCGAGCGCGCGATTAAGAAGGGCGCCGGTGACAAGTCTGGGGATGCCTTTGAGGAGCTGATCTACGAGGGGTATGCCCCCGGTGGCGTGGCGCTTATGATCGCCTGTTTGACCGACAATCGGAACCGTACCGCACCGGATGTGAAGTACACGATGGAACATCTTGGAGGCAAATTCGGCTCCACGGGGTCGGTGGCCTTCATGTTCAAATTCCGCTCGATCTTCGTGGTCGAGATGGGGAAGCGGGACGAGGACCAAATGATGGAGATCGGTCTAGAAGCAGGAGCCGAGGACGTGCTGGTGGAAGGGGAGTTGGCCACGATCGAAGGAGATCCGGCAGACTTCCTCAGTATTAAGCAGGCCCTGGAAACTGCTGGGGTCGAAGTGCTCTCCGCCGAGATGGGCTACCTGCCGCAAACCACCACGGAAGTGGATGATAAAGAGGTTGCTAAGAGCATTCTGAAGCTCATCGACACGCTCGAGGACAATGAGGACGTGCAAAACGTGTACGCCAACTACGAAATGCCCGATGAGTGGCTTGCAGAGTTGAGCTAGTCCGCGGCCTCCTGGAATCCTCGGAAACGGGGATTTGGGAGTAGATCTGCCCTGACTTTCTCGAAGACGATCCACAGGGCGCGGCCAGGTGCCACGCCCTGTTGCAAATGACGCTAGAGCCAGGGGATACTATGCCCTTACGCTCGCGCACACCCCCCAGCGCTCCGGCCTTGTACCCGGACGCGACTCCCACAACAACCAGCTAGAGGCAATTCACCATGGTGGATGGACTGAGAACGGTTTGGATCTTTACGAACGATCAGGCACTGACAGCTTCGGCACGGGCCGCGGTGGCCCCGATAGAAGGCTGGGAAGTCGCCACGTTCGAAAGCACGCAGGAACTCCTGGCCGCGCCCCCCGTGGGGGGGGATGTGCTCATTATCGATGGCTGGATGCGATCGCGAAATGTGTACGAATTCTGCCGTGAGTTGAGTGGTCGGGTGCGTGCACGCATGTACGTGGCCGTCGAGATGGGCAACCAAATGGCTTCCGCTTTAGCACGCTTTGCAGGAGCCGCTGGCGTCTTGGAGCGCCCCATCAATCCGGGCGTCCTGCGCAAAGTCCTGGAGGGCAATAGTCCCTTGGGGCAAAGCGTTCCCCAGGATCAACGCGGCAGTGCCCCCGGCAATGACCTCCCCGAGTTTCTCTTGGCTGACTTGCGCACCGGTCAATCCGACGAACGCTTGGTGAAAGCTATGATCGACAGCGAGACTGGGCTCTTCAATTACGCCTTCCTCGGCTACAAAGTGGATGAGGAATTCAAGCGTGCTAAGCGCTTTGAGTTGCCCCTGGCTTTCGTGATGGCGGGCTTTGAAAGCCAAGCTGCCGAAAATGAGCTCCGGGAATTGGCGGGTATCTTCCTGGATTCCTCTCGGGATACCGATGTGCTCGGTCGCTTCGACGAAAACACATTCCTGTTCTTGTTGCCCAACACCGGACCGGATGGCGCGCAGATTATGGCGCGCCGGGTTTCGGCCAGCGTGGAGACCCGTGGGCTCAAGGATCTGGTGGGCGACCCGATGGTGCTCTCCCTGGGCATAGCCACCTACCCCGCTCCGGACTTGGTCCGCCGGGAAGATCTATTCGCCCGCGTACACGACGCCTTGCTAGAGGCTCGACACAAGGGCGGTGGCGTGGTTATGTGCAACTAGGAGTGCATCGGGGATAGAAAATTTCGCCAGAAACCGCATATCCATTCCGGCAAAACCCTCCATGCCTGACTTACTCCTAGGCAGGACCCCTAAAACAAGGAATTCGGCATTCGTGAGAAGAGTCGGGTCCCCACCCCGTAACCCGCGATCATGCCGAGCCCATTGAAGAGTCCAGTGAAGAGCCCATTGCCCGCAGCCCTCAAGTTGAGTATCGACGACCTGGGGGACTTTGTGCTTTTTGCTGGGAATCAGTTGCCCGTAGGCAGCCTACTTCTAGGCAGCACGCACGCGGAGGGGGGAGCGACATGCACGCTGACCCAATCCTTGCACGACGGGGTCCAATGGAAACTGTCGGGGGTGGGGGCGGATCGGATTCTGATCCCGGGCGAGCTTTGGATCTTTGCCGGGCAGGAGTACATGGTGCGGCAGCCGGATCCCGCCAGTCCCTTGTTATGGCTGCAAGCTACCAGCCCTGAAATTCCAGACTTCCTACTGCTCGCAGAAGGCTCCAGCGAAGGCTTTGACATCGGCCCGCCGGGTTGCGCCTTGGAGTTGGAGGGCGTGGAGCACGCCGTTGCTTGCAGCGCTTTGGAGTCAGGCCTACGCATCGCTTGTGAGGGCGGGGTGCGGCACTCGAGCGGGGATGGGGAGTTTGGCGGTGCCCGCCCCTTCCAGGATGCTCCCTGGGCTATTTCCGGCCAGCAGATGTTTTGGAATGCGGCGCGCCCGGGTTCCGCTGCACCGCTATTCATTACCCTGGAGCCGCTGACGCGGGTCTAGCAGGCCGTTGAAGAACATCGATTCCACGCCGAGCCCTCACAATCCAGCTGGCAGGGTTGTCACAGCGATCCATGGGCTTAGGCTTCGCATAGAGCGACTATGCAGGGGACCTGAGCGCCTTGCTCGCCGAATTGTGACGAACCGTCGGGAAATCACTGTCCTTCAGTGGCCTGCAAGCCGCCCTTTGAAGTACAAGGGAAACCACTGTTCTTCAACGGACTGCTAGGACCGAGGCGTTACACTGGACCACCGCTATGGACTGGGAAGCTTTCTACAATCACTTTCGGAAGAAGGACTTCATCCCCGGGTACGAGATTCAAGTACGCCTGGGGGGCGGAGCTTTTGGTGATGTGTACAAAGCTCGCAAGGAGTCGATCGGCAAATCCTATGCGATCAAATTCTTGAAGGTGGAGGATGGTCAGGAGGCCATGGTTGAGCGCGAATTGGCCCAGGTGGGTCACTTTGCTTCCATCGATCACCCCAACCTTGTGACGATCGAAGATATGGGTGTGGTCATGGGCGTGCCTTATCTGATCATGGGGTATGCGGGGGAGCAGACCCTTGCCAAGCAGCTGAAAGAGGGTCCACTCACTGAGCCGGCCGCCCTAGCGCTCTTCTTGCAAATCTGCCGAGGTGTGGCACTTTTGCACGACAAGAGTCTGGTGCACTTTGACCTGAAACCAGGCAACGTATTCCTTCAAGGGCCGCGGGCTCGGGTGGGAGATTACGGGTTGGCTAAGTTTTTTGAGCAAGGCAATCAAGAGCTCTCCATCGGGCGCGGAACCCCGCACTACATGGCGCCCGAGATTCTTCGCGGGCGTGGAGATCACCGAGCGGACATCTACTCTTTGGGAGTCATGCTTTACGAATGCTTGCTCGGAGAGAAGCCGCACTGCAACGGTGACGATCCTTTGGCGATCCGCCAGAAGGAAGATCCTGCACCCCACACGGACGGTATTTCCGACGGCATCTCCCGCGTCATCCTACGCTGTCTTTGCTGGGAGCCCGAGGAGCGCTACGCCTCGGTTGCAGACCTGATGGGCGATTTGGCGGTGCATGGAGCTGAGAGTGGCTCTACGCATTCCACGGAATTTCAAGTTCGCAAGGAAAGTGAAAGCGAATTGGCAACCTCGCAGCCGATGGCGTCTCAATCGACAGGGGAGGGAGCCATGGGTTCTCGCCAGCCAGGCGGCAAACCCGTACAAGCCAAGGCCGATTTTGTAGGATCCCAGCGTCGGCGGGGGTGGGTCAGTCCGTCTCTCTTTGTCATCTTCTTTTGCGGGCTGGGTTTCGTTTTGACCTTGGGCGGCATGGCTCTCATGAGCAAGGTGATTGGCTAGCATGGGGAATTCGCAACCGAACATCGCATTGCTAGCGGATGGCGATGAATTAGAGTGGAGCAATGTGCAGGCGGAATTCGCCGGACGATTGCTGCGCTACATCACCAAGCGTGTGCAGGATCATCAAGCTCGGGAGGATATTCTGCAGGAGACGTTCCTCGGAGCGTTGCGCGGCATTCACTCGTTCAATCCTACCTACAGCTTCGAACAGTTTCTCTTCGGTATCTGCCGCAACCGAACCATCGATTTCTTGCGTCGCAGAACCGTGCGTGGTCTGGGCGGAGAGGATGAGGATAGCGTGCCCGCGCTGGAGCGCCTTGCCGTCGATGAGGCGACCCCTTCCCAGGTGTTTGGTGTTCAAGATTTGGGGGTGCGCGGGAGAACCTTGCTCGGCAAAGTCTTGCGTTCCTGGGTGGCGGAAACCTTTGCAGCGGGCGAGTGGCAACGCCTCAAAGTGGTCGAACTCTTGCTCGCTTCTGAAGAGCGCAATCTGCACGTGGCCAAGGAATTGGAAATGGATGACGAGAGCGCCGTGGCAGGGATCAAATTCCGTGCGCTCAAGCGTCTGTCGACACTGGCGGCGGGCGAGGACCAGACGGGCAAGCTACGCGATGAAATCGTTCAAACCATTTCAGGAACCCATGTGGGGATCGATATGGCGAGCGTGTGGCAGAACTCTCGAGCTTCTTGCCCAGCGCGCTATTGGTGGGCGCGGTTGGCCAAGGGACGCTGTGAGCCTGGTTTGGCGGATTACCTAGCATTTCACCGGGATCGCATCGATTGCCCCCTCTGCCAGGCTAATTACGAGGACCTCAAGAGTTCCGCGGAGAGCTTGGAGCCCATGGTCGCGCGCTTGCAAGCTTCCACAATCGTCTTCCTGCGGACGCGGGACGGGCAATGAGAGCCTGAAATTGTGCGTTCCTGGGAGGAATAAAGGCCCGGGAA
>JBLFXY010000067.1:0-14751 GCA_047611645.1 Glaciecola sp.
GCCCTTCGACGCCACCACGTCCTACCGCCCCGGCACCCGGTTCGGCCCCCAAGCCGTTCTGGCCGCCAGCCATCAGATCGACCTCTTCGACCGGTTTTTCGGCAAGCCCTACAAAGCCGGCATCGTACTCGTCGAGGACTCACGCTTTGAGATTTGGAATGCGGAAGCCCGCCTGCTGACCGAACCCATCATCGCCCTCGGTGGGCATATTGGCGAAAACCCGCAAGCCCAGAGCGACCTGAGGCGGGTCAACGAAATCGGGCAGCAGGTGCGACAGACCGTTTCCTCATTCGCCGAGCAATGCCTCGCAGAAGGACGTATTCCTGCGGTGCTCGGCGGAGATCACTCGGTCCCCCAAGGTTGCATCGAAGCGTGCGCCAAATCCAATCCGGGCATGGGCATCCTGCACATCGACGCCCACGCCGACCTGCGCGACGCGTACGAAGGTTTCAAATTCTCCCACGCATCCATCCTGCACAACGTGCTCGAAGAAGCCCCCGGGGTTTCGCACCTGCTGCAAATCGGGCTTCGGGATCTGGGCGAGAACGAAGTCGCTCGTATCGAAAAAGATGATCGCATCCACGTCCTCTTTGATGAGGATTGGGCCGAGGCGCGATTGGCGGGCGGGCTGTTACCCAATCTGGTACGCGAGGCCATTCAAAAGCTCCCCGAGAAGGTCTACGTCACGCTCGATATCGACGGCTTAGACCCCTCACTTTGTCCCGGCACCGGCACCCCGGTCCCAGGCGGCCTGCTCTGGTCCGAGACCATGCTGATTCTCAAGGAATTGGCTCGAAGTGGGCGAACGGTGGTCGGATTCGACCTTTGCGAGGTCAGCCCGGGCTCCAAAAGTGACCCCGAAGGCACCGGATGGGACTCCGTGGTCGGAGCGCGCTTGCTCTACAAGCTTTGCGGCTGCGCCCTCCACAATACGACCGGTTAAACTCCGCGAATCAGCTCAAGCCGATGCGGATCAAGTACCCAAAATAGACCGCATAACTCGTGAAGACCAGAACGCCCTTGTAGCGAAATTTACCCATGGGCAAGAAGGGGAGAACCAAGAGCATGACGCTGAACGTCAATGCGACCGGCACATCCCGATTCATCACGACGTTCAGGACATCAGGCGATCCCGTAATCGGGCTCACGATTCCGGCACACCCGAGCGCAGCGAGCACGTTGAAAATGTTGCTGCCGATCACATTGCCCAATCCCATGGCGGCTTGGCCGCGCAGGGCACTCGCAACCCCGGCAAATAGCTCCGGCAATGAGGTGCCGACCGCGTAAACGGTCAAACCAACAACCGTGGGCTCCAGACCGGCGCGCACTGCCACAGCCCCGCCGCCCCACATGGCGGTACGAGCGCCGATGCCGATCATCGCGCTTCCTATGAGCACCTTGATCATGTGCGGGCCCAAAGGCGACGTTTCACGCTCAAAGGTTTCCCCACTCCCTTCCGCTTTGCCGGCTTTGAGCAGGCCGTATTGGAAGACAAGGAATGCCGTCACGAAGAGAATACCGTCGAGGCGACTGATGGCGCCGTCGGCCAGGGCTGCATAAACGAGTAGAAGCGAACCGATCAACCACGCTGCATCGCGCAAGCGCACGCGGTTTTCAACGGTGGCGGGCAGAATCAGGGCACCGACGCCCAGAACCAAACCAAGGTTCGCCGTATTCGAACCGATCACGGTTCCAATCGATTCACCAGCATTGCCTTGCACCGCGGACCAGGTGGAGATGATGAGCTCGGGCAAGGACGTGCCCCAGGCCACAACCGTGAGGCCGATCGTCAATGGGCTCACATCGAAGTGCCGGGCGATGTGCTCGCCGCCCTCAACTAACCCATCCGACCCCTTGGCCAGCAGGTAGAACCCTCCCGCGAGAGCCAGTATTTCCAACCAGATATAATCCATAGCTTCTATCCCGAATTGTCGGGTGCGCTACGCTCGCCCATGGGAACCCGCCGGTCAACCATCCATGCCTGAATAACTGTGTTCGAAGACTGGAGCCTCGCAATTCAAGGGTTCTACCGCAGCCCACACTTGCCATACTGGGGCCGACCCCTTTCTTAAGCTCATGAATCTGGAAACCCGCCCCCTCATCGCAATCAATGGATTGCTGTTGACCGAAAAGAAGCAACGCCTGGCTCTCGACATGCGCTACAGCGACGCTATTTGGCAAGCGGGGGGCTTTCCGGTCCCCATTCCACCCCTGGCCGATGAGGCCTATGTGGAGCAGTTGCTGGACCGGGTGCAAGGCGTGCTGCTGACCGGAGGGGATGATTTTGATACCGAGCGCATCGGTCTGGGTCCCACCCATCCCTCGGCGGATGTGACGCCCGCGATCAAGCAGGACTTCGACCTGGACCTTACCTCGCGCATCCTGGAGCGGGGCATGCCCGTCCTGGGAGTCTGCTACGGAATGCAGCTGCTGGGCCTGCACGCCGGCGCCCAGATGCTTCAACACCTGCCTGAGGACCGTCCGGGGTGCCAAGAGCACTCTGGAGGCATTGAGCACCCCGTATTGCTGCAATCCGGAACGAAACTGGGTCAAGTCATGGGGGTATCCTCCGTACCTGTGGTCTCCCGTCACCATCAAGCATTGCACCAAATCCCCGCCCCCTGGACCGTTTGCGCCCAGGATGAACAAGGATTGGTCGAAGCGATCGAACTACCAGGACACATCTTTGCCATTGGAGTGCAATGGCACCCGGAAGCATCCCCTATTGAAGGCCCCCACGGGCAGCTGTTCCGCGCTCTCGCGGACGCCGCCCGGGGTTATGCTCTTTCCAGCGCGTACTGATCACACCTACCGCCCCTCCACAACACCATGAAAAGAACATCCGGACAACCCACTCAGGGCCGCATGACCGCAGAGGAAGCCGCACGCTTGGCTAGCAAGGACAAGCGTAGAGTCATCGTACTAACGATCGGTTTCGTAATCCTGCTCGGGGCTTACTTCACGAGCACCATCACTGCCAAGAACAAGAAAAAGGCAGAGGAGGCCGAGATAGCTAGTTCCATGGGCGTGGACGATACGCCCGCGGAAAGCCAGGTTTTCATTCCGGAGTTCAAGCAACGCGAACTCCTGGACAACATTCGCGACTCTAAGGAGTCCGAGCAAGTACACCTGAAAGAGGAGGGCATCCTCGCCACGCTCAAGTACACGCGCATGCTCACCCCGATCCAGTACACAACGCTGGGTATTGAGTCGCTGGACAGCGAGGTGCAAAAGGCGATCGCAGCAGACCCCAGCGCCCACCGCCTGGACCCGCTACGCGTGCGCGGAAAAATTCTCGACCTCCGGCACCGTCCGGGAACCGCTGAATCCCCGGCCACCTTCTACGGAACACTCGAGCAAAACGATGGCAGCCGCGCACACTTCGTCGTTTCCGATTCGGGCAAGAATGACGACCTGCCCTCGGACTTTCTGCGCCTGGATGGAATGTTCGTTCAGATGCACCACGCTGAAGTACAGGGTGAATGGGTCAACGCGCCGCTGCTCGTGGGCCGCAAGCTAGTGGGCTCGTACGAATATTTGCAACTCGACGAAGACCTGAACACGCCGTCCATGGCGATGGTTGAGGATGACGTTGCGACGCAGGAGTCCAAGGGCATCCCCTACCAGGCCCAGTGGGAGTTGCTCGCCAAGGCAACCCAAGACACTGGACAAGTCGACTGGGAAAACGCGCCCATGTTCAACGACCACTACCTGGGTCGCATGTTTAAGGGCGACGCGTCCTTGCGCGGAATGGCCTTCCGATTCCCTATCTCAAGTAGCCAGGCTGCAAAAACGGTGGAAGTGGGTGAAAACCCGTTGCACCGGGACCAAATCATGAAGGGCTGGATTGGTAACTACACCTGGACGAAGGGCAACGGCCTGATCCAATGGATCGGCGCATTCGACAACGAAGCCCTGCACGACTACACGGGCGAAGCCAGGCTCGTCACGGGACGCGGGTTTTTCCTGAAGAGCGTTATCTATGAAATGCGCGACGGTCGGGCCGGGAAATCGCCGCTCTTCGTCATGCAAAGTATTGAGACGCATACCCCTAAAGTGGATACCACCGAGCGCAACCTCCTGTGGGCCATGCTCGGACTCACGGGGATCATCATGATCATCATCACTTGGCTCCTAAGCAGAGACAAGCGTCAGAACCAACTCCTGCAAGCCAAGCTCGCCACTCGCCGCCGTGCTCGCCTCGAGCAGCAGCACCAAACCAGCAAAGCCTGAACTTCCCATGGAAACCCCGCGAGAGCGGCCCCTCTCCGATGCGGCCCGCATGCCCGAATCTGCGGAAAGCCTTCTCGCATATCCGGTGCTGGTAGGCACCGGTGCCATCGAAGCAGCAGTGGAGTTGTGCAAGCCCTTCAATAAAGTGGCGCTACTGGCGGATCAAACCGCCTTTGAATTGCACGGCCATCGGCTCGGAACTCTAAGTAATCTCCAGACCCATGTTTTGCCCTCTGGCGAAACGAACAAAGACTGGCAAAACCTAGGTCAAGTGCTCGACTTCATGTCTGGCGCGGGGTTATCCCGCGACTCCTTGTTACTAACTTTCGGCGGCGGAGTCACCGGCGACATGGGTGGCTTGGCGGCCTCTCTTTTCAAACGCGGCATGTCCGTCGGGCATATCCCGACGACCCTGCTGTCACAGGTAGACGCTTCGGTGGGAGGCAAAACGGCCATCAATTTGCCCGCAGGGAAAAACCTGGTAGGCACCTTCCACGCCCCTCGTTTTGTCCTGGCAGATTTAGATGTGCTAAACACTCAGGACCTGCGTGAGTGGCGCTCAGGTTTGGGCGAGGTCGTCAAAACCAGCTTGCTGGCGCGCGCGCCGTCGCTTGCGCGACTAGAAGCAGCCGCACCGCTCGTGGCGCAACCGGGTGGGGATGGTTCCGAAGCGCTGGGCTTGCTCATTCAGGACTGCATTCGCACCAAAGCTCAGTGGGTGCAATCCGACCCCACCGAAATCGGTTCACGGAAAGCGCTCAACCTTGGCCACACCTTCGGGCATGCCATTGAACACGCTACGAAATTCGGGACCGTGCCCCACGGAATCGCGGTTGGCATGGGTTTGGTTTTGGCGATTCAGGTCAGCCGACAGGCCGGTGTCTTGGCGCAAGAAGACCTCGAGCCCCGCATGCTGAATTTGCTCAAAGACCTTGGTTTACCCCGGTATTGGAGCGAATGGGAAGGACATGCCGGCACCCCTCTCGATGCCGACGCTCTGATCGAAGGCTTTGCGCACGACAAAAAGGGCGCCGTAGCCCAGCCTCGTTTCGTATTGCCCCAAGCGCTCGGCAAGGTGTTGTGGGACCAAAAAATCGACTCGCACATCTTGCGCTCCACGCTCGAAAAATGGCTTGCCACCTAGGACCCATCGTTGTGGGTCAGGCTCCACTAGAACGAATAACCGAAGCCTATCGACAGCGTATTGGTTGCAGCAGACTGCAGTCCTAAGCCTAGATCCACCTCCACTGAGCGTAGCCAACGCCAGTCGACCGATATGTACTGGCCGCCCTCGATGTGCATACGCATACCCGCGTGAATGTAGTAGCCCTGATCCCCGTCCTTGAAGTGCTCGATGTCGACGCCCACTTCTTCATCGCGACGAGCAAACACAAATGCCAGACCCGCGCCAACATAGGGCTCAAACACGTTGTTCTTGGCTTTTGTGAGGGGTACAGCGACGCCCAACCCAAGATCCACCACAAAGAAACGCAGGCGCTGTTCGGGCGATGAACCTCCGCCTTGCACATCGTGGTTGTAGTTGAAAGCAAGCTCAACCTCCAAGGGATCCAACCCAATGCGTTGCAAGTAACCGACTCCGATGTAGGTGGGATCATCGAAGGGAGCCCAATCATCCGTCTGCATTTGCGAAAGACCTAGAGTTGTCACGAGTCCGCCCATCGCCTCCGGGTACACCACCGGATCAAAGTACATAGGGTCCTTTTCTTTAGGCACCACGGTGCGACGTGTGGCACAGGATTGGATAGCCATGAGCAGGCAAGCCGTGAGCAGAGTCCACTTTTTCATTTAGCCATGGGGCTCCAACCGAATTGTTTGGGTTTGTAGAGCACCACGCCTTCGGGGAAGTCCTCAAAGACTTTCACGGCGCGCTGAATCTGTGTGTCCTTACCTACTTTTAGGTCTTCCAGGAGCGGAAGAACCCATTCATGGGGTTCGATGTCTATGCCTTCTATGCCGCGCCCACCTTGGTAGCGACTCTTGTTGGAATGCACCGCCACGTACAGCTCAAAATTTCCTGACGGCAACGGAATCGTCTTTTTGCTGGCCGATATTCCAGCGGTCGGACTCTCGCCGATCATGTACCCGCGATAGTCCTCTTTGAACATGCCGCTCGCTGTTTCACCCGCGCTGCGCACGGTGCCGTCCACAATCACAACGATCGGTCCGCCGTAGGGGTTCGGACCGGCGGAGGCAAATTTCTTTGTGCCGGGATCGTAGACCTTTCCTTCCGGCACGAAGCGCCCATAGAACGCATCGTGATCGAATCCGCCGCCCGAGTTGCCTCGGAAGTCGAGTATCAAACCGGGCACATCGCCCAACGCTACAAGCGCCTCGTCCATTTGCTCTGGTAGGTTTCCCTTGCAGCGGCGAATGTGGACATAGCCGAACCCCTCGGGCGTGGTTGCATAGTGCAAATCCTTGGTGTGCTGCACCTCGCCGGGATAAGCCACTGGGCCTTCCTGGGCGAAGTATTTGGCGGTACAAGTCACGGTCCGCTTCAACTTGCCGCCATCCAAATCAACGAGCAAGAGCTTCCGCCGAGTGTCCCTTTCATGGGCGAGGCCCCAATTCAGCGCGTAATGGTCCGCATGCTGATCCGTTGAGAAACTATTCGTGTCACACAAAAATTCGCGGCGGGCTTCGAACCAAGCGCTCACTTTTTCCTTGTTGACCTTGAGGATTTCCATGCCCGGCTTCAAGCCCAGTTCGGCCGCGTCCCCGCGCACATTGCGGATGTAGTATTTCTTGCCGATTCGTGACCAAAACATACCAGGCCCGAACATTTGAGGGAACTGCTCTTTCGGATGCTCAAAACCCTGGTTGCCGTCGCCCAATTCCACACGTGCGTGGCCGTCCTTGACCCGGGCTAACAAGCGCACAAGCTGAATGAAGTGCTCTGGGTCCGTGCTGGTCTTTTTGGCAGCCTTGCTGAATTCTGATCGCACCTTTTTCCACTGAATGCCCTTTGCTTGGAAGAAGTGTCCGCAATCCTTCTCCAAGGCGTGCAACGCGAATGACATATCGTCCTTGTACACATTCTTGCCGGCCTTTTTTTGCGCCTCGGCGGAGGACGCAAACGTAAGGACCAGGGCTAGAACCCAAAAAAGAACATTCCTGGATAAGCGCATGAGTCGACCGGGATAGAAAAGACGTACGAGCTTTTGAATGCTCGACCTCGGATGGACAACCAAGTAGGTTGTGATCATAACGCAAGCCGCAGAAAATGAATCAATCCAGCTCCCATGACCACGAAACCCCCGATCAAGGGGAGCACCACGGGGGCGAAGACTATCCGCGATTGGAGCTCAATCGCTTGATTGGCGCTTCCCAAGCGGAAACCCGGGTGCGTCGTTCCTGGCAAGCGATCCTGCTATCCATCGGACTGATATTGGTCGCCTTGGGTTTGCCTACGGAACGCTACTTCGGAGGGCTGGAGAGTGTTTGGCAATTGGCCGGTTCGGGCCCCACCCCTCAAGGCCTGATGGCCCTGCCGATCCTCGCCACCCACGCCTTGTTTTCGATAGGACTCGAATCCTCATGCTTCCTCTGGAGCGCGATTCTCTACGGTTCTAGCCTCTTCCTACTGATGCGGCTCATGTACCGCATCGGCTTTGTCCATGAGGTCGGGCTGGCGGCAACGCTCATCGCTTTGGCCGCGCCTATCGCCTGGCTGGGCGGCACCCTGCCCTTGGATTTTTCCGCTGGGCTCTTCGGCTCCACGCTGCTGTGCACCAGCCTCTTCCAAACGGATCAGAAAGCCAATCAAGGCTATCTTTGGCGCGCCTCTTCCTACCTGCTGCTGGCATTCATGCTGCACCCGGAAAATATCTGGTTGGCTCCTGCGGCCATTTGGGCCGTCAGCTCCCAAGCGAAAAACAGGGACCAAGGCCGGGTCAACGCCTTCGGGCTTTCCGTGGTGAGTGTGGTCTGCCTCTGGGTATCTGTGACCGTGGGCGGTGGGCCGTGGTCAGAGCTCTGGAATTCGGTCATGGGTACTTCTCCGGGCTCTCTAACGGTGCTCTCCGCCACCGTGTTCTGGTTTGCTGGCCTGGGTGCCGCGTGGTTTGGGCTGGGTCACCTACTGCTCGGGCGTCGCGAGGCGGAAGAACAACCCGCGCCCACATGGGTGCTGGCTTGGATTGCGGTGGGCATCGCCCCCCTGATTGCTGGTGGCCTGGACCAAGGCCCCCGGGGAGCCTTCCTACTGCCCATTGCTGCGATCGGCGTAGCGGATTGGCTGACGCGCCGGATACTGGTGGAGCACCGGTCGCGCTGGGCTGCCCTTTTGGTCGCCGGCCAGCTCGGGCTCACGGTTGGTTCCATGTGGATGCTTGGCCAAGGCGATCCCCACCGTGCATGGTCTACGGCCGCCCACACCCACCTGGCCAAGGACGACTTACTCGTAAGCCCCTCAGCCCCCCACGCCTACTTAGCTCGCTTCCGCCAGGGGATCTCGTCATTCCAGATCGATGACGAGGGTACCCCCATCCTTGGCTCTAAATTGGCCCAACCGCTCCCCGTCGGCCTGGTTCTGGATGGCTGGGACGCCGCCCCTCTACCTGCACCAAATCAAGGCTGGGTCGATGCCCAATTGCCTCCCATTGGCCCCCAAAGGCGGCCGACCAAGGCGCTAACAAAAGAAGGCATGATACCTGCCTCTCAAGTGCCGTAACGGCTCGACATAGGCAGGCGGGTTTGCTCTACTTCAGCGCTTTGCCAGGGAAGGATGCATTCCCGGCGGGCAAGTCCCCCCAACCCGCCACCGAGGGTTCACCCTCTAGCTTCCTATGCCGCGCCGCGACGACATTGAGTCGATCTTGATCCTTGGCAGCGGGCCGATTGTTATCGGCCAAGCTTGCGAATTCGATTACTCAGGAACCCAAGCCTGCAAAGCCCTCAAAGAAGAGGGTTATCGGGTCATCCTGGTCAATTCGAATCCCGCCACCATCATGACCGACCCGGAGATGGCGGACTCGACTTACATCGAGCCCCTGACCCCGGAATTTGTGGAGGCCGTGCTCGAGAAGGAGCGCCCCGACGCCATCCTTCCGACGCTAGGAGGGCAGACCGCGCTCAACTTGGCGCTGATGCTCGACGACAAGGGCGTCTTCGAGCGCCTAGGCATCGAAATGCTGGGTGCCAACTCCCAGGTCATTCGAAAGGCTGAGGACCGGGACCTGTTCCGCACGGCCATGGCCAGCGCGGGCTTGGAGTGCGCTCATTCTGGCATCGCACACTCCCTGGAGGACGCCCAACGCGTGCTCTCCCAAATCGGATTGCCCTGCGTGATCCGACCGGCCTTCACCATGGGCGGCGCGGGCGGCGGAATCGCCTACAACGTAGAGGAGTTCGAGGACATCGTTGCCCGCGGACTCTCCCTCTCGCTCAATAGCGAAGTCCTGATCGAAGAATCGCTCGTGGGTTGGAAAGAGTTCGAGATGGAGGTCATGCGCGATACCAACGACAACGTGGTCATCGTATGCGCGATCGAGAACCTGGATCCCATGGGCGTTCATACCGGCGACTCGATCACGGTAGCACCCGCGCAAACGCTCACGGACCGCGAATACCAGCTCCTGCGCAACGCATCCATCCGCATCATGCGCGAGATCGGCGTGGAGACCGGCGGATCCAACTGCCAGTTTGCTATGGACCCCAAGACGGGCCGCTTGATCGTCATTGAGATGAACCCGCGCGTCTCTCGTTCTTCAGCTTTGGCGTCGAAGGCCACGGGCTTCCCCATCGCTAAGTTCGCCGCGAAACTGGCTGTCGGCTACACCCTGGACGAAATTCAGAATGACATCACGCGGGAAACCCCCGCGTGCTTTGAGCCGTCCATCGACTACTGCGTGGTCAAAATCCCTCGCTTTGCATTCGAGAAGTTCGCAGGCGCAAACACCACGCTCACCACGCAAATGAAGAGTGTGGGCGAAACGCTCAGCATTGGCCGTACCTTCAAGGAAGCCCTGCAGAAAGCGCTGCGCGGGCTAGAAACCGGCGAAGCTGGATTTGGCCTGAACCCGCGCAGTGCCCTGGCGCCCGTGGACTCGCTCAGCCGCAGCCAAATTGCAGCCAGCCTGCACACGCCCACGGCCCATCGCTTGCTCGAAGTCGGCACGGCCTACCGCGCCGGCTGGAGCACCGATGAAATCTACGAGGTCACCAACATCGATCCGTGGTTCCTGGAGAACATGCGTCAGCTGGTCGAATTCGAACGCGAAATGGCCGGCGCTCTCTTGAGCCCCGAGATGCTTCTCAAGGCTAAAACCATGGGCTATGCGGACACGCAAATCGCCCTGGCCGTTGGCACCACCGCGGATAGCGTGCGTGAACTCCGAAGAGAACTCGGCATCGAGCCTGTCTACAAATTGGTAGACACTTGCGCCGCCGAATTCAACGCGGTCACGCCCTACTACTACTCCACCTGGGAAGACGAGACGGAACTGCGCCCCACCGAATCCGATCGGATTATGATCCTAGGCGGCGGTCCCAACCGCATCGGCCAGGGCATCGAGTTTGACTACTGCTGCGTACATGCCGCCATGGCCATGCAGGAAATGGGCAAGCGCGCCGTCATGGTCAACTCGAACCCCGAGACCGTCTCCACCGACTACGACACGTCCGACGATCTGTTCTTCGAGCCGTTGACCCACGAGGATGTGATGCACATTGTCGAGGCCATTCAGCCCGAGGGCATCATCGTGCAATTCGGTGGGCAGACCCCCCTCAACCTGGCTGAAGGCCTGCAGAAGGCCGGTGCGCCCCTGATCGGAACCTCGGTCAAGGCCATCGACGAAGCCGAGGACCGGGAACAGTTCGGAAGGTTCCTTGATCGATTGGGTCTCAACCAACCCGAATCCGGCATTGCGAACACCGTCGGCGACGCCTTCGCCATCGCGCGCGAAATTGGATACCCGGTGCTGGTACGCCCTAGCTACGTGCTCGGCGGACGGGCCATGGAAATCGTCTACGACGACGATGCCCTCGACCGCTACATGCAAAACGCGGTGCAAGCATCTCCCGACAAGCCCATCCTGGTGGACAAGTTCCTCGAAGATGCGGTCGAAGTCGACGTGGACGCCATTTGTGACGGCAAGATCGTGGTTGTCGCTGGCATCATGGAGCATATCGAAGAGGCTGGTATTCACTCCGGCGACTCGACCTGCATTCTGCCCGCCCCGACACTCTCCGAAGGCATTCTCAAGGAGATCACTCGGGCCACCAAGTTAATGGCACTCGAGCTCGGTGTGATCGGACTCATGAACGTGCAATACGCCATCAAGGGTAGGTTGGTCTACATCATCGAGGTCAACCCGCGCGCATCCCGCACCGTTCCGTTCGTGTCCAAAGCAATCGGTGTGCCGCTTGCAAAGCACGCGGCCAAGATCATGGCGGGCATGACCCTTCAAGAGCTAGGTTTCACCGAACCGATCGTCCCCCCCTATTGGAGCGTCAAAGCTCCCGTCTTCCCCTTCAACAAATTCCCCGGCGCAGACATCATGCTCAGCCCGGAGATGCGTTCGACGGGTGAGGTCATGGGAATAGACGGGGATCTGGGCGTTGCACTGGCCAAGGCCTACACCGCCGCTGGAATGCAATTGCCGCGCAAGGGCCGCATCCTCCTCACGGTCAAGCAGGAAGACAAGCGCGCTATCATCGCTGAAGCCCGCACCTTGGTTTCCCTTGGTTATGAATTGGTCGCCACGGAAGGCACCTGGAAGACTCTGCGCGCTATCGGCATCCCCTGCGAGCGCATTCACAAAGTGCACGAAGGCCGCCCACACATCGTCGACGCCATCAAAAATAGAGAGCTCGTAATGATCCTGAACACACCCTTCGGCAAGGTTCAGCGCAACGATGACTCCTATATCCGGTCGAGCGCGCTCAACGCCAACATCCCGTGCATCACTACGCTGGCTGGCATCCGCGCAGTCGTCAACGCTCTCGCCTCGCTGCGTAGTGGTAAAGCACAAGTGAACAGCCTGCAGAATTACCACAAGCTCTTGCCGCAGCCGGTCGCGACGAACTAGGTTTCCGCAAGCAACACGCCTTCACCAGATGAGTGAAGGCGTGTGCTGCAAGCGCTGGTTTTGTACTACGCTAGCAAAACCTAGAATTCGAAAGCCGGCCAGGGCCGGTGGGTTTGGTTCAATGCCTTTCATGCGTTATGTCATGAAAGCGAAAATCCTCAGCTGGGGAGACGACTTTGTCATTCGGGACTCGAATGAAATAGAAGCCTACCGGGTGCGAGGCAAAGTATTTTCGATCGGCGACAAGCTGTCGTTCCAGGATGCTTCCGGCAATGAACTGGCGTACATCGCTCAAAAGTTATTGGCCTGGGGACCGACCTACGAAGTCCAACGCGGGGACGACGTACTCGCCGTGGTGAAGAAGAAACTGTTTACGTTCTTCAAGTGTTCCTTCACCGTTGACGTACCTGGACCCGACGATCTGCAAGCGCAGGGCAATCTTCTAGATCACGAATACACCTTCACGCGGCACGGGCAAACCATCGCCCATGTCTCCAAGAAATGGTTCTCCTGGAGCGACACGTACGGTATCGACATCCAGGAGGGGGAGGACGAAGTCCTGATCCTGTGCTCCGCCGTTGTCATCGACATGGCTTGCCACGAACACCCCAGCTATTAGTTCTAGCGCGGGCGACGACTCTGGCCGGCGTTGGACTTCGCCGGGCCTCGACCACCACCTTGAGCGCGATTGGCCGATTGCGCGCTCTTCTGAGCATTGCGTTGGCGCTTTTTACCGCGTGAACTGCGGGGTGTCCGCTTGGACTGATCGCGCTCGTCCGGTTGGAATTCACGGTGCCTTTCAGGAGCACGCGCGCCGCCTTGGCGATTTCTAGCCTGGCTACGTTGCGGGACGCTGTAGTTCGCTTCCTGGTCATCGAACCCTTCGGTCCGAACACGAGGCAGGCTAGAACCGAGCTTCTTCTCGATCGCCCTGACTTGTGCGTTGTCTTCCCTGGCGTAGAGCGTATACGCCCGACCCGATTTCTCGGAGCGGCCGGTGCGGCCGATGCGGTGGGTGTATGTGTCGGGGGTATTCGGCACGTCGTAGTTGATCACCTGTGAAACATCCGCCACGTCGATTCCACGGGCCGCAATGTCGGTGGCCACCAAGATGTCAAAGGACCCCTTGCGGAATCCGTCCATGGCCTTCACTCGCTGGGGCTGAGACATGTTGCCTTGTAGGGCCACAGCTTTAAAGCCGCGCTTGGCGAGCTTGATTGCGGTGCGCTTGGCACGCGCTTTTGTACGCAAGAAAACGATGGCCGATGTAAAGCCTTCCTCGCGCAACAGGACTTCCAATAGGTCGTACTTGCGAAGCTCGGAGACGGGGCACAATGCGTGCTCGATCGTCTCGGCCGGTGCCGAATCACCCAAGTTCACCACATGGGGCTTGTAGAGAATATCGTCGGCCAAGTGCCGAATCTGCGGCGGCATGGTGGCCGAGAAGAGCAGGTTTTGGCGGTTCGTGGGCAGCTTGGAGAGGATGCGCTTGATGTCGGGAAGGAACCCCTGATCAAACATGTGGTCCGCTTCGTCGAGAACGAGGGTCTCGATGTTCTTGAAGTTGATCTTGCCCTGGTTGTACAGGTCGAGCAAACGCCCCGGGCACGCCACGATGACATCGGGGTTGGAGCGCAAGGTGCGGATTTGGGGAACGGCGCTCGTACCACCGAAGATCGCGACGGAGCGAATTTTGGTATGGCGCGCGAGCAATTGCAGCTCCGCTTGGATCTGCAAAACCAGTTCCCGGGTGGGGGCCACGATCAAAACGCGCGGTCCCTGCAGGGGGAAGGTCAGGATGCGCTCAATGATCGGGACGGCAAACGCACAGGTCTTGCCGGTGCCGGTTTGCGCTAGGCCCAGAACATCTTTGCCATCGAGAGCGGCGGGGATGGCGTCCCTTTGAATGGGACGCGGCTCGGTAAACCCTGCGTCGTCAATTCCACGCTGGAGGCTTTCTACGAGACGGAATGCTTTAAAACCGGTGCTAGACCGGGGTTCTTCTACTTGCTTTTGGATAACGGATCTCTTTCGGCGCCCGGTGCAGACTTGCTCTGCTATTAGGCGCTTCCGATCCGTACGACAGCGAAGGACTCGAAGACTGATGATGGCGCGGGTCCATCATTGGAACCCTGTCGTGCGCCTGAGTTGCAAAATACGCTACTCAAGAGTGGAGGGGCCAAAAGCTCCCTCCGAGTGGGGAAGGTAGATCAATTTGCGTGCCCTGCAAAGCCCAAAACCACAAAGGTGCCTCAGGATGATCGATTCATGGCGCGCAACAAACCCCTGACAACGCCCTACAGCTACTCCTGAATGCGAAGCTGCTCCAGTGAGCGGCGACCGAGGGTCGGAACCTCACAGTCTTCAGCGGGGTAACCCACAGGGATCAAGAGAAACGGTTTCTCGTTGGCTGGGCGCGCAAGGAGCTTGGTGAGGAACCCCATGGGGCTGGGCGTGTGAGTCAGTG